>DASXGC010000223.1:0-18097 GCA_036489235.1 Vicinamibacterales bacterium
CGACGAATGTTCTCGATGATGCGATCGAAGGTGCCCTGGCCGCCGCGCAGCGGACGCATACGATTGTGGGTGTCGCGGTCGCCGTCGAGCGTGATCTTGATCCCGTTCAACCCGAACGGCTGCATCCGATCGACCACCTCGGGCGTCAGCAGCAGTCCGTTGGTGATGATGCTGTTGAACATCTTCACGCCGCGTTCCTGCGTGGCGTTCCACAGGCGTTCGCTCAGCTGATACATCACCGGCAGGTTGAGCAACGGCTCGCCGCCGAAGAAGGTGAGGACCAGGCGTTCGGGCCGCACACGATCGAGCTCGCGCTCGATCCAGTCGCCGACGCGCGCGGCCGTCGCCATCGACATCTTGTCCGCGTGCAGGTTGTAGTCGCCGTGATCGCCCTGGAAGCAGTAGTCGCACGCGAAATTGCACTGCAGCGTCGTCAGGATCGTGACGTTGAGCTCGTCGGTGCTGCTCTTGACGCCGGTGATGTAGTCGTTGAAGCGGCGTCGGTCCGCGGTGCGGTTCTCGACGAGGAAGCCGTTCTCCGACAGCAGATTCAGCGCGTACTGTTCATTTTCGGTCGGACCGAGCACGCTGGGCAGCTCGCCAGCGGCCGCGCGGTCAAGCAGTTCCGCGACGTCCGGCGACACCACGAGCTGCGCGTCGGTGAGCGTGTTCATCAGGAACACTTCATCGCGCGCCGGTAGCGGCACGCGAAGGTTGAACATGGACGGTTGCATTTGGGGAATTCCGCTGGGACCAGTTTTTGTTTGCGCGTCTGCCGAACGCGACGCATACGCAGTGTGCAACTGGTATTCCATGAAGAGGCAAAACGGCACTAACTGAAATTCATTCGAGATTCAGCAATTGCGATACGGACGGGCACGACGGGCGACCTCATCTGGGTTGGCCCGCGAGGGTAATGGTTTGGCCGCTCATGCGTTCGCACGAGCAGGAATCGCTGTTTAGTGGCGAGGTATCAGCAGTTAGAAAGAGAGGTAATGACTTGGCCCCTGAGGGCAAGTTATTGGCTTTATTCAGGCGCCGCGAAGTTGATTCGCAATGTGTCGCACCTTGAGCTTCTGAATCTTGAACTTCAGCGTGCTGAGAGGAACTCCAAGGTACTCTGCTGTGCGCGTCACGTTCCCACCGCACCTTTCCAGCGCTCGCAGAATGAAATTCCGCTCGAACGTATTGGTCGCGTCGACGAACAGGCTGCCGGTCGGCGTTTCCTTGGGATCGAGCTGTGCGAAGTGGAACTCGAGCGGCAGATCCTCTTCGGAGATGTAGTCCTTGTCACCACTGACCGCTACCAGCCGTTCGATGAGGTGCTCGAGCTCGCGGATGTTGCCGGGCCACCAGTGCTTCTTCAGCATCGCCAGCGTCGGCTCGGTAACGCCCTGGATGCGTTTTCGAAAGCGGCTGTTGTAGCGGCGCAGGAAGAAATCGGCGAGTTGCGGGATGTCGTCGGCACGCTCGCGCAGCGGCGGCAGGGTGATCGGAATGACGTTGATGCGGAAGAAGAGGTCCTCGCGAAAGCGTCCCTCTTTCACCGCTTTCTCCAGATCGACGTTGGTCGCCGCAATCAACCGGAAGTCGGTCTTGATCGGCTTGCTGCCGCCGAGCCGTTCGATCTCACCCTCCTGAATCGCGCGCAATAGCTTGGCCTGCAGATCGAGTCGCAGGTCGCCGATCTCGTCGAGGAACAGCGTGCCGCCCGACGCCAGCTCGAACTTGCCGAGTTGCTGGCGGACCGCGCCGGTGAACGCGCCGCGCTCGTGGCCGAACAGCACGCTCTCGGCGAGGTCCGCCGGAATCGCCGCGAGGTTGACCGCGATGAATGGCGCGTCCGGGTCGCCGGCCTCGCGATGAATCAGCCGCGCCAGCAACTCCTTGCCGGTGCCGCTCTCGCCAAGAATCAGCACGGTGGCCGGCAACTTGGCGATCTTCTGCACCAGGTCGATGATGTCGCGGGTGATCTTGCTGCCACCAACCACGAACTCGCGGTCGTTCTGGTCCGCGACCTGCGCCGACAGGGTCAGGACCTGGCGATTCAGATCCTGGCGCTCGCTGGCATTGCGTACCAGCGACCGCAGCTGGTCGTAGTCGAAGTCCTTGGTGATGTAGTGGTACGCGCCGTGTTTCATCGCCTGGACCGCGGTCTCGATTTCGGTGATGGCCGAAATCATGACCGCTTCGATCAGGCTGTAGTTCTCCTTGACGATGCGCAGGACCTCGAAGCCGCTGATGCCAGGCAGCCTGACATCCAGGAGCATGAGGTCGATATCCTCACGATTGAGGATTGGCAGGGCCGCCTCGCCGCTCGATACCCGCAGGACGCGGTAGTCCCGCTTGAGGATCGCGGTCAGCGTGTCCCGCATCCCCTCATCGTCGTCGACGATGAGAACGGTCTTCGGCTTGGTGCTCATAGTCGTGGAGCGCGGGAACGCGGGTATTGTGTCAGGCGGTTGACACTGTTGCAAGCCGTTCGATAAGGTACAAAGTTCGTTGACCTTTCACTGGCTGCTGACCGGCGCAGCTGTCCTCCTGGCGGGCGCCGCGTTCGTCAAGGCGCGACGTCTGGCTAAACGGCTCGACCGGCTAACCGAATCCTACTGGGAGCTGCGTTACGAACACGGGCAGCTGCGCGCCCGTGTGCACCGGCTCGACCCCGAGCAGGCGCCGCGGGACGTAGAGGCCCCACCCCAGGGCGCGAAAACGACCTTCGTGCCGCTCTCCTCGTTGAAGCGATAAAGCGAGACCCTACACGTGCCGAACGAATATGACGTCATCGTAATCGGGGCCGGTACGGGCGGCTACGTCGCGGCAATCCGCGCCGCGCAGCTCGGCCTGAAGACCGCCGTCGTCGAAAAGCAGAAGGCGCTCGGCGGCACCTGCCTGCTGTGGGGCTGCATCCCGACCAAGGCGCTGCTCGAACACGCCCACGCGCTGAAAGTCATGCAGCACGCCAAGGAGTGGGGACTCACCATTGGCCCTTCGATCGGCTCAGACCCGGCCGCGTCTCCGTCCGCACTGAGTGTCGGCATCGACATGGTCCAGGTTCAGACGCGGAAGGATCGCATCGTGTCCGGTCTGACCAAGGGTGTCGAGTTCCTGTTCAAGAAGAACAAGATCGACTGGATCAAGGGCACGGCGCGTCTCACCGGCAATGGCGGCGTCGACGTGTTCGAAGGCGAGAAACAGACGCTCCGGGCGAATAAGGAAATCATTGTCGCCACCGGCTCGTCGCCGCGCAGCGTGCCGGGCATCACCATCGATCATCGGCGCATCATCACCAGCGACGAGGCGATCGGGTTGCGCGAGGTTCCCAAATCGATCGTCATCATGGGAAGCGGCGCGGTCGGCGTGGAGTTCGCATCGATCTTCCGCCGTTTCGGAAGCGACGTCACGATCATCGAGCTGCTGCCCCGGCTGGTCCCGATCGAGGACGAGGCGATCTCCGCAGAACTCGAGAAATCGTTCCGCAAGCAGGGCATCACCAGCCACACCAGCGCGAAGGTCTCAGCCGCGACGGTCAGCGGCGACGGCGTTGACGTGAGCGTCGCGCTGGCCGATGGCACCAGCAAGAGCCTGCGAGCCGACTATCTCCTGGTTGCGACCGGTCGGGCACCGGTGACGACCGGACTCAACGCCGAAGACGTCGGCCTGCAGCTCGAGAAGGGCTACATCAAGGTCGACGATCTGTTTCGCACCAATGTTCCCGGCATTTCGGCCGTCGGTGACGTCATTACGTTCGGCGGACCCGGACACCCGCAGCTGGCGCACGTCTCGTCGGCGGAGGGCATCATCTGCGCCGAACGGATCGCCGGCCAGGAAACGCGTCCGATCAACTACGATCATGTGCCCGGCTGCACCTATTGCGACCCGGAAATCGGCAGCGTCGGCCTGACCGAGGCGAAGGCGAAGGCCCGCGGCTACGACGTGCGCGTCGGCATGTTTCCGTTCGGCGTGTTGGGCCGCGCCAAAATGGCAGGCGAGACCGACGGTTTCGTCAAAATCGTGGCGGACAGGAAATACGACGAGCTGCTCGGCGTCCACATGATCGGCCTGCGGTCCACCGAGCTCGTAGCCGAAGCGACGGTCGCGCTGCAGCTCGAGTCGACGGTCGAGGATCTGATTCGGACGATTCACGCGCATCCGACAATGGCGGAGGCGATCGGCGAGGCGGCACACGCGGCGCATGGCGCCGCGATACATTCATGACCGGGCGCGCCTTTCCGGCGCGCCTCGACCATGACGGAGCGCGACCCTTCGGGCGAGCGTCGAGGATTGCATGGCTACTGATGTCGTGATGCCGCAGATGGGCGAGTCGATCGCCGAGGGCACGATCGTCCGCTGGATCAAGAAAGTCGGCGACAAGATCGACCGCGACGAGCCGTTGTTCGAGATTTCCACGGACAAGGTGGATGCGGAAATCCCTTCGCCGGCCGCCGGCGTCATCTCCGAGATTCGGGTCAAGGAAGGCGAGACGGTCCCGATCAACAGCATCGTCGCGGTGATTGGCTCCGCTGCTGACGCCACGACCAAGCCGTCTGCGCCGCCGCCGTCGGCGCCTCCTCCGCACTATCACGATCGAGACGAGCCGTCCGCGGTGCCGGCACCGCCATCAGCGGCAGCGGCAGTCCCCACTCGACCCGCTCCAGCGCCAGCTCCGGCGCCGGTCGAGAGGCCGCACGCTGCCTCGGCTGAAGAAGCCATTCGTGAACGTTCGTCGCCGCTGGTGCGGAAGATCGCGAAAGAGAATCAGGTCGACATCTCGCAGATCCACGGCACCGGCATCGCCGGGCGTGTCACGAAGGAGGACATCCTCGGCTTCATCGACAAAGGCGCAAATGGCCAAGCCGGTCAAGTGGCGCGGGCCCTACAGAGCCAGGCCGGTGAGGCCGGCGGTGGTGCGCATTCGGCGCCGCCGATCAAGCCGGGCGTCGGCGATCGGGTCGAGAAGATGTCGGTGATGCGCAAGCGGATCGCCGAGCACATGGTGCTCAGCCGCAAGACGTCAGCGCACGTGCACTCGGTGTTCGAGGTGAATTTTTCCCGCATCGACAGCATTCGCAAGGCGCGCAAGGCGGAGTTCGAGCAGGCCGGCGCCAAGCTCACCTACATGTCGTTCATCATCAAGGCGGTGGTGGACGCGCTGCGCCATGTGCCGATCGTCAACGCCTCGGTGGACGGCGACTCGGTGATCTACCACAGCGACATCAACGTCGGCGTCGCGGTCGCGCTCGACTGGGGTCTGATCGTGCCGGTGATCAAGAAGGCCGACGAGAAGAACCTGGTTGGCCTGAGCCGCGCCGTCATCGACCTGGCCGGCCGCGCCCGCGCCAAACAGTTGAAGCCGGAGGACGTGTCCGGCGGCACCTTCACGATCACCAACCCCGGCGTGTTCGGTGCGCTGTTCGGCATGCCGATCATCAACCAGCCGCAGGTCGCGATTCTTGGCGTCGGCAACGTCGAAAAGCGAGCCGTTGTCATCGACGATGCGATCGCCATCCGGCACATGGCGTACCTGACCCTCGGCTACGATCATCGCGTCATCGACGGCGCGGTCGCCGACGAGTTCATGTCGATGGTGAAGCGTTCGCTCGAGCAGTGGGATCCGAACGTCGTCTAGAAGTCCGCCGGCTCGGGCTGATTCCCTACGCAGAGGCGCTCGCGATGCAGCGAGCGCTCGCCGAGGATCGGCGGGCCGGGCGGGTTGGCGATCTGCTGCTGCTCGTCGAACATCCACACGTCCTTACCCTTGGCGTCCGCGGCGACGGCGGACGTTCGCACATCCTGGCGACCCCGGACGCGCTCGACGCCCGTGGCGTAGAGGTTCTCGAAACCGGCCGCGGCGGCGACATCACGTATCATGGGCCGGGCCAGATCGTCGGCTATCCGATCATCGACCTGGATCCGGATCGCCGCGATGTCCATCGCTACGTGCGCGATCTCGAGGATGTGTTGATGCGGACGACCGGCGACTACGGCATCGAGGCGGCGCGTGTCGAGGGCCTGACCGGCGTCTGGGTCGGGCGTGAGAAAATCGCCGCGATCGGCGTCCGCATCGCGCGCTGGATCACCAGTCATGGGTTTGCCTTGAACGTCACCACCGATCTCGAATACTTCGATCTGATTGTGCCGTGCGGAATCGCCGATCGCGGCGTGACCTCACTGGCGCGGCTGCTCGGACGTCCGGTCGATCGACGCGAGGTCGAGGACCGAGTCGCCACGCATTTTGCGGCGGTATTCGGGGCGACCCTCGAATGACGTCGCAGGCGCGGCTGGTACGTCCGACCGTCCTCACCAAAGTCGCGATCGTCGTCAGCGTTGGGTCGATTGCGTGGAGCCTCGCCTTTCTGTTGTTCCGCTATCCCCAGCTGCCGGATCTGCTTCCGGTCCACTTCGGACCGAGGGGCGTGGATGGGTGGCAATTCAAGACCTACTGGCGTGTGCTGCTGTCTGTCTTCATTCAACTGGCACTGGCCATGACGCTAGGTGCGATCGGCGTACTGCTGCTGTCGCGGCCGCACGGCGCGCACGATCAAGACGCGCCGGACGTTCGTGCCGCAGCGACCGCCGCCGAGGCGGTGGCGCTGCTGACGGCGATTTGGGTAGTTTTCCAGGGCTATGCCGGCGTGGCGCTCGCGCTTGTCTGGCAGCGCGGCCGCGCCACGCTCGGGTCCGGGTACACCTATCTCGAATTGCTCGGCATCGTCCTGACCATTGCGGTGTCCGTCCGCGCGCATGTGCGCCTCGGCCGACCTGAAGCTCGACCGTTCATCGCGTCCCATTGGCGGTACGGCCAGCTCTACAATAATCGTGAAGATCCCGCCCTTTTCGTGCCTACCCGCCAGGGCGCACGCTGGACCCTCAATTTCGGCCGGCCCGTGGCTGCCGCCCTGCTCGGAATCATCCTCGCCCTGGGGATCGTTTGCCCGGCGATCATTCTCGGCTTGTTATTGAGATAAAAGGACTTATCGAAAGTAGTTCACGTCTGGAATATTTCCGCGGGGATTGGGGTTCTACATCCCACACGAGGATATATGAGGGACCCCAAGGACACGCTTCTTCTCGAGCGCCTGCAGGCAGGCGACGAGGGCGCGTTGGCGGACCTGGCCGACGCCTATAGCTCCAAGATTTATCAACTCGCCTTCCGCTATCTGCGAAACAAGGAAGACGCCGAAGAGATCACGCAGGACGTGCTCTTCAAGGTCTACCGGAAGGTGGGTGCATTCCGCGGTGACGCTGCGCTGTCGTCGTGGATTTACCGCATCACGTTCAACGCAGCGATGTCGCGACTGCGCACTGCGCGTTATCAGCGTTCGCAGGAGGAAGATCGTCAGGCCGTGTCGATGGATGCTGACGGCTCGACCGTCGCGCTGACGCCGGACGTCGCAGACTGGAGCGACCTTGCCGACGAGCAGGTACTGCGCTCGCAGCTCAGACAGCGCGTGTTTCGCGCAATTCTGGCGCTGCCCGCAATCTATCGCGCGCCGGTGATGCTGCGTGACATCCAGGGCATGTCAACCGAAGAAGCCAGCGCGATGCTGCACGTCAAAGATCAGACGTTGAAGTCGCGCCTGCACCGAGGCCGTCTGATTCTCCGCAAGCAGCTCGCCGATTTCGCCGGCGGTCTGTCGCTGCACCAGCCCGCTTACGGCGCGATTGGGTAACCTCTCAGGATTGGTGACTGGGCAATCGATCAATGATTGCCCAGTCAGTCTCGCCCGCCCGGCTCTCCAGCCAGCAATTTCCGTAGCTACAACATCACCGCGTTGTCGAGCGCAATCTGCTCGACGACGCTGAGCGCCGGCGCCAGCACATCGACGATTCCCGTCGGTCCCAACCGAACCGGGAGCGCTGCGGTGCGATGGCGTGCCGCGGCCGCCTGCTCCGGCGCGACAAAGCAGCTCGCAATCCGGCGCGACCGGCCGGCCATCGCTTCGATGACCATCGTCGCTGCAGTCGCGAGTGCATATGGCCCCGGCGGCCATAGCGCCGTCACGCGTGCGCTCAGGCGTCGCCGCGTGGGCTCATCCAGGGTCCGCGTCAACGCAAACCCGGCCATCGTGGCGTCTTCCCAGGGAATCACCGTGTGATGGGGCGGGACGCCAAGCACCGAGAGCGCGACGTCGCGCGGCGATCCGGCAGCGGCAAGCGCCACCAGGGCGCGCGCTCCGCCGGCCAGCGCTTCAGGCGCGGATCCGAACAGTCGATCTCGCCGGAAGCTCAGCTCGCGGACGCCCCGATCGATCAGCTCGCGCTGGCAGGCGCCGGCGCAGACGACGACCGCGCCCGCGGACGCCGACAGGCGCTTCAAGAGCAACCATCCCTCGTCGCCTTGCCATTCGCCGCCGCCCATCCGATCCGCAACCACAACCACCGACGCACCGGCCGCGCGAGAGAGGTCCGCCGATCCGGTCAGTTGTGTGGCGAAGCCTTCCATCGGTCCGGCCTGCGCGATGTCGAGCGCCTTGCCCGCCGCCGCGCGTCCGGTCTCGTCGATGAGCCGGATCGATCGGACGCAGTCCCGCCGCGCCAGGACGTGCGCCACCGCACCACCCAGCTCACCGGCTCCAATAATGACCACGTCATGCATCGCCTGCGATATTGTAATGGCTATGCAATCGCTCAGAGGAAAAGTCGCGCTCGTGACCGGCGGATCGCGCGGCATCGGTCTCGCCATCGCACGCGCGCTGGTCGCAGACGGCGTCCAGGTCGTCGTCACCGGCCGCAGCGAGGCGCACTTGTCGGCCGCCCGGTCGTTGATCGAGGCCGCCGGGCCCGGTGGCGTCGAGACACTGCAGGCCGACGTTCGTCGCTATGACGATGTGACGCGTGCGCTGGAAGGAACCGTGGCGCGATTCGGCGGCCTCGACATCCTGGTCAACAACGCCGGCATCGGGATCTTCGCTGACGTCGCCGCGATGACTCCGGCGCAATGGTCGGAAGTCATCGACACCAACCTGACCGGAGTCTTCAACGCCTGCCAGGCCGCGCTGCCGCATTTACGCCGGCGCGGCGGCGGCTTCATCATCAACATCAGCAGCCTGGCCGGCAAGAACCCGTTCGTGAAGGGTGCGGCGTACTGTGCGTCGAAAGCCGGGTTGAACGCGTTCAGCGAAGCGCTGATGCAGGAAGTACGCTACGACAACATCCGGGTCAGCTACGTGATGCCCGGATCGGTGGCGACAGGATTTTCGAGCGGTGACGAAACCAAGGGCGCGGACTGGAAGATTTCATCGGACGAGGTCGCCGAGGTAGTCGTCAACCTGCTGCGGCACAATCCGCGCAGCCTGCCGAGCCGCGTCGAACTCCGTCCCTCGAAGCCGCAGAAGTAGCATGACCGTATTCGACAAACACCACGACACCCTCGAGCATCACGAAACGATGATGGGTCCGGCGCGCGGCCGCCTCGCGGTCGCCCTCGATCTGCTGACCGATTCGCTCGCGCTGGTCGGACAGCACGGCGTCTACTGCCGCAGCGATCGGTTCCCGGGCCAGCCCAAGATGGACATCGCGCTGGTGATCGAGCAGTTGAACGACGCCAAACAGCTGGTGCAGAGCACGATGGACACGCTCAAGGCGCAGCGCGCCGGCGTTCAGCCGCAGTCCTGATTCCATCGCAAATGTTCGAGACACTCGGCCTCTACAAGATTCTCGAACCGATCGGCTCGGGTGGCATCGGTGAATTGTTGCGTGCGCGCGACACGCGGCTTGGCCGGACCGTCGCGATCAGGATTGTCGCCCCTTCCATTGCCGACGACCCCGCGAAACGCGCGCGCTTTCTTGCAGACGCGCGCGCCGCTGAAGCGTTGTCGCATCCGAATATCGCGGCGCTGTACGAAATCGGGGAGGATCAGGGCGCGCTGTTTCTGGTGTTCGAGTTCGTGCCGGGCGAGACCCTCAAGTCCACGATCGCCGGCCGGCCGATGAATCCGCGGCGAGCGATCGATCTCGCCGTCCAGATCGCCGACGCGCTGGCCGAGGCACACGCCGTCGGCGTGATCCACCGCGACATCAGGCCCGGCAGCATTCTCGTCACTCCCAAAGGCAACGCCAAGCTGCTCGATTTCGGTCTGGCGTCGTGGACGAAAGGAGGCGCCGAGCGCGAACAGGCAGCGACGCTGGTTGCCGGCGGCAGCGGGACGACGATGGCGATTGCCGCGTATTTGTCGCCCGAACAGGTGCTCGGCGAGGCGCTCGACCAGCGCACCGACGTCTTCTCGCTCGCGATTGTGTTATTCGAAATGGTGACCGGCTCGCTGCCGTTTACCGGCACGACGCCGGACGCCCTCGCGCTGCGCATCGCGCAGGCGGCACCGGTGGTGCCCTCGTCGTTGAACCCGGAACTCCCTGCGGAGCTGGACGCGATCCTCGCCAAGGCGCTGTCGAAGAGCCCCACGCTCCGCTACGAGGCGGCGGCGACGCTGGCTGCCGAGCTCCGTTCCGTCGGGGCAATTCTCGATGTCCGCAGCGATGTCAGCGAGGCGGCCGCCGCTGCCGTCGTTGACGGTCCGCCCCGCTCGTCAAAGGTATGGATGGTTCTGCTCGTCCTCGCCGCGATCGGCGCCGCTGGCTGGTTGATGCGGGGGCGCATCGCCGCGCTCTGGTAAACCGAGCAGCCGTTTGGGGTCAGCCCTGGAGCAAGGCGCCGAGCTTTCGCCGATCGATGTTCGCCCCCGACACGATCACCACCGCCTTGCGGCCGGAGACGTCCACGCGCCTGGACGCTACCGCCGCTGTCGCCGCCGCGCCGGCGCCTTCCGTCACCAGGTGATCGCTTTCCACGAGGCTAACCACCGCCGCCGAGAGATCGTCTTCGCTCACCGTCACGATCCGATCGACGAAGCGCTGGATAAAGTCGAAGGTGATGGTGTCGGGATCCGGGTTGCCGCCGAGACCGTCGGCGAGCGTCGCGCCCGGAACGATTTCGACCAGCCGTCCGGCGCGGACGCTGGTTTGAAACGGATTCGACGCTTCGACCTCGACGCCGACAACCTCGCAGCTGGAATTGATCGCCTTCGCCGTCACCGCGACGCCGCTGATCAGGCCGCCTCCGCCGACCGGAACCACAAGGACCGCGGTATCGGCGGCGTCTTCGAAAATCTCGAGGGCGACTGTCGCCGCACCGGCGATGACGTCGGGATCGCTGTACGGCGAGATGAATACCGCGCCCGATTCTGCGGCGTGGGCTTTCGCCATCCGCTCCGCGGCGTCGTAGTCCGAGCCGACGGCTCGCAGGTCGGCGCCGTGACGGCGAATTGCCGTCAGCTTCGTCGCTGGGGCGTCGGTCGGTGTAAAGACGACCAGCGGCAGGCCGAATTTTTCAGCCGCTTCCGCGAGCGCTCGCCCGTGGTTGCCGGCGGACGCTGTGACCAGCCGTAGGGACGCCGAGCCTTGCCGTTCGAGCCGGGCGAGCACGGCATTGAAGGCGCCCCGAAACTTGAAGGAGTGTGAATGCTGGAGCGATTCCAGCTTCAGCGCCACGTCTCCGCCCGACGTGTCGGACAGCCACGTTGACGACGCCAGCGGCGTGCGGTGCACGTAGGGCGCGATCCGGCGTCGAGCGCGCAGAACATCGACGAGTTGCATCTCGAAATACTGCAGGCTCAGCTTTTTCTGGTGAGAATCTCGCCGATCTGTTGCGCGAACGCCGAGCGCGCCAGCACTTCGCCGACGCCGGCCGCGCGGGCGGCGTTGATGACGTCGGTGTGGACATGCGACGCGAAGCCGACGGTGGGAATGGCGGCCAGCGCCGGATCCTGCTTCATCGCCGCGACGATCGCGAGCGGCCCGATGCGTTCGCTGTTGAGATCGAAGATCACCATCTCCGTCGGCGTCTTTCGCATCGTCTCGAGCGCGCCATCAACAGAGCGCGAGAAACGCAGGTCCACCCCCAGCTGATTCGCGGCGGTCTTGATTTTGGAGCTGAACATCAGGTCGTCGAGTACGGCTAAGATCATGGCAGACCATGATAATTGAGAGTCAGGCCGTTGGCCCCTTCCACAAGAACGGTTTTGTCGTCGGTTGCGAGGTCACCAACGAGGCGGTGCTGATCGATCCCGGCGACGAAGTCGCGACGCTGCTCGCCTTCGCCAAGAGCCATAACCTCGTCATTCGTGACATTCTGTTGACCCACGCCCACGTCGATCACGTCACCGGCGTGGCAGCGGCCAAGCGCGCGCTCGGCGTGCCGATTTACCTGCATCGCGACGACCTGTTTCTCTACGATCAGGCCGTCGAAATGGGTGCACGCTTCGGTCTCGCAGTCGAACCGCAGCCGCCGATCGACCGGTTCTACGCGGCCGACGATGTGATCGCGTTCGGGACCTATGAGGTACGGCCATACCATACGCCGGGACATTGTCCCGGCGGCGTGTGCCTGCGCATCGGCAAGAAGGGCGAAGCCGGGCAGCACCTCTTCGTCGGCGACACGCTGTTCGCGGGCGCCATCGGCCGTACCGATTTGGGCGGAGGCGACTACGACACGTTGATTGAGTCGATCCGAACGGTCCTGATGCCGTTCGGCGATGCGGCGATCGTGCACCCCGGACATGGTCCGGACACGACGATTGGCGAAGAACGTCGAACGAATCCGTTCCTGCAGTAGAAAACTCTTTCAGACTGTCTCGAGATCGGCCGCCTGCCGATTCACCGTCAGCTCGACGCGGCCGATTCGAAGACGGTCGCCGGCGGCCAGCCGCGCCTTTTCAATGCGCTTGTCGTTGACGAACGTTCCGTTGGTGCTCGAGAGGTCAAGCACCTCGAGAGCGTCGGCGTCAGCCGTCAGCTGACAATGGAGTCGCGACACCAGGGCCGCATCCAGAATGAAATCGGCGCCCGTCGCTCGTCCCACCGTCTTGATGGCGCCGCTCCGCAGCCGGAATGTCGTCTCGTCGCTTTCGAGAATCCACATCGCCGGTCATTCTAACCCGAGGCGCGCTGGTCGATGCAGTTCGTGCCGCGAAATCGTCCGAACGCGAGGGTGAGACTCACGCGATCTGTCTGGCGGCGCGAATGATCGCGTCGGCCGATCGATCGACGTCCTCGTCGGCGGTTGACCAGTTGGAAACTGAAATCCGCATCGCGTCCATACCGTGCCAGCGGGTTCCGCCAAGCCAGCAGACGCCCTCGTCCTGCACGATCTTCAGGGCGCGTTTGGTCGCGGCATCGGCGTCGGCATCGGGTGTGGCGGCCCCGATCCGGACCAGCACCTGATTCAGCGTGACATCGTTGAGCACGCGAATGGACGACTCGCTCTGCAGTCTCTCGGCAAACCGGCGAGCAAGCCGGCAGCACCGCTCGACGAGATCGGCGACGCCATGTCGACCGAGCGACTGAAGCGCGGCGTACACCGCGAACCCGCGGGCCCGCCGAGACGACTCGGGCGTCCAGTCCATGGGTTCACGCGGCTCGTCCGCCGACCGTACGAGATATGCCGCACCCATGCTCATCGCTGCGCGATGGGCGGCGGGGTGCGCGACGAACACGAGGCCCGAGTCATACGGTACGTTCAACCACTTGTGGGCGTCGGTGGCGCACGAGTCCGCACGCTCGATTCCCTTCACGAGCCCGCGCCGCGCCGGACTCGCTCCGGCCCACAGTCCGAACGCGCCGTCCACGTGCATCCATGCGCCGTGACGGCTGACACTGTCGGCAATCTGATCCAGCGGATCGAACGCACCGGTGTTCACGTTGCCGGCCTGCGCGCAGACGATGGTGGCGACATCGGCCGCCGAGTCAGGTCTCCGCTGGAGCGCCGCGTCGAGCGAGTCGGGACGCATCCGGCCCTGATCGTCGGCCGCCACGCGGATGACCTGATTCGATCCGAACCCGAGCAGCCGCAGTGCGCCGAGGACCGATACGTGCACCTCGTCACCGACGATGACGCGCACTCGCGGAGCGTCCTGGAGGCCGTCTGCCTCGACGTCCCAGCCTGCACGGCGCAGCAGCTCGTGGCGCGCCGCTGCCAGGGCGGTGAAATTGGCCATGTGGCAGCCGGTGACGAACCCGACGCTGGCGTTGGCGGGAAGACCGAGGAGATCGAGCAGCCATCCGGCCGCGACTTCTTCGACCACGGCCGCCGCCGGCGACATCACGAACAGCGCCGCCGGTTGATCCCATGCTGTTGTCAACCAATCGGCGGCCACCGTTGCCGGCAGCGCGCCGCCGGTGACGAACCCGAAGTATCTCGGCCCGGTGGTCGTGACCAGCCCCGGTTCCGCGGCTCGGGCGAGCGCCTCGATCACCTGAGCGGCATCGACCGGATCATCGGGCAGCGCGACACCGAGAGACGCGCGCAGCTCCTGAAGCGTCGCCGCCGGTCGGACCGGGCGAGTGGCGCGCGAGGCCGCGTAGGCGCGCGCGATTTCTACCGCGCGGGCGAGAGCGTCTGGTTCAGCCACGTGACGATCGCCTGCGTGACCGCGGCGCTGACGTGCTTGTCCTTCAGCGATGCGTACTCGACGACTTCCCCCGAGGTTGCGGGCACCAGCAGGTGGTTGACGCCTGGAACCTTCACTATTTCCTGGGTGCCGTTCTTACGCTTGCGCGCCGCGGCATCGAGACGGTCGGCATTCTGCGGGTCGATCTGAGTATCGAGCTCGCCCTGAACAATCAGCAGCGGCTGACGGGTGTTGGACACGAGCTTGACGGGGTCGCTCGCGAGCAAACTCTGAAATTCGATCGTGTCCACCGAACGGCGGATCTCCGGCGGCAGCTTGTCGAGGCCCTTGCCGGTCATCACCGCCTCATGAATCCGCTTCTGGTCGTCAACCTTGGCCTGTCGCTCTTCGGCAGTCAGCGTCATCCCGTTGAGCACGTGCTCTTGCTGGGCGAGCACGACGTCGGCGCCTGGCATGCCGGGTGTGGCCAGCAGGCTCACGCTGACGATCCGCTTGTCTTTGTCGGCCGCGATCAGTGCGGCTAATCCGCCTTCGCCGTAACCGACGACGGCGATGCGCTTCGGATCCACATCCTTCCGCTCCGCCATCATCTTCACGGCAGCGCGAACATCGTCGGCGTAGTCGACCAGCGCCGCCGACTCGGCGCGACCGCCACTCTGGCCGGTGCCGCGCTTGTCATAGCGCAGCACGATGTAGCCGGCGTCAGCGAGAGCGCCGGCGATTTGTCCGAGGATCGGAATGCCCGACGCGAGACCGTCACGGTCCGCGGATCCGCTCGCGCCGACGAGCACCACAGCCGGCAGCCGCGATTCAGTGGACGTCGCCGGCCGCGACAGGGTACCGATCAATGAGAAGCCGTTGCTCGGAATCTTTACGGTTTCGTCGTTCGGGCGCGAGATCGTGATGCTGCGCGACGACACGGCGCCGATGTCCTCGCGCACGACGTCGAGGCCTTGCGCCGGGATGCTGAAACGAATCATCCGGTTCGCCTCGTCCACCCAGATATCACCGTCGATCTGGGCGCCCGGCAGCTTCAGTGCAAATTGTGTCCGCACCGCATTGACGATGCGGCCGGTCGTTTGAATTCGTTCCTTGTTCGAGTCACCAACGTGCAGGGTCACGGCCGCCTGCGGCACCAGGTAGATCGGAACGTCCGTTCCGGCCGGTGCGGTCTTCAGGCGATTCGCAAGCGCCTCGTACGGTCCGAAGAAGCTCCCCGGCAGGACCAGAAGTGCGTCGGCAGGGATGGTGTCCGTCTTCTCCGTCGTCTGGCCGTTGAGGACGACTTCACTCTTCGCGACCGTGCCGTCGACTCTGGTGTGGACCTGTTGCGCCTGTCCGCGCACGGCGCCGTCCAGCGTGAACTCGAACGCCTTCCAGTCGGCGGTGTAGCGGACCTCCATTCGCCGCGCGATGGTGTCGAGCGGCGCACCGAGGCGGCCGCTGCTGACGATCATCCATCCGCCGGCGTTGCGAACCACCGCGATCTGCTCGTTGCCAATCGGCACGCCGCGCACGAAGATCGAGAAGTTGGTAGCGCCGGCCTCCGTGAGCGTTGGTGGTGGCGGAAGCTGCTGAGCCGAAGCCGCCATCGGCACGGCCAGGGCCGCCGCAGCACACGCCGCGCGGATAGAATAAAGAAAGCGCATGACCCAGCATAACACCTTGATTAAGGCGGTTTCGGCGGCTGGATACGACGCGGCCCGGCATCGTGCCGCGACCATCGACCGTTCGAATATGGGGCGGATCGTGGTGTCGGGCGCCGACCGCGCGTCGTATCTCCAGGGCCTGCTGACCAATGACATCGTGGCGCTGACGGCGGGGCACGGTTGCTACGCTGCCTATCTGACCGCGCAGGGCCGAATGATTGCCGACCTCCACGTCTACGAGCTGGGCGACGTGTTGTTGTTGAGAATGGCGGCCGACGTCAAAGACACGGTGCTCGCGAAACTCGATCAGTTCATTTTCTCGGAGGATGTTCAGCTAGGAGACGTGACCGACAGCTTCGGGCAAATCGCGGTGGTCGGCCCGGACTCGGCGCAGGTGGTGGCGTCAGTCGCCGGCATCGCGCTCGAATCGCTCGAGTCGCTGCCGGATCACGGAAACCTGCGCTCGTCATGGCGCGGGGCGCCGACGATCGTCACGCGCGTGACCGACACGGGGGAGCCCGGCTACGACCTCTTTGTCGAACGTGCGCAGGCGGACGCGTTGAACAGCGAGTTGACGTCCGCGGGCGCGTTCGCGCTCGACGAGCTGACTGCCGACGTGCTGCGCATCGAGGCGGGCGTTCCCTTGTTCCACCGCGACATGGACGAGGACACGCTGCCGCTGGAGGCGGCGATCGAATCGCGCGCCATCAGCTTCACCAAGGGCTGCTACGTCGGACAAGAAGTCGTGATTCGGGTACTGCATCGCGGTCACGGGCGGGTCGCCCGCAAGCTCGTGGGCCTCACCGTCAGCGGCGATAAAGTGCCGCAGCCCGGCGCCGCGATCGCGAGCGGCGATCGCGAGATCGGCAACGTGACGAGCAGCGCGATGTCGCCGGCATTGAACACACCGATCGCACTAGGCTATGTGCACCGCGATTTTCTCGAGGCCGGAACGGCCGTGACGATCGACGGCGCCGGCGCGGTGGTGACCAGGCTGCCGTTTGTCCAATCCACGCGGGCGGGCATCGAAACCTAGGAGCGGTCCGGCTCGCCGCTTCAAGCCATAGAGAGCAGCCGAATCAATTCGGCGTCGGCCGGAGGGAACTTCAGCGTCATGAGCTCCGCGCGGGATACCCAGCGCATCTCCTGATGCATCTGCGGACTGGGCACTCCCAGCAGTTCGCACGCGAGAAAGTGCAGTTCGACCCGGCGATCTGAATACTCGTGCGCGGTCGTCAGGATCTCATCGCCGACCTTCGCCGCGACCGCGAGCTCCTCACGCAGTTCGCGCTCGAGACACGCGGCGAGCGACTCGCCAGCTTCGCATTTGCCGCCGGGGAATTCCCAGAGGCCTTCGAGGTGGACGCCCTGGGGACGCCGCGTCACAAGAAAGTGTCCGTCGCGCTCGATCACGGCGGCGGTGACGACGATTGTGGTCATTGAGCGGGCGTGAAGGGGTAGGCCCGGCAGTGCTTGGCCAGCGGGCACACCAGGCACTTCGGGTTTCTCGCGGTGCAGACCATGGCGCCGAAGTCCATTTGCGCCTGATTGAAGTCGAAGCCATCCCGGACCGGGATCAACGCCTCCGACACTGCCCACAGATGGCGCTTCATCGCGTGGCTCTTCGGATCGCCCTTCGCCACGAAGACCCGGAACAGCACGCGCGCGACGTTGGTGTCGAGAATCGCTGCCGGCTCGCGGAATGCGAAGCTGCGGATCGCGCCGGCGGTGTAGGCGCCGATGCCCTTGAACGACAGCAGCGTGGCCTCGTCTGCAGGCAGGCGGCCGCCGTACTTCGAGACCGACTCGCGCGCGATCGACTGGAGTCGTTTCGGCCGGATGTTGTAGCCGAGGGGATACCAGGTGTCCGCGACATCCTGCTCGGACGCTCCGGCCAGTACTTCCATCGACGGATACTTGTCCAGCCACTCCGCATATTTCGGCAGCACGCGGTCGACTTGCGTCTGCTGCAGCATGATTTCTGACACGAGGATGTGATACGGGTCGTCGGTTTTTCGCCACGGTAGATCGCGGCCGTGC
>DASXGC010000289.1:0-5809 GCA_036489235.1 Vicinamibacterales bacterium
CGCCCGCGAAGCCGGCAAGCGCGTCACTCTGCTGCTGCAGGGGCAAGCCACCGAAATCGACAAATATCTCATCGAACGGATGATGGATCCGGTTCTTCACCTGGTCCGCAACGCGGTCAGTCACGGCATCGAACCGCCGGAAGAACGAATCGCACACGGCAAGCGACCGGAGGGCACCATCACGCTCAGCGCGTCCGCAGCCGGCGAACTCGTCACCATCGAAATCGCTGACGATGGCCGCGGCGTGGATGCGGGGGACGTGATCGCGCGCGCGCGTCAGGCAGGCCTGCCGGTTCCAGCCGGCCAGCTCGATTCCAATGCGGTGCTGGCGCTGCTGTGCGCGCCGGGATTCTCGACCAAAGACGAAGCCGACCGCGCCAGCGGACGAGGCGTCGGCATGGCCGTCGTGAAGGAAACCGTCGAGCGACTGTCGGGCACCATCGCTCTCGACAGTGAGGCCGGCCTCGGGACTCGCTTCACGATCCAGCTGCCGTTGACGCTGGCGATCGCCGACGCGCTGATCGGCCGGGTTGGCGTCGAATCGTTTGCCGTGCCGCAGAGCATGGTCCGCGAGGTCATCGAGGTCAACGCGAGCGACGTTCGCCAGATTGAGGGCAACGAAATCATCCCCTACCGCGATGCCTCGCTATCGATCGTGCGTCTGGCGCGCGTGTTCGGGATTGACACGCCGTCGGCGGCGCGTTTCCACGTCTTCGTCATCGGCAGCGGCGCCGGCGCCGTCGGTTTCGCGGTCGACCGGATCGTCGGGCAGCGGGAAATCGTTGTCCGCGCGATTGCCGATCCGCTGGTGCGTGTGGACGGCATTTCCGGCGCCACCGACCTCGGTGACGGCCGCGTCGTCCTGATCCTGGATCCGACCGCGTTGGCGCGGCTGACACGTCAGCGATCGGCCAGGGTCCTCGCCGACTCGTCAACCTGGGGACGGATTCGCGCCTGAGGCTCATGACTGACAGCACCGACAACTACATCGTGTTTTCCGTTGCGGGCACTTCGTATGCGCTGCGCAGTGCCGACGTCCAGCATGTCGAAATGGTCGAACAGGTCACCCGCGTGCCGAACGCGGCGCCGTTCGTCGACGGCGTGGTGTTTTCGCGCGGCCAGGTGGTGCCCGCAGTCAACCTGCGCTGCCGTTTCGGGTTCGAACGCGTGCCGTACGATCTGCGGACCCGCCTGATCGTCGTCCAGGCGGCCGCACGACAGGTCGGTCTGATCGTGGACGAAAGCCGCGAATTCGTGCGCCTGCCCGAATCGGCGATTCAGCCCCCGCAGGAATCCGTGAGCGGTCTCAGTGGCCGCTACATTCAAGGCATCGCCTCGTTCAACGACCGCCTGATTCTCGTGCTGCAGCTCGACCAACTCATGAACTTTGCCGAGCCGCTCATCGCGGCCTGATTCTGGAGACGGACTGATATGGCTTCACCAACCACGCGTCGGACCAACGGTTCGAACGGACACGGTCACGCGGCACCGGCATTCGACGCGGCCATTGTTCAAACACGCGCGGACCAGATTTCTCAATCGGCGAGCCTGATCGCCCGCGTCGCCGACGAAGTTGCAGACAGCGCCCAGTCGCAAGGGCGCAGTCTCGACGAAGCGGTCGCCGAACTCAGCGGAATGTCGACCTCGCTCGGCGAGACCAGCAGCCAGGCCGAATCCGTGAGCGCGTCGACGGAGGAACTGGTTTCCTCGATGAACGAGATGGCCGCCTCCATCGAGCAGGTGACGACCAACGCGACCAGCCTGTCCAGCCTGGTGGGCGATACGGCCGCGAGCGCCCAGCAGGCAACGGTGTCGATCCGCAGCATGGCCGGAACGGCCGACGAGATGTCGACGTCGGCTCAGGAAGTGGCCGCCTCGATCACCGAGATGGCGAGCAGCACGAAGAACGTCAGCCGCGACACTGACGAACTGACCTCGTCGATCAACGAGACCGCGGCGGCGATCGAAGAGATGGCACGCTCGATCGAGGGTGTCGCAGGCAATGCGGCCGATCTGGCGGCGACCACCGAGGAGACGGCATCGTCGATCAACGAAATGGCTGCCTCGATTGAGGAGGTTGGCGCCATGAGCAACAGCCTGGCGACCGCCGTCGAACAGAATTCCACTGCGATCGAACAGATGGCGCGAACCGTCCAGTCGGTCGCCGCCAGCGGCAAGTCGATCAGCGAGGTCGCAGCAAATGCAGCGGCCAGCGCCAACCAGCTCGATCGCTCGATTCAATCGGTCGCGGCGTTGGCCAAACAAGGCGACGAAGTGAACCGGCGGGTGTCGCGCGATGCCGAGGACGGCGGCGCCACGATCCAGCGATCGATCCAGGGCATCGGGCGACTGCGCGATTCGATGGTGCAATCCTCGTCGGTCATGCGCGAAATGGGCAAACGCACCGACGAAATCGGAAGCATCGTCGACACCATCAACCTGATTGCGGAGCGGACCAACCTGTTGTCGCTGAATGCGTCGATCGAAGCGGCGCGGGCCGGTGACGCCGGCCGCGGCTTCGCGGTCGTCGCTGAAGAGATTCGTAACCTGGCCGATCGTTCGGCGAAAGCGACCTCGGACATCGCCAGCATCATCAAGGGATTGCAGTCGGTGGCGCAAGAGGCGATCTCGGCCACGACCGACGGCTTGCGAATCGCCGACGAAAGCAATTCGCTGGCTGAAGTCGGCGCCACCGGGCTGAGAAAGATCCTGACCGGCCTCGGCGAAATCACCGGCGTCGTGGCCCAGGTATCGCGGGCGACCGAGGAGCAGCTGGGCGCGGCAAGAAGCGTCACGGCCGCGATGGGCACCACCAACGAACAGGCGCGCCTCGTCGCAGGCTCGACCGCTGAACAAGCTACCGCCGCGAACAACATCGCGCAGGCGACGACGCAGATGAGGAAAATCGCTCAGGAAGTGAGCAAAGCGGTCGGCCAGCAGGCGACGGCCGCTCGCGATGTCCTCAAAGCGTCGCAAAACGGCAGCCGCCTCGCCGCTCAGGTCCGCAAGTCCGCGTCCGAGCAGGCTCGGTCGGCCGCCGAAATCGTCAGCGCCACCGAGGCGATGCGGCGCGGCGCCGTGTCCAGCACGCGTGCGCTGGCCGAACAGGCTACGGCATCGGAGCAGATCGTCAAAGCCGCCGCCGGCCTCACCAAGATGATTGCATCAGTCAGTCGCGGCGTGGCCGAACAGGCAGCCGCCGCCGCGCAGGTGACCACCGCCGTTGACAGCATGCGGAAGCAATCCGAACAGGGAGCGCGCGCGATGAGCGAACAGACCCGAGCGATGAAGGACATCACGGGCGCGGCGGCCAACATCACGAAGCAGATGCGCCTGCTCTCGACGGCCAACAAAGACCACAGCAGCGGTGCGGCTCGTCTTCTTGGTCAGCTGAAAACGATTCGCGTCGTGACCGATCGCAATAGCCAGGGCGTGAAGGAGACGGTCGGCAACACCAACGACCTGGTGACCTACGCCGAAGCATTGCGCGAAGCGCTGCGAAACGGCAGCCAGTCGAGCAACGGCCGAAAAGGCCGCCGGAACGGATCGAACGGCGCATGACGCAGTCTCCGGAGCCGGCGCGCGAGCCGCGCGTTGGCGTCTTCACCACCGACACCGATCTCGTCGTCAAAAGCTGGGACGAGTCGCTGGCGCAGATGACCGGTATCTCGCCGGCGCAAGCGCGCGGCCAGCGCCTCGAGGCCCTGGTGCCCGACTTGACGAGCCGCGTGTCCGCGGAACGACTCCGCGAGCCGCTCGTCTCTGGCGCGGTTGAGGTGCTGGCTCCGGCCTTTCACAAGTACTTGATCCCCTGCCCACCGCTCGAGCCCTCGGCCGAGTTCGATCGCATGCAGCAGCGCGTAGTGATCGGGCCGCTGCGCGGCGACGAGGGTACCGAAGGCTTGATTGTGACCGTCGAGGACGTCACGTCCCGCCTCGATCGGGAGCGGCAACTGTCCAGGCTGCTCCGCGACGGGTCCGCCGCCGATCGCGTGGCGGCGGTGCGCAAGCTCGCCGAACTCGACACCCCCGATGGGCTGGGGCCGATCGAAACGGCGTTGTCCGACGAAGACTGGCAGGTGCGGCGCACCGCGGTGCGCGCACTGGCGACCCAACGGCACGCACATCTCGTCGACGCCGTGGTCACCGCATTGCGGGACGGTCATCGCAACTTCAGCCTGCTGAGCAGCGCCCTGCAGCTGCTGTCCACGACAGGCGTCGACGTCACCGAGGCGCTCGCCGGCCTGATCAAACACGCGGACGCGGACGTTCGCATTCAGGCAGCGCTGGCGCTGGGCTCGCAGCCGCGCGACCGCGCGATCCAGCCGTTGATTGACGCGCTCGACGACCCCGACGTCAACGTTCGCTTTCACGCCATCGAGGCCATCGGCCACCATGCGCACCCCGATGGAATGAACCGGTTGTGCGACATCGCCACTTCTGGCGACTTTTTTCTCGCCTTCCCGGCGATCGAAGCGCTCGTCCGTATCAACGATCCGATCGTCGCGCCGCGTTTCGCCGCTCTGCTGAGCGACGAGATGTTGTCGGGAGCCGCGGCGGACGCGCTTGGACAGATCGGCGACGAGGACGCAGTCGATCCCCTGGTGAAGGCTCTGGACAACGCCGCGGTGCCGGTCGCGTCGATCGTGGGTGCGCTGGCGCAGATTCACGAACGCTACAAGACCCTCTTCGACGGGGCGGCGGTGATCGAGGACGGCGTGAACGAGTCGATCTCGGAGTCGGCCACGGACCGGATCTTGCTCGAACTATCGCGTGACTCCGGCGAATCCCTCAAACATCTGGTGACCGTTCTCAGCTGGATTCGGCGTGACGCTGTTCCCGCCCCTCTGGCCCGGCAACTCGGGAGCGCCGGGGCTAGGCACGAGGTCGTTGAAGCGCTGGTCCGCTTCGGGGGTCCGGCGGTGACCCTGCTCATCGGCCAGCTGACGTCGGAGGATGTCGATGTAAAACGCGCAGCGGTTGTGGCATTGGGCCGCATGGGAGACGCGCGTGCCACCCCGGCGCTGACCGCCCTGCTGCTCGACGAAGACGAGCGCCCGCTGTGGGCTTCGGTTGCAGGCGCGCTCGCGCGCATCGGCGACCGATCACCCTTCGAGGCGCTGCTCAGCCGCCTCGGCGACCACGACGCCGCCGTCCGCCAGGCTGCGATCGGCGCGCTGAACTCGATCGGCGATCCCTCGATGAGCACGCGCGTCAGCGGGCTGATCGACGACCCCAGCCCGCTGGTGCGGGAGTCTGCTGTCCGCATTGCCGGCTACTTTGGTTATCCCGACTGCGTGGACGCCGTGTTCGCGCGTTGCCACGACACTGACGATTCGGTCCGCTCTGCCGCGCTCGAACTGCTTCCCTACTTCGACGACCCGCGAGCCCTGGACACACTGACAGCTGCGCTCAGCGACCCGGTCCCGCGCGTGCGCGCCGCTGCCGCCCACGCCCTGGGCTCCATGCGAGGCGCAACCGAGCGCGACCTCTTGATGCGTGCACTCGACGATCCGGAGCCGTGGGTCCGCTACTTCGCCGCGATCGGGCTTGGACGGCAAGGCGACGCGACGGCGTTGCCGCCACTCGCCAGGCACGCGCGGACCGATGCGGCCGTCCACGTCGGTGTCGCCGCCATCAACGCCGCCGCCTCCATCGGCGGCGAGGCCGCGGTCCCGGTATTGGCGGCGCTGGCCCTCGAAGACGGCGAACGTGGACAGACGGCGATCCGGGCACTCGGCACGACGCGTTCGGATGCGGTCGTCGGCGTGCTGCGCGAGGCGCTGCGCTCGGAGGATCCGCGGCGGCG
>DASXGC010000291.1:0-4738 GCA_036489235.1 Vicinamibacterales bacterium
CAGCATGGCGGCGCCGGTCGTCAGCGGCACGGTCGCGCTGATGCTCCAGGCGAATCCGAACCTGACGCCGAACGCGGTGAAGGCCATTCTGCAGTACACCGCGCAGCAGTATCCGAACTACGACGCGCTTACGCAAGGCGCGGGTTTCCTCAACGTCGTCGGCGCCATCCGCCTTGCGCGCTTTTATGCGACGGCGCAGCCGACCGACAAGGTTCCGTCCCAGCCGATGTGGAGCAAGCACATCATCTGGGGTAACCACATGCTGTCGAACGGCTCGCTGAAGCTCACAGCGAATGCGTTCTCGACCGGCACTACCTGGGGCGTTGCTCAGACCGACGCGGGCGACAACATCGTGTGGGGTACGGCGGCCGACGGCGACAACATCGTCTGGGGCACGGCGGCCGACGGCGACAACATCGTCTGGGGCACCGCGTCCGGTGACGACAACATCGTTTGGGGCACCGACTGCGGCGGCGCCGACTGCGACAACATCGTCTGGGGCACGGCCGACGCCGACAACATCGTGTGGGGCACCGCCAGCGAAGGCGACAACATCGTCTGGGGCACGGCCGCCGCCGCGGACAACATCGTGTGGGGCACCGCCGCTGCTGCGGACAACATCGTCTGGGGAACCGCCAGCGATGACAATATCGTGTGGGGCACCGCCGCCGATGCGGACAACATCGTGTGGGGTACCGCCGTCGATGGCGACAACATCGTCTGGGGCACCGCGAGCGACAACGACAACATCGTGTGGGGTACGGCGGCCGCCGCCGACAACATCGTGTGGGGCACGTCGGCCGACGGACAGAGTGTCGTGTGGGGCGTTGCAGCCGACGGCGACAACATCGTCTGGGGTACGGCGAACTCGCTGGCCACAGTTTGGGTTTCCGCCAACGGCTCGCAGACACAGCTGAGTGGCAGCCAGGCGTTCGACAGTCTTTCGGACAAGACGCTGCTCCAGTTGCTCGAGGTCGCGCCGCCAGCCCTCGCCGACATCGCGCCGGCGGTAACCGCGGTTGCCACTACTGTGGCCACGACGGTTTCCGCGCCATCATCGCTGCTGACAGTCGTGACGTCGCCGACGGTCACGACCCTTCAGTCTGCGACTGCCGAACCAACCACAACGACCGTTTCTTCCACGACGACGACGACCACGACCGCGCCAACGACCACGGGATCGACGACGACCACGACAACGACGACGGTGACGACGACTTCGACTGTATTGCCGAAGACGACGACGAAGCTTTCGACGACGCTGAAGGGTGGCTTCTGATGGAGAAGATGCCGTATCGTGCAGAGTTGGATCTCTACACGAACATTCAGGTGAACACGCCGCGACCGTCGGCTGGGCAGTCCAGCACCGACTGGCGCGATGGCCTGCCGGTGTTGACCGGTCAGCGCGTGATGCTGCGCGAGCTGCGCTCTTCTGACGCGGCGTCGCTCTTTGCGCTGCTCACCACCGAAGAGGTGTCACGTTTCATCTCGCCGCCACCGACCACGCTCGACGGCTTCGAGCGTTTCATCGCCTGGACGCAGCGTCAGCGCGCCGCCGGCGGCTACGCCTGCTATGCGGTCACGCTTCAGGGCTACGACGCGGCGATTGGCATCTTCCAGCTGCGCCAGACCGAGCCTGGGTTCGAAACGGCCGAATGGGGCTTCGCGATTGGCTCGCCGTTCTGGGGCTCCGGCGTGTTTCAGGAGAGTGCCGATCTGGTACTCGAGTTCGCGTTTGACACGGTTGGCGTGCACCGGTTGGAGGCTCGCGCGGCGGTGTTGAACGGTCGCGGCAATGGCGCGTTACTCAAGACCGGCGCGGTTCAGGAATGCGTGCTGCGCCAGTCGTTTTTCTGCAAAGGCCGCTACCTCGACCAGGCGCTCTTCTCGATTCTGGAAGATGATTGGCGCGTGCGGCGCGCTGACGTCCGATTCCCGCAGGCGCCGCAGGTTCACTAGGGCGGCATTCGCGACTGTCGCGCCGGCCTCAAAACGATAGCGCGTGCTATCGCTGTCCCGCGGTCGCAGCATGCGCTGCGGCCTGGCCCGGAACTCCAACGGCCGCGCCGTCAGACGCCCTCCGGTCCGTCGCCCCCTCGAGCACTCCTTCTTTCGCGTCGAACACAATCACCTGCGCGACGCCCTGGCCGCCGCCTTCTCGCAGTGTGTGTCCCAGGCGCACGAGTTCCTTGATCGTATCCGGCGAAAAGCCGAAGCGCTCGTAGTTGATCACGTCCGGCAACCACTGATGATGGAAGCGCGCAGCATCGACCGCTTCCTGCGCGTTCATGCCGAAGTCCACGACGTCAACGATGGTTTCGAGCACCGTGTTGATGATGGTGCGGCCGCCCGGACTGCCGGTCACCATGAACAGCTTGCCGTCTTTCGCCAGGATGGTCGGCGACATGCTCGAGAGCATGCGTTTGCCGCCCTCGGCCAGGTTCGGCTTCGTCCCGATCGAGCCACGGTCATTGGTCATTTCCGGCGCATCGTTGAAGTCGCCCATCTCGTTGTTGAGCAGAAACCCTGCGCCGGGTACCACCATCTTCACGCCGTATCCCTGCTCGAGCGTGTAGGTCATCGAGACGGCATTGCGGTCCGCATCCACGACTGAAATCTGCGTCGTCTCGTCGCTTTCGTGCGGCCACTCGAACGTGGTCGGTGACGCTTTGCTGGCATGGTCAGCGCTGATCGTCTTGCGCACCTCAGACGAATAGTCCTTGGACGTAAGGCGATCGATCGGCATTGTCTTGTTGTAGTCGGGATCGCCAAGGAAGTGAGCGCGATCGGCGTAAGTCCGCTTCATCGATTCGGCCATCACGTGAATCGTCGCGGCCGAACCAAACCCCTTCGCCTTGAGGTCGTAGCCTTCGAGTATGTTCAGCATCTCGACGATGCCGACTCCGCCGGAAGAAGGCGGCGCCATCGAGAGCACTTCGTAGCCGCGGTAGGTGCCTTTGATCGGCGCGCGCCGCACCGCCGTGTAGTTCTTGAGATCCTCCCGGCTGATGATGCCGCCGTGGGCCTGCATCTCCTTCTCAATCAGCGCCGCCGTCTCACCCTCGTAAAAGCCCGCGGGACCCTGGGTGGCGATCCTATCAAGCGTTCGCGCCAGGTCGGGTTGCTTGAGCGTTTCACCGGCTTCGTAAAGCGTCCCATTCTTCGTGAACGCCGCAACCGACGCTGGATACTTCTGCATCGTGCGCTGCACACTCTTCAGCGAACGCGCGAGGCCTTCGCTGACCGTGAAGCCGTCGCGCGCCAGGGCTACCGCCGGATCGACCAGCCGCTTCCACGGCAGCTTGCCCTGTTCCTTCCAGGCGAGGTGCAGGCCGGCGACGGTCCCTGGCACACCCACCGCGAGCAGACTGTTGTGGTGCAGTTCGTTGCTGTACTCACCGTCCTTCAGCCACATCGTCGGCGTCGATTTGGCCGGCGCCTTTTCGCGAAAATCGTAGGTCACCGCCTCGCCGCCAGCAGATCGGTAGACCATGAAACCGCCGCCGCCGATGTTGCCGGCGGTCGGATGAGTGACGGCGAGCGCGAAGGCCGTCGCAACCGCCGCGTCCACCGCCGTGCCACCCGCGGCGATGACGTCGGCGCCGACGTGCGACGCGATTTCGTTTTGCGAGGCGACGATGCCTTTGCGGGCGCGAATCGGCACCGAGCTCGCGCTCGTCGAAATCGTCAGGAGCGCGGCAACCGCGGCGGCGAGCAGCAGGCGAATGGGTTTCATATCGGCGCGGATTATACGCGTTTCAGCTTCCAACGGCCCTGCCGGAACAACCAGGCCGCGACCAGTGACATCAGCGAGAACGACACAGCGAGAGACCAGAACACGCCGGGTGGCCCGTAGCCGAGCGTTACTGCCAGCGCATAAGCGAGCGGCATTTCGAAGGCCCAGAAGCAGCCGAGGTTGATCAGCGTCGGCGTGACCGTATCGCCGGCGCCGTTGAACGCGGCCGTCAGGACGTAGCCTGCCGCATAGAACGGAAAACCGGCGCTGACAATCCGCAGTCCGTTGGTCGCGAGCGGCTTGACCGCCGGGTCCTGGGTGAACCATCCGACCACGACATCCGCGAACAGGACAAAGACAATCCCGAGCGCACCGAGCACGCCAGAGTTGTACAGGCAGGCGCGCCACACCGACTGCTCGGCCCGGTCCGGTTTTGCCGCGCCCAGGTTCTGGCCGACCAGCGTGGCCGCGGCGTTCGACAGTCCCCACGATGGCATGAGGACGAACATGATGATCCTGATCACGATCGTGCACGCCGCCACGGCGACGCTCCCGAACGACGCGATGATCCGCATCACCCCGATGTAGCTCGTGGTCCCGATCAGCATCTGGAACACCGCGCTGCCCGAGAGGCGGACCATACCGATCATCACGGCCGGATCGACGCGGAGGTGCCGACGACGGATGACGATCCGTCCGTCACTGCGTGAAAGGAAGTAGAGCTGGACCAGCACGCCGATGCTGCGGCCTGTCGTGGTGGCCACCGCCGCACCGGTGACGCCAAGCCGCGGGAACGGTCCGAGCCCGAAGATGAGGCAGGGATCGAGGCAGATGTTGATCGCGTTGGCGATCCACAACACACGCATCGCGATCGATGCGTCGCCTGCGCCGCGGAACACGGCGTTGATCAGGAACAGCATCAGGATGACGCCGTTGAACCCGAACAGGATGGCGGTAAAGGAGGAGTGCGCCATCACGTCCGGCGTCGCGCCCATCAGCGCG
>DASXGC010000295.1:0-1861 GCA_036489235.1 Vicinamibacterales bacterium
GCTCCGGTCCATCGCCTGGCGCGGCCGCCTGCTCGTGGTGGGCTTTGCGGCTGGAGAGATCCCGAAGATTCCGTTGAACCTGACGTTGCTCAAGGGGTGCTCGATCGTCGGCGTCTTCTGGGGCGACTTCACGCGCCGCGAACCGAAGCACTTCGCGGAGGCGATGGCGCGCCTGGGCCAGTGGTATGCCGATGGCCGGCTGAAACCACATATTTCGGCGACGTTGCCCCTGGAACAAGCTGCCGACGCCTTGACCCTGATGGCCGAACGAAAAGTGACCGGCAAAGTCGTGCTCACCGTCGGCTGACCGCCCGGATTCGGCTGACAGGCCAGCGCGGATCCCGGCCGTCGACGCGAGTGGCGTCGGTATAATACGGCCAGCCCAGGAGGCATCGATATGTCTCGTCGCCTAGCCTTCGCGCTCGTCGTTGCGTTCGTCCCCACGATGGCCCAGGTCGTCATGCCAGCCGCGTCGGCGGGCACCGCGTGCGCAAACCTCGCCGCGCTGACGCTGCCCAACGTCACGATCAAATCGGCGACGCCTGTTCCGGCCGGCGCCTTCACTCCACCGCCAGCGACCGGCGCTGACGGTCAGGTGCGGGGACCGGCGTCGATCACGTTGCCGGCCTTCTGCCGCGTCGAGGCGACCGCACGGCCGACGAGCGACTCCGACATCAAGTTCGAAGTCTGGATTCCGCCGGCCGACGCATGGAACGGTAAGTTCGAGGGCGTGGGCAACGGAGGATACTTTGGTTCGATCGGCTACCCCGCCATGGCGATCGGCTTGCGTCGCGGTTACGCCGTCGCCAGCACCGACACGGGACACACCGGCGACGACATGAAGTTCGGACAAGGGCACCCCGAAAAAATTCTCGACTACGCGTATCGCTCCGTCCACGTGATGAGCGAGACGTCCAAGCTGATCGTTCGACTTTCGCAGGGACGGTTCGCCGATCACGCGTACTTCGTCGGCTGCTCGGCGGGCGGCCATCAGGCGTTGACCGAGGCGCAGCGCTATCCCGAGGACTATGACGGCATCATCGCGGGCGATCCGGCGAACAACCGGATCCGCCAGACGTTCGCGTTTCTCCACTCGTGGATCGCCACCCACGACAAGGATGGCCGGCCGATCATTCCACAGAACAAACTGCCGTTGCTGACGAAGGCCGCGGTCGAGGCATGCGACGCCATCGACGGCCTCAAGGACGGCCTGATCGACGATCCCCGCCGCTGCCATTTCGATCCGGCCAAGCTGCTGTGCAAAGGCGCGGACGAACCGACCTGCCTGACCCCCGCCCAGGTGGAATCGGCGAAGAAGACCTACGACGGCGTCAAGAACGCGAAGACCGGCGAGCAGATCTTTGCCGGCTGGGTGCGCGGCAGTGAAGGCTTCGGTGACGCGCCCGGACAGAGCTGGCGCGCCTACATCATGGACCCGCAGGAGCCGATGCGCCTTGGCTTCTTCAAGTACTTCCTGTTTCACGATCCGAACTGGGACTACCGATCGATCGACTGGGACAAGGATCTCGCGTACGCAGAGCAGAAGATGCCGTTCATGGCGGCGGTCGAGAAGGACCTCACGCCGTTCAAGAAGCGCGGCGGCAAACTGCTGATGTACACCGGTTGGTCCGATCCGGTCGTCCCGCCGCAGGATACGGTCGCCTACTACGACGCGGTCGTGAAGACGATGGGCGGTATCGAGAAGACGCGCGACTTCTATCGCTTCTTCCTCGCGCCCGGCATGGGTCACTGCGGCGGCGGTCCCGGCCCGAACGAGTTCGATCACCTGACGGCGCTCGAGCAATGGATTGAAAAAGGGATCGCGCCCGACAAGATGATCGCCACCCACAGCACGGCGGGA
>DASXGC010000299.1:0-15855 GCA_036489235.1 Vicinamibacterales bacterium
CCAGAGGATCGAATCGGATCCCCACAGAATCGAGTCAGAGCCCCAGAGAATTGAATCGGAGCTTGAACCCCAGAGGATCGATCCAGACCCCCAAAGGATCGAGTCCGAGGTAGAGCCCCAGAGGATCGAGCGTGATCCCCAAAGGATCGAGTTTGAGTTGGATCCCCATAGAATTGAACGGGAACCCCATAGAATCGAATCTGCCGTCGGCGCCTTGGGTTGCGCCTGACTGGTTGGTACTCGGCGGCCCTGACCCGTCAAAGCCGCTACCTGCCCGAACCCCTTTGGCTTGGTTGATAGCCCGCTAACCACAACCGCTTCGCCACCGATCGTCGCCGTCGGGACGCTGTTCGTCAGGACCATCTCAACCGCGGTCAGCGCATCGATGTTTCCCGCGCCCCCGCCCAGCAGGCCCGCCGACGCCATGTAGCTGCTGGTCACCTGCAGCACGGTCCGCGTCTCTCGCGGCGTCAGCATCGGACGCGCGTCGAGCACCAGCGCCACCGCGCCGCTCACCACCCCCGCCGCCATGCTGGTTCCCGACAACTGCATCACCGCGTCCGGCCCGGTGCCCGACACGTGATGGTCCGGATAGGTCGTCGACAGGTACGAACCCGCCGCTTCCGCCGACGCGATGTGCACACCCGGCGCCGACACATCCGGCTTCAGGACCAGGTCGTAACGCGTCGGCCCCTTGGAACTGAACGTCGCCAGCGTGTCGTCCGACCGCGCCGCGGTGCCGTGCGTGTCGGTCGCGCCGACCGCAATCGCATACGGGCTGTTGGCTGGCGACGTGATGCCGCCGTACACCGACTTGCCGTCCGCGGTCTTGCCGAAGTTGCCGGCCGCGGCCACCACCGTGATGCCCGCCCGGACCGCGCGCTCGACCGCCTCGCACAACGGGTCGTCGCGGTACGGCTGCAGGACCGGCGCGCCCAGCGACAGGTTGATGACCCGGACGTTATATTCGCGGCGATGCGCAATCGTCCAGTCGATCGCCTCAATCACATCGCTCGCCGTGCCCGAGCCATCGTTGCCCAGCACGCGCAGGTTCAGCAGGTACGCGCCCGGGGCGATGCCCTGATAGGCCTCCGACGTCCGCCCGCCCTGGCCGGCAATGATCGCCGCCACGTGCGTGCCGTGGCCGTAGCCGTCCGAGCCGTTGCCGCCGGTGAAATCGTGGGTGACCAGCACCCGGTTCTTGAGCGCGTTGTGACGCGTGTCGATGCCCGAATCGATGACCGCCACCGCAACGCCGCGACCGGTCTGCGCCTTCCGGTCGCCTTCGCCAGCCCAGACCTGGTCGGCGCCGATGCTCTCGAGCGTCACATCATCCACCGACGAACGGATGACGACGTCCCCCGACAGGTGGTCGATGGCCTCGTCCTGCTGAAGCGCCACCAGCTGACCGGCGTTCACGTGGAGGACGCCGCCACTGGTCAGCTGCCGCTTCACCGTAACGTTGTAGCGCTTGGCAATCGCCGCGACGGTCGCCGGATCCCCGTGGACGATGACGTCGATGGCCTGCGATCCGACCGCCACATGATCCGCAAGGTCCGCACTCAGCCGCGCCTTGTGTTGCGCCGATGCTGGGGTCGCCACAGCCAGAAACAGCGCGCTGGCAACGGCGACGCCACAGAGGCGGCGGGAGCGCGAAGACAGCAGGAAAGAGTTGGCCATAGGATGCTCCATCGACGGATCTGCAACGAAGAACGGGGTCATGCGCGAGCGCCGACTGCGACGGTCACGTTTCGGCCGTCCTGAACCGAGTCCAGCAACACGCGTTGCGACCCGCCCAGGGTCCGAATGGTCTGCAGCCGTCCTTCGCGGATGCGGTTGTAAATCGTCCGCCTCGAAACGCCGAGCAACTGCGCGGCGTGGTCCAGCGAAATGCTGCGACCGATACGAGTCTCGGACTCTTGTTCAACCGCTTCTGGTGAGGTCATCTGCATCTCCCCGACGTGAAGCTGAAGGGCACGACCAGTGCCAGTAAATTGGATCGAATCGGAGAACAGCCCCTAAGTGCTTGCGGAGACTACAATTGCTATTGGTTGAGGACGTGAATCCACGTCGGCGACCTGTAGAAGTCACCAGCCAAGAAGCTAGCCAATGATCCGAGACTTGTCGAGCGCGCTGTCAAATTTGCACGCTGAAAACGATGTGCTGGCGTCATTGCGTGCAAATAAGAGCGGCCAATTTATTGGCCGGCGGGACAGCTTTTGAACGGACACACACGCCGAACTGCGTCGTTGGTCGCACTCTCGGCAGCCGTCCTCTTCGCGGCCTGTCGATCGACGACACCGCCGGAGGCCGCCGGCACCGGCCGGGAGGTCCCTCGCGGCGGCCAACTTACAGTTTCGGATCGGTCCGAACCAAGGAGCTTCAACCGTCACGCGGGGCGCGATACGACCACGGATTTCGTCTCGAACTTGATGCAGGCCAAGCTGGTTCGCATCAACCACGCGACCCAGCTCCTCGAACCATGGCTCGCAGAGTCCTGGACCACCTCCGACGACGGACGCCACTATGTCCTCTCTCTCCGGCGGAACGTCGCCTTCTCCGACGGTCACCCTTTCTCGGCCGACGATGTGCTGTTTTCGTTTCAGGCGGCATACGACGAGAAGACTGACAGCGCGATTGCGGATACCCTGCTCGTGGGCGGCCGGAAACTGGAGGTCGCCGCCACGGATCCCTACACCGTCGCAATCACGTTTCCCGCACCATTTGCTCCGGGTCTCCGGGTCCTCGACAACCTGCCGATTCTGCCGCGGCACCTCCTGGAGCCGGCGCTGAAGGAGGGGCGGTTCATCAAGGCGTGGGGACTCGACACGCCGCCGCGCGACCTGGTTGGCCTCGGACCATTCGTCCTCACCGAGTACACCCCCGGTCAGCGTCTGGTGTTCGCCCGCAACCCGCACTACTTTCTCAAGGCGCCCGACGGCTCGGCCCTCCCCTATCTCGATCGCCTCATCGTCGAGATCGTCCCGGATCAGAGTGCGTCGCTCCTGCGCCTCGAGGCGAACCAGCTCGACGCCATGACCAGCGAGATCTCGGCGGAGTACTACGCGCCGCTCAAACGCGCCGCTGACGAGGGGCGCGTGAAACTGCTCGACCTCGGCGTGTCCCAGAACGCGGACGGTTTGTGGTTCAACCTCAAGCCGGGCGCGCTCGCCGGCGACCCACGCGCGGACTGGCTGCAGCGTGACGAACTGCGACTGGCGATCTCGATGGCGGTCGATCGCAAGCTGTTCGCGGATACAGTGTTTCTGGGAGCGGGCGTTCCGGTCTATGGCCCCGAGACGCCGGCGAACAAGCAGTGGTACTGGCCGGAGTTGCCCCAGACACTGCACGATCCCGCTGCGGCGACGCGCCTGCTGGCGACCATTGGATTGACCGATCGTCATAGTGACGGCCGACTGATGGACGCCCACGATCAGCCCGCCCATTTCACTCTTCTGACGCAGAAGGGACGTCCCGATCTCGAGCGCGCCGCCGCGGTGATTCGCGACGAGCTGAAGAAAATCGGTCTGACCGTGGACGTGGTCGCGCTCGATTCCGGCTCGGTGATCAAGGCATTCCTGACGGCGAAGTACGACGCCGTCTATTACGCGATCGACAAGACCGACATGGATCCGGCCACCAACCTAGACTTCTGGCTCAGTTCCGGCAGCGCCCACGTGTGGAATCTGCAGGAGAAGGCGCCGGCGACCGACTGGGAACGGCAGATCGACGCGCTGATGACGCGGCAGATCGCCGCCTCGGACGAGGGAGAGCGCAAGCGGCTGTACAACGAGGTCCAGAAGATCTTCTCGCAGCATGTGCCGGTGCTGTACTTCGTCGCGCCGAAAATCTACGTGGCGTCTTCGGTGCGCATGACCAACGTGATCCCCGCCGTCTCCCGTCCCCAGCTGTTGTGGCGGCCCGACTCGGTGGCTGTCGTCCATTGACTGCGTATTTCGCGAGGCGGATCGGCTTCGCGATTTTTCTCGTCCTCGCGGTGTCGTCGGCCTCACTGGTGCTCGCGCGGCTGGCGCCGGGTGACTATGTCACCGCCTCGGTCGGTGTGAACGCCAGCCGCGAATCAATCGAGCGCGCGCGCGAACGATACGGATTGAACAAGTCGGTCGGCGCGCAATACCGGGACTGGTTGTCCCACGCCGCGCGCCTGGATTTCGGCGAATCGATGCTGTACGACCGGCCGGTCGGCGACCTGATTCCAGTCCGCGCTGCCAACACGGCGATTCTCTCTGTCAGCGCGCTGCTGATCGCGACCGTGATCGGCCTTCCGCTTGGTGCCGTCACCGGGAGCCGGCGTGGCGGAGTACTGGTCGGCGGCGTCCGCGCGCTCTCTCTTGTGCTGCTGTCGTTGCCTCCGCTGTTGACGTCGCTGCTGCTGGTGTTCCTGGCAGCGCGCACCGGCTGGCTGCCAATCGGCGGCATGCGCTCGGCGAACCTGCCGGCCGGCGGCGCAGCACTCGACCTGCTGCGTCACCTCGTCGTCCCTGCGGCGGCGATTGGACTGCCGCTCGCGGCGATGCTCGAGCGCCTGCAGTCGCAGGCGATGAGCGAAGTCATCGGCGAGCCGTTTGTCCTCGCGGCCTTCGCCCGCGGCGTTCCACGCTCGCGTGTCGTCTGGCGTGACGCGCTCAAGGCGGCGCTCCGCCCGGTCGCCTCGGTGTACGGATTGATCATCGGCACGCTCCTCAGCGGATCGTTCGCGGTCGAGGTGATCACCGCATGGCCCGGCCTCGGCAGCATGATGCTGGACGCCCTGCGTGCACGCGACGTCTACCTGGTCGCTGGCTGCGCCGGCACCGGCGCGGTCTTTCTCGCGTGCGGCACGCTGGTGTCCGACGTGGCATTGGCGCTGGTCGATCCCCGCGTCAGCGAACGTGAGGCCGCGACGCCGTGACTCCCGACTGGACGCGACGTGCTGGCTTCGCGCTCGTCGCCATCGCCGTGATGGCCGCGATCGGCGCGCCGTGGCTGGTACCGCACGAGGGCGATGCTCACTTCGACGGCCTCCTCAACGCACCGCCAACCGGAATCCACCTGATCGATGATGCCGGCCAGTGGCGCGCGCCATTCATCTACCAGTGGCGCCTCGTCAACCAGCTTGAACAGCGTTATGAGCAAGACCGATCCGCTCCGGTGGCGCTCGGCTGGCTTTCTGGAGGGCGTCTGGTTCGATCCTCAGACGAGGCGCGGGTGCCGCTGTTGCTGCTGGGCACCGACAGCTACGGCCGCGACCTTTTCAGCCGTCTGCTGTTTGGCGCCAGAGTTTCGCTGGGCCTCGCCGCCGTCGCCGCGTTCGGCGCCTTGCTGATCGGCGCTTCGATCGGCGGTGTCGCCGGATACGTCGGTGGCGCGATAGACGAGGGGTTGATGCGGGTCAGCGATTTCGTGATGGTCCTGCCGGCGATGTACGCGGTACTGGCGCTGCGGGCGGTGCTGCCGCTGGTCCTCGCGCCGCACGCGGTGTTCACGCTGCTCGCGGTCATCTTTTCGATCGTCGGTGCGCCGTTCATCGCTCGCGGGGTTCGCGCGATCGTGCGCTCGGAGCGGCGGCTCGACTACGCGGCGGCCGCCGAAGCTCTCGGTGCAAGCCGGGCGCGCGTGTTGCTGCGCCATCTGTTGCCCGCGACCCGCGGCTTTCTGGTCGTGGAAATTACCCTGCTCGTGCCGGCGTTCATCGTCGCGGAAGCGACGCTGTCCTATGTCGGCCTCGGATTTCCGGAGCCGATCGCCAGCTGGGGAACGATGCTGCATGACGCGTCGAACATCCGCGTGTTCGCCGACTTCCCATGGTTGCTCAGTCCGGCTGTCGCGATGTTCATCGTGGTCTTCGGCTTGAACCTGGCACTGCAGCACTCGAGTGCGGTCGTTTACAATGATGCGAATGAATCTGGCCGGCGTCTTCGCTCCCGTTCCCACGCCGTTTGACGATCGCGATCGCGTCGATACGACGAGGCTGCGCGCCGCACTGGCGCGATGGGTCACACGCCCGCTGACCGGCTTCGTCGTCCTCGGATCGAACGGTGAAGCGGTGTTGATGGACGACGACGAATCCGACCAGGTGATCGTCACCGCGCGCGAAGCGATTCCTCGCGATCGCCCGCTCATTGTCGGCACTGGTCGCGAGTCAACGCAGGCGGCGATCCGCGCCAGCAGGCGCGCCGCCGAACTCGGCGCAGACGCGGTGCTGGTGCGAACGCCAGGATTCTTCAAGACGCAGATGACGACCGATGCGTTCGTCCGCCACTACACGGCGGTCGCGGATGCCTCGCCTGTGCCGGTGCTTCTCTATAATTTCACGGCGCTGACCGGCGTCAACCTGCTGCCGGCAGCGGTGTCACGTCTTTCGTCGCACCCGAACATCGTGGGCATGAAGGAATCCGGCGGCGATGTGGCGCAAATCGCCGAGCTCGTGTCGGGTACACCGCCGGGATTCAGCGTGCTGGCCGGCACGACGACGACGTTTTACGCGGCACTGTGTGTTGGCGCTGTCGGCGGCATCCTCGCCCTCGGCTGCGCGGTACCTGATGCCTGCCGTCGGCTCTTCGATCTCGCCTCGGCGGGCCGCCACCCCGAGGCTCTCGCACTGCAGCGCGAACTGGTGCCGCTCGCGCGCCTGCTCGGTCCGGTTCATGGGGTGCCCGGACTGAAGGCGGCGCTCAACCTTCTCGGCTACGACGTCGGCCTGCCTCGTCCGCCGCTGACACCCGTCGGCGAAGCCGCCCTTCCGGCGCTGCGCGAGGCGCTGGCCCATTTTGAGGAAATTCCGGTATGAGCCTGCTTCCTGACGTCGAACGAATCCTGCTCGGGCCGGGGCCCAGCCTGACCGCGGCGCGCGTAATGCGCGCGATGGCCGCGCCGACCGTCAGCCACCTCGATCCGCTGATGATGCGCCTTCTGGACGACGTGCGCGGGCGGCTCGGGCGGGTGTTCCGCGCTGGCGAGGGCTCGTTCGCCTTCGCCGTTTCGGGCACCGGAACTTCAGGCATGGAGACGGCGGTGGCGAACCTGGTCCGCGAGGGTTCGCGCGTCAGCGTGGTGGTCTCGGGTTATTTCGGCGATCGGCTGGCGCAGATGTGCCAGCGTTACGGTGCGACCGTCTCGCGTTTGGACGTCGAATGGGGCCGCGCGTGCGATCCCGCCGCGCTCCGCGCTCACCTCGAGGCGACGCCCGCCGACATCGTCGCGATAGTGCACGCGGAAACGTCCACCGGCGTGCTGAATCCGCTTCGTGAACTGTCCGCGATTGCGCGCGAACATGGCGCGCTGACGATCGTGGACGCGGTGACGTCGCTCGGTGCGATGCCGCTCGAGGTCGACGCGTGGGGGATCGACGCCTGCTACAGCTGCACGCAGAAGGGACTGGGCGGACCATCGGGCCTGGCGCCGGTGGTGTTTGGTCCGCGCGCGCTCGAGAAACGCGTCACTTGCCGCAGCTTTTATTTCGATCTCTCGCTGCTCGAGGACTACTGGCTGCGACGCAAGTACCACCACACGATGTCGTCGACGCTGATCTACGCGCTCTACGAGGCGCTCTCGATCATCGAGGAAGAGGGGCTCGAGGCACGATGGGCCCGGCACGAGCGCAACCATCGCATGCTGGTGACGGCGCTCGCGCCGCTCGGTCTCTCGATGCTGCCGCCGGAGGCGGAACGGCTGTGGACGCTGAACGCGGTGCGCGTTCCTGCAGCAGTGGACGATGCCGCGGCCCGTCTGCATCTGTTGAACGACTTCAACATCGAGATCGGCGCTGGTCTGGGCCCGCTCGCCGGCAAGATCTGGCGTGTCGGGTTGATGGGCGCCAGTTCCTCACCTGCGCTCATCGTCCTGCTGCGCGGCGCGCTCGAGAGCGCCCTCGCCAGGCAGGGCGCGGTGCCGCTGGCGCGTTCACCGGTGCCGGCCCCGGCGCAATAAAGACGAGATGAAGAAGACCGGCCCTGTCACCGTCGTGCGCGTGGTGTCCGGTGTCGCTGCGCTCGCCTTTGCGGCGCTTGCATACGCCTACCTGACGCTGCCCGACGTCAGACCGCTGCGTACGTCCAATCCGACCACGACCGCGTTCATCGAGCTGCGTGACGCCGAAGCCCGTGCAAAAGGGGACGAGCCCCGTCGGGTGCAGCGCTGGGTCAGCTACAACCATCTGTCGCCCAACTTGACCCGCGCCGTGCTCATCGCCGAAGACGATGCGTTCTGGAAGCACGAAGGAGTTGACTTCGAGCAGCTGCAGGAATCCCTGCAGGTTGACTGGCAGCGCGGGCGCCTGGTCCGCGGCGCGAGCACGATCACGCAGCAGCTGGCCAAGAACCTGTATCTGTCGCCGTCGCGGAACCCGATTCGAAAGCTGCGCGAGCTGGTGATCGCACGGCGGCTGGAAGCCGAGTTGAAGAAGGCTCGAATCCTCGAGCTCTACCTGAACGAGATCGAGTGGGGCGACGGCGTGTACGGCGCCGAAGCAGCTGCGCGCACGTATTTTCACAAATCGGCAGCTGATCTTGCGCCCCAGGAGGCGGCGTTGCTCGCGGCTGCAATCGTCAATCCGCGCCTGATGAACCTCGTCCACCCGACACACCGGCTATTGCAGCGGCAGCAGTTGATCCTCAGGCGGATGGGGGCGGTCACGCCGCCGGTGGAGTCAGCTCAACTTGAACGTTAGCAAGGAATTACGCGCCGATCAGCTTGACAGTCCACATGGCGTTGGCTATGCTTTCGAAACTTTTGCCACTCTCGAAAAGTTGTCTTTGCGTTTCGCTTCGTCGGCGACGTGCGTCTGAATGATCAACTACACCGAGCGCCTCACCCTATTGATGCAGGACGTCGTCACACGCGTCCCGGCGCTGTCGTTCATCGACATGTCGGACGTCCTGGTGTTCGCGCGATCGGGTCGATCGAATGCGGAGGGCGCGTTCGCCACGTGTCACTGCCTGAGTCTCCCAGCCAGCGAACCCGGCTACTACTTCTGGCGCGATCGAACGACGCAGGAGTTGACGCGGCGATCGGAATGGTTCGTGACCAAGTCGCCGTCGGTCACGATCGGCACGCACGACGTCAAATACATGATCTCGTTTGCGCTGCCGCGGTTCTGCGATCAATCGCTTGATCGGTCGCGAAAAGAGAAGTTCTATCCGGGTGCGGATCCGTGGATCGCCAAGCTCGATACCGTCGTGCACGAGCTGTATCACATCGATCCGGATCTTGCCGGCATCCGTCGCATCGAGCGCGAGGATGGCACCTATTCCGCCAACTGCCACGGTCACCAGTTCTTCCAGCAGGTCGCGGACATGGTGGAGACGTATCTGAAATCCAGTCCACCGCAATCCAGTTACGATTTTCTTCGCGACGATTTCTCTGCGCTGAACGCTCGCCATGGCGGCATCGTCGGCACCAGCTTCCGCACCTTCCCGTCGTTTCCGCAGCGCTACATCGAGCGGCTGGCGGTGCAGCCGCCGTGTGAAGCTGACGGTGCCGGAGTGCTGGTTGAACCGTTGCGCGTCCCACAGCAGCCGACGCGCTACTCGCAGGACGATCTACACGTCCGCGAGTTCACCAAAGACACCTCGCGCCGATTGATTCGAAAAGGCGCCTTCCGGGCTGCGTAGCCCGTCACCATTCCTCTACGGCGTCGGAGCGACGCGGCGCGCGCCGACAAATCGCGGCGACCAGTAGCTCGAACTCAGACGTTCCACCCGAACTACTCCGGTCGAACTCGGCGCGTGAACGAACTCGTCACCGCCGACGGCGATCGCCACGTGTGATACGCCCGGATCGGTCGTGGTGAAGAAGACGAGATCGCCCGGCGCGAGATCCCGCGGATCGATCGACTGACCCGACTGGTACTGATCGTGAACGGCCCTCGGCAGTGCGACGCCGTACTGCGCGAAGACGTACTGAGTGAACCCGCTGCAATCGAAACCCTTCGGGTCGGCGCCGCCGTTGCGATAAGGCGCGCCGCGAAGAGCGAGGGCCGTACCGACGAGCGCATATGTGTCGAGCGCGGGGGCGTTCGATGAAGCTCGGGCTACCGACGAGGCAGGCGCAGCTGAGGTGCCGCCAGGGGTCGGAAATGGCCTCGGTGTCGCGCCGGTCGAGGCGCAGGCAGCGCAGGTGAATGCCAGTGCCGGCGTCGCGAGCAACAGCCAGGCGCGGCGATCGTGGGAGTATGCAGACATTCTTGTGGGCTATCGGCCTCGAACCGGTTGTACCACAGGGACGCTAACCAGCGGTGTTACAAGGTGTTGTCAGCGTCACTGTCTTGACACCTCGACAGTCGTCGGGCAAAATTCATTCGAACGGCGATGGAACAAACGCTGCTCCTGAACGCGACATACGAGCCGCTGAAGATCGTCCATTGGCAGAAAGCCATCACGCTTTTGTGCCAGGGGAAGGTCGAGGTTATCGACGTGTACGATCGGGAGATCCACGCGGTCTCCTTCACCGTCAGGCTGCCGTCGGTCATCCGGCTGCTGCGCTACATCAAAATCAAACGCCGATTCGACTACGTGCCGTTTTCGCGAGCCAACATCTACGCCCGCGACGATCATCGATGTCAGTACTGCGCCAAGCCGTTCCCAACCAGCGAACTGACCTTCGATCACGTGGTGCCGGTCGCCCAGGGCGGCCGCAAGGACTGGGAAAACATCGTCAGCTGCTGCGTAACTTGCAACCGCCGGAAAGGGGGGCGCACACCGGCTGAAGCCGGCATGCATCTCATGCGGATGCCGAGGCGCCCCGAGTCGGCGCCGGCCATCCGCATCACCATCGGCCTGCGCAACGCGCCGGAAAGCTGGCGAGACTACCTGTACTGGAACGCCGAGCTCGACGACACATAACGTTCTCAAGCCTCGACGCTCGAGCCCCGCTGCGTAATCAACGTTCAACTGATGCCCCCTCCAAGCGTCACCGCCGTTCATCCCCGTCAAGCGATTGAAGGCGGTCGCATCGCGATCGAGGGCACGGATTTTCCCGTCGACGAGCCGTCCCTTCCGGAGGTGCGGATCGGCACGTCCGCGGCGCGGGTGGTCTACGCGTCGCCGACGCGGATGGCCGTGATCGTGCCTTCGGGCCTCGCGCGCGGCCGCGCTGCCATTCAGGTCGCGGGCGCGGCGCTTTCCGCGCTGGACGCTGAGCCCTTCGTGGACGTCGCGGCGCCGTTCGCCACGGGTCTTCATCAGGTCGACAACCCCGTCTTCGATGCCCGCGGTGACTTGTATGTCACCTACAGCGGCACCCGCGGCCAGCAGGTGCCGGTTTCGATTTTTCGAGTGCGGCCGAATGGTGCACGTGAGCCCTTTTCGTCCGCCATCATGAACCCGACGTCGATGGCGTTCGATTCCCAGGGGCGCTTACACGTGTCGAGCCGGTTCGAGGGCACGGTCTACAGGGTCGCACCAGATGGTTCGGCCGAGCCGTTCGCCCGCGATCTCGGTGTCGCCTGCGGCATCGCTTTCGACGCCGACGATGCGATGTTCGTCGGCGATCGTTCGGGAAAAATCTTTCGCGTGGATCGCGACGCCCGTGCGACCGTTGTCGCGACGCTGCCCGAGAGCATCGCGGCGTTTCACCTGACGATCGGGCCGGACCGTGCCGTCTACGTCACCGCTCCGACGTTGTCCTCGCGCGATTCGCTCTACCGCGTGACGCTCGACGGTACCGTGACTGTTCATGCCGACGGCTTCGGGCGGCCGCAGGGACTCGCGTTCGATGCGCACGGGACACTGTTCGTGGTCGACGCGCTCGCTGGTTCGAACGGTCTCTACCGCGTCCGTCCCGGCAGCGAGCCCGAGCTCGTGTTGGCCGGCTCGGGTCTGATCGGTCTGGCCTTCGACCGCGCCGGAGGCCTGGTGGTCTGTTCGAACGAGACCGCCTATCGGCTCGCCGCCGCCGCGGACACGCATCACCTGCAATGACCGTCGTGGCGACGGCGCTGCTGGCCGGAGCCTCCTGGACGCTCGGCCGTCTGTCGCTCTTCGCTTGCGACTGGCCCGACCTCCGGCGCTGCGAACGTCTCGGCCTCGAGATGACCGCGGGGCTAGGCCTTCCAGCGCTGTGTCTCGGTCCTGGGCGACTGATCCGGCGCTCTTTCTCGCTGCGTGCCGGCGTCAGCGGATCACCCATCTGCTCGCATCGCCCTGGGTGTTCTCAGATACGTTGACACCGTTCCTGCGCGTGGCTTACGACAATCCGCACGCGACTCAGAGGCGGCGAGCATTTCTTCCGTCCGCCGGGAGCCGAGCACGTGACGCTCTTCGAAATCCTTCCGTGATTCGAGCCTCGGAGTAGAATTCCCTCGCTTATGTCCCAACTGTTCGAGCGCAAACCGATTGCCGCCCTGATCGAAGACACTGAAAGCGAGAAGGGGCTGAAGCGCACGCTCGGCGCGGGCGACTTGATCATGCTCGCCATCGGCGCCGTCATCGGTGCCGGCATCTTCGGCGCGATCGGAACCGCGGCTGCGGGACAGCTTGGCCCGAACGGCGAAGTCATTCGCGTCGGCGCCGGACCGGCGCTGGTGTTCTCGTTCCTGCTGCTCGGTGCGGCGTGCGCCCTGGCCGGTCTGTGTTACGCGGAACTGGCCGCGATGATTCCCCAGGCCGGCAGCGCCTACGCCTACTCCTACGCCACCCTCGGGGAACTGGTCGCGTGGATCATCGGCTGGGACCTGATTCTCGAGTACGCGGTCGGCAACGTCGCCGTCGCGATTTCCTGGGGCGACTACTTCAACACCCTGCTGCGCGGATTCGGACTGGCGCTGCCGGTGTGGCTGACGACCGGCTATCGCACCGCGTTGCTCAGTTCCGACCCCGCGATCCACGGCCTCCTGACGTCGGCGCCGCACGTCGCCGGTATCCCGATTCTGATCCACCTGCCGGCATTCTCGATCGTGATGCTGATCACCTGGCTGCTGCTGCGTGGTGCGCGCGAGAGCGCCACCGCGAACAACATCATGGTGGTCATCAAGCTCATGGCTCTGGCGCTGTTTGTCGCCGTGGGCGCGACGCACCTGCACAGTGAGAATCTGCACCCGTTCGCGCCAAATGGTTTCAGGGGCATCCACCAAGGCGCCGCCATCGTGTTCTTCGCGTACATCGGCTTCGACGCAATCTCGACAGCCGCGGAAGAAACAATCAACCCGCAACGGAATCTGCCGATCGGTATCCTCGGCGGCCTCGCCGTCTGCACTGTCATCTACGTGATCGTGGGGTTCGTGCTCACCGGCATGGTGCCGTACAAGGAACTCGCGGTCGCCGACCCGCTGGCCCGCGCGCTCGAACTCGGCGGGTTCCGGGCCGTCGGTTGGGTAGTGGCTCTCGGTGCGACGGTGTCCATGTCGGCCGTCCTCCTGGTCTTTCAATACGGGCAGCCGCGAATCTTCTTCGCCATGGCCCGCGATGGCCTGCTGCCGCAGTGGGCCGCGCGCATTCACCCGGTCACACGGATTCCGTGGGCGACGACGCTGTTTACGGGAATTTTCGTGGCGGCGTGGTCACTGATCGGCGACGCCGGCGAAACCTACGACCTGACCAATATCGGCACCTTGTTCGCGTTCATGCTGGTGAGCATCGGGGTGCTGGTGCTTCGCTACAAGGAGCCCGACCGTCCGCGTCCGTTCAGGGTGCCGTTCGTGTGGCCGGTGTGCGTACTCTCCGCGCTCGGCTGCGTTTTCATCATGTACGGCTTGCCCCGCGCCGCATGGGAACGATTCGGAATCTGGCTGGTCATCGGCCTGGTGCTGTACTTCACGTACGGCTTCACGCACAGCAAGCTGCGCAAACACGCGTAAGGGGATCCGGCGTGATCGTTTCGGAGGCTCGTGTCAGCGCTTGACGGCGTCCGCGTCCTCGACCTGACCCGGCTGTTGCCGGGCGCTTACGCCACGCTGCTGCTGGCCGACCTCGGCGCCGACGTGGTGAAGGTCGAGGACCCGCGCGGCGGCGATCCGATGCGCAACCTGGCCGCGCTCGGTAGCGGACGCACCCGGTATTTCGAACTGCTCAATCGCAACAAGCGCAGTATGACGCTCGACCTCCGTTCGCCGGACGCCGCATCCGTCATTGCCGCGCTCGCGGCGCACAGCGACGTCGTCGTCGAGAGCTTCCGTCCATCGACTGCTCGCCGGCTCGGTGTGGACGCCGCCACCCTTTCCGCGGCCTTTCCGCGCCTGGTCTGCGCGTCAATCAGCGGGTTCGGCCAGACCGGTCCCGAAGCGGAGCGTGCAGCTCACGATCTCAACTATCAGGCGCTGGCGGGACTGCTGCGGCCGCCGGCACTGCCCGGACCGTTAGTAGGCGACATCGGTGCAGCGACGCAGGCGGCCCTGCAAATCCTGGCCGCGTTGATTGAGCGCGATCGGACCGGTGCCGGCAGCGTGATCGACGTCTCCATTCATGAGGCCGCGATGGCCTGGTCGATCTTCCCTGAAACAGGCGAGCTCGCCAGCGCCTGCTACAACCTGTACGAGACCGCCGATCGCAAATGGCTGGCGCTGGGCGCGCTCGAGCCGAAGTTCTGGGCCGGCTTCTGCGAAGGGATCGGGCGGACCGACCTGATCGCGTCGCACCACACCAGCGCCGACGTGCAGATGCAGGTGGTGGATGAGGTACGCCGCGTCATGCGGACTCGCACGCGCGACGAGTGGCTCGCTCGGTTCATGGGCAGCGACGTGTGCCTGACCGCGATTCATGAACCTGATGAAGTCGCGCGCGATCCGCACGTCGTCGCCCGGGGCGCGATCACGACGGCGTCGGGGCTAGCGCACGTCACGCTCGCCGGGGCTCCAGTGCGGCCCGCTCCGCGGTTGGGTGCCGACACCGATGACGTTCTCAAAGAGGCCGGGATCGACGACGCACGCCGCGCGCAACTTCGGGCCGCTGGCGTCATCTGACATCGGGCGACCACACCGAGACGCGGGGCTTCCGGGCTACAGGGACACGGAGTTCACCCGACCACCGAGACACCTAGTCACAGAGAATAGGTTTCTCTGTGTCCCGGTGTCTCGGTGGTTCCCGTCTCCGTGTCCCTTTGTCTCCGTGGTTCTGGTCTCTGCGGTCTCTGTCTCAGATAGCGGTGGCTGATGCGAGCACTGCCGGCATCGGGATGACGAAGGCGTCGTCCCGCGCGTAGCGCCCGACCTCGGCGCGTACCGCCCCTTGTATCGCTGCCAGCGCCTCAGGCGTCTGCGCACGCAGGACTGCCGCCGTGCGGACGCCGCCGCGTGACAGCGCGTCGAAGACCGCACCGGCGGTCGTCACGCGCCACTCGAGCGGCAGCTCGCGTACCTCGACGCCGCCGAATCCGCTCGCTTCGAGTGCCCGGCGGCACTCGCCGCGGTCGCTGAAGCGAAAGAACGGCGGGCCTTCGGGCAGCGGCACCTGTGACTGTCCGAGCGTGTTGACCGCGCGCAGCACCATTCCAAAGCCAACTGCGCGCTCGGGTGGCGCCCAGATGCTGAACGCATAGCGTCCGCCAGGCCGCAGCACCCGCCGTGCTTCCGAGAGCGCCGCTTCCGGCCGCGCCAGATGCAAGAGACCGAAATTCATGACCACGGCGTCGAAGCGCCCGCTCTCGAACGTCAACGCCTCGGCGTCGTCTTCCAGGAATGCGACGCCTGGATGAATCTGTGTCGCTGCAGCGATCATCGCGGGCGAAAAATCGATACCGACAACCTCCGCGCCCCGAGCCGCAGCGGCGGCAGCAATGAACCCCGGCCCGGTGGCGACGTCGAGCAGCCGACTGCCGGGGCCCGCGCCGACCGCGTCGAGCAGGTCGGTGGCGGTCTGCCGCGTCAGGCCGGCGAACGCGTCCATATAAAAGGCTGAGGCACCCTCCCATCCGGCTCGCTCGAAC
>DASXGC010000311.1:0-19169 GCA_036489235.1 Vicinamibacterales bacterium
GTGGTCGAATCGGTGCGGTGATAGGAAATGTGGCCGTCCTGAAACAGGCGCTGCGCCGCCTGCATGGTGCGCTGCGTCGAGAACCCGAGCTTGCGGCTCGCTTCTTGTGTGAGCGTGGACGTGGTGAACGGCGCCGCCGGACGTTCCACGCCCGGCTTGGCTTCGACCGACGTCACCGTCCACGGGAGATTGTTCGTCAGCGTCTTGCCGAGCGTCTGCGCATCGGCATCCGACAGCAGCCGGACGTTCTTGCCGGTCAGGACGCCGTTGGCGTCGAAATCCTTGCCGCTGGCGATGCGGGTGTCGCCGACGCGGGACAATGCTCCCGGGAAGTTGCGGCCATCGGCGGAAAACAACGCCTCGAGATCCGCGTACTTGGCGGTCTTGAACGCCAGACGCAGTTCTTCGCGATCGACGATCAGGCGAACGGCGACGCTCTGGACGCGTCCCGCGCTCAGCCCGGTCTGGACTTTCTTCCACAGCACCGGGGAGAGCGTGTATCCGTACAACCGATCGAGGATGCGGCGGCTTTCCTGCGCGCGCACCAGGTTGTCGTCCACATCGTGCGCTTCTTTGATCGCCTGTTCGACGGCCTTCTTGGTGATCTCGTGGAAGACGATCCGCTTGACCGGAATCTTCGGCTTCAATACCTGCAGCAGGTGCCAGCTGATCGACTCGCCTTCGCGATCCGGGTCGGTCGCCAGCATCAAGTCGGTCGCGCCCTTGAGCGCGGCCTTCAACTCCGCGACGTTTTTCCGCTTGTCGTCCGGCACTACGTAGTACGGCTTGAAGTCGCCGTCGGTATCCACGCCGAGACGTCCCCACTTCTCTTTCTTGATTTCCGGCGGCACCTGACTCGCAGACTCAGGCAGATCGCGGACGTGACCGAAGCTGGACTTCACACTGTAGCGATCGCCGAGGAATCGCTCCAGCGTACGCGCCTTGGTCGGCGATTCCACGATGATGAGGGTCTTTGCCATACTTCCGCTTCACCCTAGCACGTTCTGTCGATCCGTACGAACCGCCCGCCGCCGACACGCTGCACCAGACCCTGCAATTCGAGCTCGAACAGGCGCGGCAGAAGACGCGATGGCTGAAGACCTGATCGCTCCGCGATCGCGTCCAGATCGCTGGCCTCTCCGGGTGTCAGGCAGGCCAGCACCGGATCGACCGGCCGAACCTTGCCGGCTACTTCTCCTGGGCCCTCGGATCGCGAACCTGCGGTTCCACGGTCCGGCGGGTTCGGCGCCATCCCGAGCTCTTCAAGGATATCGTCTGCGGACTCCACAATCTTTGCACCGTCCCGCAAAAGTCCGTGGGCGCCGCGGTTACGGCCGTTCAAGACATTCCCTGGGACGGCCAGCACCTCGCGGCCTTGCTCGAGTGCGCATCGCGCGGTGATGAGCGATCCGCTCTTTTCGCCGGCTTCGATCACTACCACCGCCCGCGACAAACCGCTGATGATCCGATTGCGCAACGGAAAACACCACTGCAGCGGCGGAGTGCCGGGCACCACTTCGCTGATCACTGCTCCGTCGACGCACATCTCCTCGGCGAGCGAGGCGTGTTCCGGCGGATACATGACGTCGACGCCGGATCCGAGCACCCCAATCGTCGCACCGCCGCCGTCGAGCGCACCGCGGTGCGCCGCGGAATCCACGCCGCGCGCCAGTCCGCTCACGACCAGCAGCCCTCGCGCGGCAAGGTCGGCGGCGAGCTGTGCGGCGATCGACGCGCCATATGGGGACGCGGCCCGCGAGCCGACGATGGCGACTGAGGGGAGATTGAGAACGTCCTGCCGTCCACGCGTCCACAGCAACGGCGGCGGATCCGAAATCGTCGTCAACGCTACTGGATACGCGGCATCCGTCCAAGTGACCGCCTGTATCCCACCTTCTCGCGCACGCCTCGTCGCCGCTTCGGCCTGCTCGCGCAGCGCAACGGTTCGATCCGGCTCGTTGCGCCAGTGATCGAAGATCAGTCGCTGCAGGACTGCGTTTGGAGAGTCGCCGGCTCGGAGAAGTTCGGCCGTCCGCGAGCGAAGCCACACGGGCAGAAGTGACAGGGCAACGAAATCGAGCAGGTCGGTCATGCGCCGCTCCATCGACGCGGCGCGCGGTCTCAATAAAGAGTCCGCGCCCGTGCCGTGATTGCGCGGGCTGACCTCCCGACGATTTGATTATACGGCGCGAGCGCTGAGGCGAGGCGACGAATCGAGACGGGCGGCCACCACGTTTCGTAAATTGCTCAGACCCCGATCGACGAAAACTGGCGGAATTTCGTGCTGAGCCGTGGCATATCGCTTGCTCTTGCCTGTGCGCGAGTACGGTATAGTGATTTGCAATCATCTATGAAAGTGCACGTAGCGCTCTTCGTCGCCTGTGCCGCGACGATGACGGCGGTGCCGTCGTTCGCGGACGCCAGAGCCGACGCCAAGTCGCAGGTCGAATTCGGAATCCAGGTCGCGCAAAAAGGCCTGTGGCGCGAAGCCATCTACCGCTGGGAGAAAGCCACCCAGGTGGATCCCACCTACGGCGCGGCGTTCAACGACCTGGCGATTGCCTACGAGCACGAAGGTCAGCTGGACAAAGCCCGCAAGGCCTACGAAAAAGCGATCGAGCTCGATCCCAACAACCCGCAGGTCCGCCAGAACTACGAACTGTTCAAGGAAATCAATGATCGGACGAGTTCTGCGAAACAGCCGCAATAGGCTCGCGCTGATGGCTGTCGCGGCCGGCGTCGCGGCGATCGCGATTGCGTGCGGGCCGGACACGCTCGAAATCCCGATCGAGACGCCGATTCAAGCCAAGCTGGATGTCTCGCCGTTTCAGCGTGTGCTTGTCGCCGGCTTCGTGGCCGGCGGCAGCGACGATCTCGACGCCAACCAGGAAACCGTTCGTCTGCTGCGCAGCCAGCTCCGGACCAAGTCGTCGCTGCGGGTGATCGACGCTGACATCCTGCCGCTCATGGAGGTGGCCAACGAAGGCCAGGCGCCGGCGACACCTCCAGCAGCCCCGGCCGCGCCGTCCACACCGACGGTTCGCCAGGCCACCGGTGCGGCGCCGGCATCAGGTGGAACTGCGCCAGCGGCAAAGGATGCGGCCGCAGCGCCGGGCAATCACATCAAGGACGAGAAGGATCTCGAAACCTACGAGCGGCTGTTCGCGAACACCGCGTATTGGAAGCGCATCGGCGAGGAATTTCAGAATCCGCTGATCGTGACCGGCACGGTGCTGTTCATGAATCGTTCGACTTCGGGATTCGTGCAGCGCGATCAGGAAGTGTTCGACAGTCTCGGGCGCCGCCGGGTCGTGCCGGTCCGGACCTACCAGGAGCGCAAGGGCTACGTCCTGCGCCCGAAGTTCGTCTTCATCGACGGCCGCAGCGGTGCGACCATCTACACCGAGAGCTACCGCGAAGAGATTCTCTACAACGCGCAGCAGAACACGCCGGCGCTGTCGTCGTACTTCGAGTTGATGGACCGCCTGGTTCCGAACTTCCTCAGCGCGCTCAGCAGCCAGAAGATCAAGGGCACCAGAGTTCTCCTGAAATAGCCTGCGATGCGCCGGTTGATCTTCACCGTCGCTAGCGCCGGCCTCACGATCGCGCTGGCAGCGGCTGCGCGAGGCCAGCAACCCTCATCCAAGTCTTCCTCGAATTCTGTCACCCTGCGGGGGTGCGTCGAGGGTCGCGTGCTGACGACGACCGATGAGTCGGGCATCGGTGATGGCCGCCACACCTTCGACCTCACCGGCGACAAGCAGATGCGTGCGCTCCTGAAGGAGCACTCGGGCCACATCGAAGAGGTGACCGGCGTGCTGAAGGCAGGCGACGGCAACGCCACCGCCATGGTGAAGGAGAAGAACGTCGGCAGCAAAGGCCGCGCTTACGTCGGCGCTGGAAGGACAGACCCGCCGTCACCCAGCACAACCAGCGAGGCCGTGGTTCGCTCGTCTATCGCCGTGCGCAGCCTCGCTCACATCGCTGACAGTTGCCCACAGTGAATCGAGGTGGCTTCGTAAGCACGCGCGCTCGGCGAGGCGACACTGGTACGGGTAGCGGGCTCTTTTGAATTAGAGTCGAGTGAGTTGATGTTTCAGGAGCAGGAAAACTGCTAGAGCGGTCTGTACCGCGAGGCCGACAATCCACACTCCACCAGTTATTGTCCCAAAATATTGCGCAGCGAGGGCCAACAGAAACCAGCCAGGAAGAAGGAATTGCGCCCGTCCCTCGAGTCCATCCTGAGCCCAGAGAAGCGCCATCAGCAAACCGGACGCGACGGCTGGCACCCAGAACAGTTGAAGGTAGAGCCGAATGTCCATTGGCGAATCATTCCAACTTGAATCGCTGGGCTACTTTGACTTCTTTGACGGCTTCAACTACGACTTTCCCCTCAATTTTGGCCCTCATCGCGTCTGATGTGTATTGGGGGTGGACGCTTCTCACGACAATCGGCAGCGACACGCCATTTCCGGGGGAGTAAACGATTGAATCGCGGTCCTGACCGGTCGCCAGCCCCGCGCCAACAAACAGGAGAGTGACGAAGGAGAGCAACCCGTATCTCATCGCATTCTCCTAACCCAATCAGAGCCGCCCGCACGCTTCTGACTTCATTTGGAAGAGTCGAACGGGAACCCACTAGCGCGGTGCGCGTAATGATTCAGTTTGCCTGTTCCGTTTCAGCAGGCGGTCGGAACGTGAACAGAGCAAATACGGAAAGGGCTGAGATTCCGAAATACAGGAACGCCGAGCGAAGGCTAATCCCCCACACAGACGGGTCGCGATCGTGACGCGCAAGTAGCACCATCGCCCAGGCAAACCATCCCGCCACCACGAGATTCGCACCGACTGCCGCGAGCCAAAGATACTTCTTCGCGTAGTTACTCATGCCGCCTCCGCGCTACGCTCATCTCGCGTCTCAGGGAATGACCTCAGCGCGAAAACGGTCCTCGCGGACCTGGGACGATAGGCCCGAAGAGCATTAGAGCGATCACAAACATCGCGATCAGCATCGGCAAACCAATCATCATGTTGAGGATACTCGACATGTTGTGGCGGTGCCTTCGATCTGCGTCTCGTGCGCTGAAGCGAAATCACTCACTACCTCCGGTTCCGTAGTGCATCAGTTTGAGTGCTCATTTTCGAGCCAGCGTCTGTTTCTTGAGTTCATCGAATTCCGCCTGTAACTCGCCAGTCCGCCTTAACTGGATAGCAGTGGCCTGTTCCAATCGCAGGATTGCTTCGGCGTTCCGCTTCGCCAGCTCCAGAAGGTTCAGATATTCCAGTCGGGTCACATCGACGCGGCGCGCGGGCGGAACCCGGCGCACACGCTTTACCTTGCGTTTCTTCGCCATTACGCCGCTACCTCGCTACTTGTGTCCGTGAGCGCGACGAGTTCTTCAAGATGCCGCACGTCGCTTGTCAACCGCGCCTCCGTCGACTGGGGTCGTTCAAAATAGCCCACTGCCACTGGTACGGTAACCCTTTACATCTGAGCCACTTCGGTTATAAACTAACCCCTTTGGATAGGTGCCGATTATGTACGCAATCATTCAAGCAGGCGGCCAGCAGGTCAAGGTGACCCCCGGCGGCTACGCGACGCTGGCCGGCAAGGCCGCACCCGCGGGCACGGAAGTCGTCATCGACCAGGTCCTGGTCGTCGAAAAGGACGGCGGCGAAGTGCTCGCCGGCGCCCCGTTCATCGCCAACGCCCGCGTCGTCGCGGTCGTCGAAGGCGAAACCCGCGGCCCGAAGATCCGCGTCTTCAAGAAGAAGCGCCGCAAGGGCATGCGCCGGACCAACGGTCACCGCGCCTTCCACACGCGCGTCACGATTAAGGAAATCCTTCTCTAGGGCTCGCCCTACTGGAACACAGCAATGGCTCACAAAAAAGGACAGGGCAGCTCCCGCAACGGCCGCGACTCCAACTCGCAGCGGCTGGGCGTGAAAGCGCACGACGGTAACGTGGTCACCGGCGGGACGATCATCGTCCGCCAGCGCGGCCGCCGCTTCCAGGCTGGACTGAACGCCGGACTCGGCAAGGACGACACCATCTTCGCGAAGACCGCAGGACGCGTGAAGTTCGAAGACCACGGCGCCAAGGGCCGGGTCATCAGCATCCAGCCGCTCGACTAACTTGTTCGTCGACGAAGTCGACATTCACGTCGAAGCAGGCCATGGCGGGAGCGGGGCTCTCGCCTTCCGTCGGGAGAAGTTCGTACCGCGCGGCGGTCCGAGCGGCGGCGACGGCGGCCACGGCGGCTCGGTCTACATCGTCGTCTCGCCCCACATCAACACGCTGATCAATTTCCGGTTCCACAAGGAATTCGCCGCGCAGCGCGGCCAGAACGGCGCCGGATCCAACATGACCGGCCACGGCGGCGCGGATCTCGACCTGGCGGTGCCGATCGGTACCCTCGTCTACGAGAAGGTCGCCGACCCGGACAACCCCGGACAACCTTTCCAGCTCGTTGCCGACCTCACACACGAAGGTCAGCGCTTCCTGATCGCGAAAGGTGGACGCGGCGGCCTCGGCAACGCACAGTTTGCGACGTCCACGAATCGAGCGCCGCGGAAGTTTCAGCCTGGCGAGGAAGGGGAGAACAAAGAGCTGCGGCTCGAGCTGAAGCTGCTCGCCGACGTCGGCCTCGTCGGCTTCCCAAACGCCGGCAAGTCCACGCTGATCGCGCGCATTTCGGCGGCGCGGCCCAAGATTGCCGACTATCCCTTCACGACCTTGACTCCCAACCTCGGAGTCGTCCGCCTCAGCGACGACCGCAGCTTCGTCGTCGCGGACGTGCCTGGACTGATCGAGGGCGCCCACCGCGGCCTCGGTCTCGGTCACCAGTTCCTCCGTCACCTCGAACGGACCAAGGTGCTGGTGCACCTCATCGACGTATCGGGCACCGGACGCGATCCGGTCGCCGACCTCGAAACGGTCCGGCAGGAACTAGAACTGTTTCAGCCGACGCTTGCCGCCAAGCCCCAGATCGTCACAGCGAATAAGATAGACGCCGTGGACGATGAGGAACGAGTGGCGGCGCTGGAGGAACGGGCGAAGACCCTCGGCTTGCCGTTCTTTCGCATCTCGGCGGCCACCGGTCATGGACTGCCCGTGCTGCTCGAAACGATGTGGCACCGGCTGACCGAATCACGCCAGCCAGCGGCATGAGCGGGCGACGCGTCGGCATTCTCGGCGGCACCTTCGACCCGATTCATTGCGGCCACCTCGACGTGGCGGACGCCGCTGCCAACACGCTGGCACTCACCAGCGTCTTCATGATTCCGTCCAACATCCCGCCACACCGCCCGCAGCCGTTTGCGTCGGCGTATCACCGCTTCGCCATGGTGGCGCTGGCGGTGGCCGAACGCCCGGCCTGGCGCGCGGTCGATCTCGAGCTGCGTTCGACGACACCGTCGTACACGTCCTCGACGCTGGGACATCTGCGCAACCGGGGATATGCGCCAAACGAGCTGTTCTTCATCATCGGCGCCGACGCCTTCGGCGAGATCGCGACGTGGCACGACTATCCGGCCATCCTGGATGCCGCACACTTCGTGGTGGTCTCGCGCCCGGGATCGCCGGTGACTGCGCTGGCGCAGCGGCTGCCCCACCTGGTCGCGCGCATGATCACGGCAATCAGCGCGATCGCGCCGGCGAGCCCATCGATCATTTTGATCGACGCGCCCACCGCAGACGTGTCATCCACTGCGATCCGCCAGACGCTGGGCGAAGGCACTGCGATCGACGGGATGGTTCCCGCCGGTGTGCGGCAACACATTGAGCAGCACGGACTTTATATTCCGGGCACGCCTGGACGCCGGGCGTCGGACGGGCTGTATCCCATCGCGGCAGGCAGGTTGCATGGCGAAGACTGAGAAACGCGCGACGAAATCTAAACCGTTTCCGACGCAGGTCGCACTGGCGGTCGCGGCGGCCGAAGACAAGCAGGCGAGAGAGATCGTCGTACTCGATCTGCGGAAGGCCGCCGGCTTTACCGACTTCTTCATCGTCGCATCCGGCACGAATACGCGCCAGGTGCGGGCGATTGCGGACTCGGTCACCGAGCAGCTCGCTGCGAAGGGCGTCAAGCCTGCTTACGTCGAGGGCTACGATCGATCCGAATGGATCCTGCTCGACTACTTCGATTTCATCGTGCACGTGTTTGCGCCGGAGACCCGCGTTTTCTACGATCTCGAACGCCTGTGGGGCAGCGCGGTACGGACGGCGGTGACGTAAACAGAGCGCAGGAAATGCAAATTGCTGAAGCAATCAGAAGTTCCTGCGACGCGCTCGTCTCCGTCCTCTTCGCGCCCGAGTGCGCCGCCTGTCAGCAACTCCTCGATCAACCGACCGAGGGTCCGGTCTGCCGATCGTGCTGGGCGTCGATTCTGCCCATCACACCGCCGACTTGTGATCGCTGCGGCGACCCGTTACCAGTGTGGCGCACCATCAGCCGCCCTCTCGACCGCTGTCCACGCTGCCGGCGGCTGCCCCGCTTCGTCGATCGGTCGCGCGCGATCGGCGCCTACGACGGCGCCTTGCGGGCGGTCGTCCACGCGTTGAAATACGAAGGCCGGCGATCGCTGGCGCGCCGGCTCGGCCTGTTGATGCGTGATCGAGGCGCCGAGGTGCTCGAAGGCGCCGCCTGCGCGATTCCTGTCCCCCTTCACCGATCGCGCCTTCGTCATCGCGGCTTCAACCAGGCGAGCGACTTGTCGCGGCATCTTGGCATCCCGTCGGTTGCGGCGCTCCGCCGCGTCCGCGCCACGCCGACGCAGACCGGACTTCCGGCGGCCAGGCGTCACCGGAACATGCACGACGCGTTTGCGGTTGCCCGGTCGGGTCGACTGTCTCGACAGCTGGCCGGCGCGACCGTCGTGCTGGTGGATGATGTCAGCACGACCGGGGCGACACTCGAAGCGTGCGCGCAAGTGCTGAAACAGGCAGGTGTGCGCGAGGTGCGGGCGCTTACGGCTGCCCGAGTCGTGACGTCACGGCCTTGAACACTTCCGCGGCGATCGCATCCTTGGGTTGCTCGCCGTCGAGCACGACCCAGCTGTTTGCCGCGGCCTGCCGACGGTAGCTTTCCCGGACGCGGCCCTGCATCGCCAGATCGCGTTCGTAGCGGTCGCGATCGACCGACTTTCGCTGCACCGCGGTTTCCGGCGCGATGTCGAGCATGATCGTCAACGCCGGCGCCGGCAGAAACTTCTGCATCTCGACGAGCCACGCAGGGTCGAGTCCCTGTGCTTCTCCGTACGAAACACTCGACGCCATGTAGCGATCGCAGACCAGAATCAGCCCGCCTTCGAGCCACCGCAGCAGATCCGGTTTCCGCTCGTAGCGATTGGCGATATAGAGCAGCTGCATCACGTCTGGCTGGTACTCGCGCTCGCCCTGCAGCGCTCGCGCGAGCTCTTCGCCAATCGAGGTGCCGTAGTCGGGAAACGACACCAGTCGCGATTTACGGCCGTCGGTTTTGAGGTGGTCGCGCAGCAGTTCGGCCTGCGTCTGCTTGCCGCTCTGGTCGAGGCCTTCGAAGGCGATCAGGGAGCCGCTCATAGTTTTTTAGGTCTCCAGCGCGACCTGATCCTCTACCGTCTGCCGTCTGCGAACAACGCGCCAGGCGCCGGCGTCCACCATCACTTCAGGTGGCAACGGACGACGATTGTAATTGGACGCCATCACCGCGCCGTAGGCACCGGCGTCTCGAATCGCCACGACGTCGCCGATCGCCAGCGCAGGCAGCATGCGGTCGCGTCCCACCACATCGCTGCTTTCGCACACCGGACCGACGACCTCGTAGTGATGGTCGCCGGCGGCAGGCGCCGCGATCGGCTCGATCCGGTGAAAGGCGCTGTACAACGCCGGACGCATCAGCTCGGTCATGCCGGCGTCGATGATGACGAAGTCGCTGTCGGCGGTTCTCGGCTTCAGGTCGATGACGCTCGCCAGCAGGACGCCAGCGGACGCGGCGATCGCGCGTCCTGGCTCGACCACGATCGGCAGGCCGGTTCGCGTGATCTCTCCGACCAAGGCTCCGATGTAGTCGGCAGCCGACGGGACGTCGCGGCCGTCGTATGACACGCCGAGTCCGCCGCCGAGGTCAACGTATTCGAGCGGCAGTCCCTGCGCCAGAAGCTCCAGGCTGACCTCGCCGGCCAGCCGCGCGGCCTCCCGCAGCGGATCGAGGCTGGTGATTTGCGAGCCGACGTGCAGGTGAATCGCCACCAGGGTCAGCCAGGGTCGCGCTTTCAGCGTCTGCAGCAGCTCGCGCGCCATGTCGAGTGGCACGCCGAACTTGTTGATCTTGAGGCCCGTCGAAATATGCGGATGGCTCCTGGCATCGATATCCGGGTTCACCCGGACGGCGACCCTCACCGGTGTGCCGAGTCTCGAGCCGATCGTCTCGAGCCTGGCGAGCTCGCCTGCCGATTCGACGTTGATCGCCTTGACCCCGAGCGTCACCGCACGCTCGAGCTCCGCCGGGGTCTTGCCCACGCCGGTGAAGACGATTTGCGATGGATCGAAGCCGGCCCGCTGCGCGACCTCGATCTCCCAGATCGAGTTGGCGTCAACACTGCTGCCGAGTTCGCGGAGCAGCCGCGCGATCGCGAGCGTCGAGTTCGCCTTCAGCGCGTAGTGAATCGCGTGCGGGTAGCCCGCAAACGCGGCGTCGATGGCGTGGTATCGCTCGCGCAGGGCCGTGGCACTGTAGACGTACACCGGCGTGCCGACTTCGCGGGCAATCTCCGCCAGCGACACGCCGTCGCAAACAAGATCGGTGTTGTGTCCGCCGGCTTGCCGGAAGAAGCCAACGGGTTCGGTCGGTGCAGGCAACGTAGTACGCTATTCTACTCAACAATCTTCATGTCGCCGGACACGCCGATCACCTCCGGAACGCCCACGCCATCCGGAGAAGCCGTCGAAATACTGATTCAACGCTGCCTCAAGGGCGATCAGGTCGCCTGGGAACTGATCGTCCGGCAGTACCGCCGCAAAGTGTTCAACGTGGCGTACAAGTTCGTCGGCAAGCACGACGAAGCCGAGGACCTGACCCAGGATATCTTCCTGAAGATTTTCAAGTCGCTGAACACCTTCGACCGGCGCGCGAATTTTCAGACCTGGCTGATTAGCATCAGCCGCAACCTGTGTATCGACCACTACCGCAGCGTACGCAAAGAGCGCGAGACCATCGACCGCGACGTGGATGCCAACGAGCTGTCGCCGCTGTCGCACGATCCGGGACCGGTGGCGGCACTCGAGCAGCAGGACCGCGTCCAGTTGCTCAAGCAGGCGATGGCCGCGCTGCCGGACACGCTGCGGACGGCGGTGCTGATGCGCGACATCCAGGAACTGTCCTACCAGGAGATCGCCGACAAACTGCGGCTGCCGGAAGGCACCGTCAAGTCGCGCATCAACCGCGGACGCACCGAGCTCGCTCGTCAGATCCGCACCCTGCGCGGCGACGACTTCGGGCCGCGCGACGCGGCGCTGAAACGTACGGGAGCCAATTCATGAATGTCACCACCGAACAGATCGGCAAAATCTCCATCGTCCGCGTCGGCGAAGGACGGCTGATGTATCCGATCCTTTCCGACTTTTCGTCCGCGGTCAGCGCGCTGATTGCGGCCGGACGCCACGAGATCCTGATCGACCTCACGCCGGTCACGTATGTCGACAGCGCCACCATCGGCTGCCTGATGGACCTCTACCGCCAGGTGCACGCCGCGGGCGGGCACCTCAAACTCTCGGGCGTTCAGAAACGCGTCGAGACCATGCTGACGATGACCGGCGCCCAGAACTTCATCGAAATCCACGCGGACGAGCCGACCGCCGTCAACAGTTTCGAGGCTTAGCCATGCGCACCATCAAGACCGGCAGCGGCGTTCCGATCGTCCTCGACGGCGACTTGCTCGCCATCATGGAAGTGCTCCACCAGGAAGTCACCGCGAAGCGCGAGTTCGAGCGATCGTTCGAGGACATGGTGAAGGAGATTCAGCAGCTGATCGAGCAGATGGACGACAGCGAACGCCGGACCTACCTGGCCGAAAGCCTGTTTCTCAACACCGTGAAATACGAGAACGACAAGCTCGAGGCCTATATGAAGAAGCTCACCCGGAAGTAGCCGCAGCGGCGGCCCCCAATGTCACTGAACTTCCTGGCGACCCGCTTCCAGTGCTCGTGGCCCTGGAGCACGCTGGTCATGCTCTGCGACGGCCGCATGGTCTGCGGCTGCGCCGATCCCTATGGCAAGCGGGTCCTCGGCGACGCACGCAGCGGTTCAGTCAGCGGCGTGTGGACCGGTCCGATCGCAGACGGCCTGCGTCACGAACTGAATGGCGGCGGCTCGAAGTTCTGCGGCGACTGCCCGCTCAAGCTGCCGCTGAAGAAAGACGACGCCATACCGGTGCGGCCGGTTGACGCCGGTGCGCTGCCGTCGCGGCTGTACATCGAGTGCACCGCCGCCTGCAACATCTCGTGCACCGATGCGTGCTGCGCCCCGGAAACCGGCATCACGCGAACGCGGCAATCCGGCATGCTCGACTTCGACCTGTTCAAGCGGGTCGTCGACGAGGCTGGGCCGTCGCTGGTGCGAATCGACTTCTTCAACTACGGCGAGGCGTTCCTGCACAAGCGCGCGATCGAGATGTGCGAGTACATCAAGGCCAACTTTCCGCACATCTACCTGTACACCAGCACCAACGGCCTGGCCCTGTCCGAAACCCAGGCGCGGCGACTGGTGCACTCCGGGATCGATGAGGTCACCTTCTCGATTGACGGCGCGACCCCCGAGTCGTACGTGAAGTATCGTCAGCGCGGCAAATTCGAGGTGGCGCTGGCGAACCTGCGCGCCATGGCGGACGAGAAACGCAAGGCCGGCCGCGATCTGCCGTTCCTCAACTGGCGCTACATCCTCTTCGTGTGGAACGACAGCCCGGACGAAATGAACCGGGCGCGCGAACTTGCGGCCGAGATCGGCGTGGACCGGTTGTGCTGGGAGTTGACCGACCATCCTGAGCATTCGTATTCACGACGCGTCGTCCCGGGATCGGTCGACTTCGAATCGCTCCGCCACGAGATCTGGGACGACAACAACCTCGGCAACGCGATTCCCGGCGCCACGCCGCGCGCGCGCATCGACATCCGGACCCTGGTGCCCGGCGTGCCGCTGATCGCTCGCGCGGGTCAGCCGCTCGAGGTGCGAACGAGGGTCTACAATCTTTCGACTCGCGCGTTCCCCGCCCAGGCGACCCACGGCCGCCGCCTGGTGCGGCTCGGCGCCCAGCTCTGCACCGCCGAAGGCGCAATCATCGACCGCGATTTCGCGCGCGCCTGGCTACCCCAGGCACTCGGCCCCGGCGATCAGACGGACATCGCCATCGAGATCCCGACACCGGGCGAGCCGGGTCGCTACGCGCTGAAATTCGATTTGGTGAGCGAAGGGATCGACTGGTTCGAGCACTGCGGATCGCCGACGACGACCCGCAGTTTGTGGGTGAGGTAATTTGTAGCGCGGAAATCAGGTCGTCGAATCAGCGGGCGAGGCGCGGCACGACGTGTTTGACGCCGGATGGAATCGGCGCGAGCGCGCCCTCGGTCGGCGATTCGACCAGACGCCAGGCGCTCGCTTCTTCCAGAATCTTGGTCGCGAACTCGGTGTGCAGCGCATGCCCGGCGCGATGCGCCACCAGATGGCCGATCACCGGGTAGCCGACCAGCGCCAGATCGCCGACGGCATCCAGAATCTTGTGACGGACGAACTCGTCGTCGAACCTGAGCGCGTTGAGCACGCCGGTTTCGCCGAGCACGATCGCGTTTTCGAGTGAGCCACCGAGTGCCAGACCGTTCTGGCGCAGCATCTCCACGTCCTTGAGGAACGTGAACGTGCGGGCCGGCGCGATGTCCTCGGCGAACGATTCTTCGGTGATGGTCAGGGTGCGATGCTGATGACGCAGCAGCGGATGATCGTAGCTGATGCTGTAGGTCACCTTGAACGAATCGGACGGATAGAGCGCGATTCGCTTGTCGCCACGCGAGATCGAAATCGGCCGGACGATCTTCAGGTATTTGCGGGGCGCCTGCAGTCGCTTCACCCCCGCTTCCTGAATCAGGTAGAGGAACGGCGCCGCGCTGCCGTCCATGATCGGCACTTCGGGCGAATTCAACTCGACGATGACATTGTCGATGCCGACGCTGACCAGCGCGGCCAGCAGATGCTCGACGGTCTCGACCGACACCTCGTTACGCTGCAGCCCGGTCGCGAGCTGGATGCCGTTGAGGTTCTGCACCGTCGCCGGCACCTCGTGATCACCGAGATCCGTCCGTCGAAACCGGATGCCGAAATCAGCCGGTGCGGGTTTGAGGGTGAGATTGACCTTGTTCCCGGAGTGAAGACCGATTCCGTTACAAGAAATCTGACGACGAAGTGAGCGCTGTGCGTCCATTAGCCTCTCAGGCGACAGGGGACGTGCAGGGCCCTTATGAGCAAAGACGATGCCTCCGCGAGGCTGACCGTGGTCCGCGATGTAAGGCTCATTTTTAGAATGCTTTACACGGCATACCCACCCCACCATGGAGACACTGGAGCACGATTTTGTGGTACGCGCACCACAGCCGTTCGACGCAAAATTGTGGCGATCTTACCACAATCGATTGTCACGCGATGGACCTTGCCGGCCGTTCCGGCCCCTGCGATAGCAGTTCGACCAGGAAGCGTCCGGTTGCCGACTGTTCCTGCTTCGCGACATCTTCGGGCGTGCCGGCCGCGATGATCCGCCCGCCGCCGGCGCCGCCTTCCGGCCCGAGATCAATAACGTAATCCGCCGACTTAATCACGTCCAGGTTGTGCTCGATGACGACAATGGTGTTGCCCTGGTCGACCAGCTGCATCAGAACGTCCAGCAGCTTGTGCGTGTCGGCGAAATGCAGGCCGGTGGTCGGCTCGTCCAGGATGTAAAGCGTCCGGCCGGTCCCTCGTTTTGACAGCTCCTTCGCCAGCTTGACACGCTGAGCTTCGCCGCCGGACAGCGTCGTTGCCGACTGCCCCAGCGTGACGTAGCCGAGGCCCACGCTCTGCAACGTTCGCAGCTTGTTGGCAATCGCCGGGAAATTCTCGAGCAGCGGCATCGCTTGATCCACAGTCAGCTCGAGCACGTCCGCGATCGACTTGCCGCGGTACTTGATTTCCAGCGTCTCGCGGTTGTAGCGGCGGCCTTTGCACTGCTCGCACGTAACGTAGACATCGGGCAGGAAGTGCATCTCGATCGCGATGACGCCGTCACCTTGACAGGCTTCGCAGCGGCCGCCCTTGACGTTGAAAGAAAACCGTCCGGGTTTGAATCCGCGCGTCTTGGCGTCCGGCATCCACGCGAACAGGTCGCGGATGAAGGTGAACAAGCCGGTGTAGGTCGCCGGATTCGATCGCGGCGTGCGGCCGATCGGCGACTGGTCGATCTCAATCACTTTGTCGATCAGCTCGACGCCCTCGATCGCGTCGTGGGCGCCCGGATCGTCGCCCGCACGGTAGAGCGTTTTGGCGAGCGACTTGTACAGGATGTCGTTGACCAGCGTCGACTTCCCCGACCCGCTCACCCCCGTGACCGCCGTCAGCGTCCCGAGCGGAATCCGCACGTCGATGTTCTTCAGGTTGTTCTCGCGCGCGCCGCGGATGACCAACTCGCCCTTCATCGGCGCCCGCCGCGTGGCGGGCGTCGCAATCGACTTCGCACCGGTAAGGTAGGCACCGGTGGTCGATCCTTCATCGCCATCCGCCGCCGCCATCAGCGCCTTGGGAGTGCCCTGGAAAATGACGTGCCCACCCAGATCGCCGGCGCCGGGACCGAGGTCGATGACGTAGTCGGCGACCCGAATCGTCTCCTCGTCGTGTTCGACGACGATGACGGTATTGCCCAAATCACGCAGCCGCGCCAGCGTCGTCAGCAGCTTTCGATTGTCGCGCTGGTGCAGGCCGATCGAGGGTTCATCGAGGACGTACAGCACGCCGACCAGGTTCGCGCCGATTTGCGTCGCCAGCCGGATGCGCTGTCCTTCGCCGCCGGAGAGCGTCGCGGCGCTGCGTCCGAGCGTGAGGTAACCGACACCGACATCGTTCAGGAAGCGTAGCCGCTCCTGGATTTCCTTCAGGATGCGCTCGGCGATGATCGCCTCGCGATCGGTCAGCTGCAATCCGTCGAATACCTCGAGCGCTTCCGCGATCGGCAGATTCACGTAGTCGGAGACGCTGCGGCCCTTGATGCGCACCGACAGGCTTTGCCGTTTCAGCCGCTGACCGTTGCAGGTCGGGCATGGACGCAGCGAGCGGAAGCCCTCGAGCTCCTCCTGCTCCGCCCAGCTGCCATCATCGTAGCGCCGGCGGAGATTCGGGACCAGCCCTTCGAAGCCCTTGCCGGCACCGAACATCAGCACGTCGCGTGACTTGCGCGACAGCTTTGAAAACGGCACGTCGAGTCCGATGCCGAAATCCCTCGACAGCGATTGCAGCGCCTCTTTCACGAACTTGCGATCGCCCTTGCTCCAGGGCAGGATCGCGCCTTCGAGCAGCGACTTCGACTCGTCCGGGACGATCCGCTGCGGATCGAAATCGACCATCGCGCCGAGGCCCTGACAATCGGGGCAGGCGCCGTGCGGCGAGTTGAACGAGAACGCGCGCGGCGTCATCTCCGGCATGCTCAGCCCGCAGTCCACGCACGCCAGCCGGCGCGAGAACAGGCGATCGCCGCCTTCGTAGGTGTTGATCACGACGATGTCGTCGGCCAGGTTCAGCGCGACGTCAACCGACTCGGTCAGTCGCTTCTCGATGCCGCCGCGAACGATCAGCCGATCGACCACGACTTCGATGGTGTGATTGCGCCGGCGATCGAGCTTGATGTCTTCCTCGAGCGAACGGAACTGTCCGTCGATTCGCGCCTTGGTGAAGCCGCGGCCGCGCAGTCCGGCGAGCTCCTTCTTGAACTCGCCCTTGCGCCCCCGCACGATCGGCGCGAGCACGTTGATTCGCTCGTCCTGCGGGTACAGCATCACCATGTCGACGATGCGCTCGAGCGACTGGCTGGCGATTTCCTTGCCGCAGTCGGGACAATGCGGCACACCGATGTTGGCGAACAGCAGCCGGAGGTAGTCGTAGATTTCGGTGACGGTGCCGACGGTCGAACGCGGGTTCGAACCGGTGGTTTTCTGCTCGATGGAAATGGCGGGCGAGAGCCCTTCGATCAGGTCGACGTCAGGCTTCTCCATCTGTTCGAGAAACTGACGAGCATACGCGGACAGTGACTCGACATACCGTCGCTGCCCTTCGGCGTAGATTGTGTCGAAGGCGAGCGACGACTTGCCCGAACCGGACAGGCCGGTGATAACCACCAGCTTGTGCCGCGGGATGTCGACGTCGATGTTTTTGAGGTTATGAACGCGCGCGCCGCGAACCGAAATCCAATCGTGCGCCATACTGTTGAGAGACGTCAGGCTCGGAAACAATAATCGTATCACGATGAACACAGCTGAACCGTTCGACGCCGACGCCTTTCATGAGTTCGAGCGAGCCGGATGGGAGGGTGCCTCAGCCTTTTATGTGGACGCGTTCGCCGGCCTGACGCGGCAGACCGCCACCGACCTGCTCGACGCGGTCGGCGCGGGCCCCGGCATTCGGCTGCTCGACGTCGCCACTGGTCCTGGATTCATCGCTGCGGCCGCGGCGGCTCGAGGCGCGGAGGTCGTCGGTATCGATTTTTCGCCCGCGATGATCGCTACAGCGACGCAGACTCATCCAGGCGTCGCATTCCGGGAAGACGACGCCGAGGCGTTGGCGTTCGAGAGCGGGCGCTTCGACGCCGTGGTCATGAATTTCGGTCTCTTGCATCTGGCGCGGCCGGAAGCGGCGCTCTCGGAAGCGCGGCGGGTGCTGCGACGCGGGGGACGCTACGCGTTCACCATCTGGGCGCCACCCGAGCGAGCGGTCGGATTCGGTATGGTGCTGCGCGCGGTCAACGCGCTCGGACAGTCACAGGTGCCGCTGCCCGAAGGGCCGCCGTTCTTTCGTTTCAGCGACCGCGACGAGTGCACGCGCGCGCTCGAAGCCAGTGGATTCGGCGACGTCGAGGTGCGCGAGCTGCCGCTCGAGTGGCGCGTGGCGTCCGCCGGTGCGGTCTTCGACGCGCTGTCACGGGGCGGCGTCCGCACGGCGGCAGTACTGCGTGCGCAGACGCCTGAGGCGCTGGCAGCGATACAAGGGGCCGTACGCGCCGAGGTCGGGCGCTACGCGCGGGACGACGCCTTCGTCATCCCGATGCCGGCAGTGCTCGCATCAGCCACCGCTGACTGACACAGAGACCACAGAGACCAGAACCACGGAGACGAGGCACGAGGTGGTTATTGAACTCCGTGTCTCTGTAGCCCGGAAGGTCCGCGTCTCGGTGCGGTCGCCCGATGTCAGATGACGCCAGCGGCCCGAAGTTGCGCGCGGCGTGCGGCGTCGATCCCGGCCTCTTTGAGAACGTCATCGGTGTCGGCACCCAACCGCGGGGCAGGCCGCACCGGAGCACCCGCGAGTGTGACGTGCGCGAGTCCCGAGTCCGTGGTGATCGCGGCCCGGGCGACGACGTGCGGATCGCGTGCGACTTCATCAGGTTCATGAACGGCGGTCAGGCACACGTCGCTGCCCGTGAACCGAGCGAGCCACTCTTCACGCGTGCGAGTCCGCATGACGCGCCGTACCTCATCAACGACCTGCGTCTGCACTTCGGCGCCGGTGTGCTGCGACGCGATCAGGTCGGTCCGCCCGATCCGTTCGCAGAACCCGGCCCAGAACTTCGGCTCGAGCGCGCCCAGCGCCAGCCACTTTCCATCGGCGGTCTCGTACAGATTGTAGCAGGCGCTCGCGAGCTCGCCTGTTTCAGGGAAGATCGACCAGGCCATCGCGGCCTCATGAATCGAGACGTCGATGACGCTGCCGGCACCGGTCCGGTCGCGCTCAATCAACGCAGCGAGGATTTGCAGGGCCGCCTGCGTCGCTGCGCCGATGTCGCCTATCAACGGTCCGGGCAGTGCCGGCGGCCGCAGCAATCCCGCCAGCGCCTGGTAGTTGAGATCGTGAGCTGCCCGCTCCGCCTCGGGACCGGTCTGACCGAACCCGCTGATTGACGCGCAAATC
>DASXGC010000356.1:0-3353 GCA_036489235.1 Vicinamibacterales bacterium
TTGAGGCGGTGGGCGATGACCACCTTGGTCGTGGCCGCGGGGAGCTCGCGCAGGATCTGTTCGAGCAACTGCTCGGTGACGGTATCGATGTTCGCGGTGGCTTCATCGAGGATGAGAATCCGGGGCTCGCGCAGCACGGCGCGGATGAACGCGATCAGCTGCTTCTGACCCAGGCTGACGCCGTCGCCGCCGGCGGTCACGGCCGTCGCCAGGCCCTGCTCGAAGCGGGTCAGCAGGCCCGCCAGGTTCTTCCTCGTCAGCCTCGCCGCGATCTCGTCATCCGACAGCCGCTCCAGCGCGTCGTTGCCATAGACGATGTTGTCGCGCACGGTGCCGGTGAAGAGAAACGGCTCCTGGAGGATGAAACCGATCCGCTGGGCGCGTTCCGATGGCGAATACGAGCGGATGTCGCGGCCGTCGAGCAGCACGCGTCCTCCGGTCGGGTCGTAGAGCCGCGCCATCAACGATGCGGTCGTCGTCTTGCCGCCGCCGGTGGGACCGACCAGGGCGTAGGTCTTGCCGGCATCGAGCGCGAACGTGGCATCGCGCAGGACTGGACGGCCGGCGACGTAGCTGAATTCGACGTGGTCGAAGGTGAGGACGGCCGGCGACTGGCCGCCTGGCGCCGGCACCTGAGGCATGTTCGGTTCGAGCGCCAGCATGTCGGAAATGCGATCGAGGCTGGCCATCGCGAGCTGGAACGACGACCAGACCGCGGCCAGTTGTCGCAGCGGCAGGTAGAAGCTGTTCACGTACAGCAGGAAGCCGATCAGCAATCCGACGGTCATGCTGCCGCTGGCGATCAGCGTAAAGCTGTAGGCCAGCACGACCAGTTGCGCCAGGTTGTACGCCAGACCGTAGAGCGGCACGAACACGTTGTTGGCGAGGCCCGACTTGACTGATGCGGCGTAGTTGCGTTCGTTCGCGACATTGAACTGCTGCAGGAAATAGTCGGCGCGGTTGAACGCGATGATGACCCTGAAATTGCTCATGCTCTCCTGGATTTCGCCGCTCAGGCCGCCGAGCGCCTGCAGGCTGGCGAGGTTCCGGCGCTTCACCCACGCGCCGGTCGCGCGCGTCACCGCCAGCGCCACTGCCGCCGGCGCCAGGGCCGCGAGTCCCAGGCGCACGTTCAGCGTCAGGATGAAGATCGCCGCGCCGGCCATCAGGAACAGGTTGGCGGCGAGCTGCACGAGGGCTTGCGAGAAAAACTGATTCAGCTTGTCGGTGTCGTTGTTGATCCGGGAAATCAGGTCGCCCGACTTGTTCTGGTTGAAGAAGTCGAGCGGCAGCGCCTGCAGCTTGGTGAACAGCGCATTCCTCAGGTTGAACAACACGCGGCGGCCGACGCTGCCCATCTGCTGCGTCTGCACATAGGTCGCGACCAGGCCGGTCAGGTACGCGAGCAGCAGGATTCCCGCCGATTGCAAAACCCCGCCGAAATCGCGGTTGCGGATGTAGGTGTCCACCGTTCGGCCGATGATGATCGGCGCCACCAGCGCGACGCTGGAGGCGACGATCGTGGCCACGAACGCTGCGACGACGCTGGCGCGCTGGTCCGCCATGACCGGCGCAAGCCGCCTCAGCGCCCCGACTACAGAAGCGCTGTGCTGGCCGGCGGGTGCGTCGCTAAGCCTGTACGGATTCGTAATGGCGGGTGCTTCGTTGGGAGTCATAGATTTGCACGTACTCGGGCGACGTTTCCATCAGGTGCTGATGGGTGCCTGAGGCCAGCACCTCGCCTTCCATCAGCAGCACGATCTGGTCGTAGTCTTCGACCGGCGCGATCTTCTGGGTCACCGACAGCAGGGTCAGGTCCGGATAGTTGCGGCGGACGTTCTCGAGAATCTTGCGCTCGGTCGTGGCATCGACACGGGCGGTGAAGTCGTCGAGTAGCAGCACGCGCGGGTTCAGCGCCAGCGCGCGCGCCAGCATGATGCGCTGTTTCTGCCCACCGGACAGGCTGGTGCCGCGCTCGGAGACCAGGGTCTCGAGGCCCAGCGGCAGACCGTTGACGAAGTCTTTCAGTTCGGCGGTGACGATCGCCTTCTCGAGCGCCTCGTCGCTGACGGTCTTGCTGAAGCCGATGTTCTCCCGCAACGTCAGGTTGAACATGGTTGCATCCTGGAAGACGAAGCCGATCTGTTCGTGCAGCGTCGCCTTGTCATACTCATCAATCGGGCGGCCGTCGTATTCGACGGTGCCGGACGTCGGCGCCAGCAGCCCGGTCAACAGAAAGAGCAACTGGGTCTTGCCGGCTGCGGTCGGGCCGATCACCGCCGTTCTGGTCCCGGCCTTGACCGACACTGTCACATCGTTGAGCGCGGCCTTCTCACCAAACTTGACGATGACGTGGGAGAGACTGATGTCGCCGCGAAGATCCGCGATGACAGAGCCGCCTTCTTTGGGCGCCGACGCCGCCAGGACACTGCCGATGCGTGCATACGACGCGCTGGCCTGCGCCATCACGTTGCTCATGAAGCCGATGAGAATCACCGGGAAGATCAGAATTGCCAGGTAGCCGTTGAACGCGGTGAAGTCGCCAAGCGTCATGGCACCTGTGATCACGAAGTGACCGCCGAGCGTCAGGATCATCAGCGTCGCCAGGTTGGTCGAGAACACGATGATCGGGATCAAGCTCGCGAACAGGCGCAGAATGCTGAGCCCGATGTCCCGGGCGTCGGTGTTGGCGGCGAGGAACTTGTCGTACTCGGACTGCTGCGAGTTGACGAGGCGGATCAGGGCGGCGCCGAGGATGCTTTCGTTGATCACCTTGTTCAGCCAGTCGATCGCTTGTTGCGACTTGGTGAACAGCTTCCGCACGCGCCCGAGCACGAACCTGAACGTGAAGCCGATCACAGGCAGGACCGAGAGCACCGCCAGACCAAGCTTCCAGTTGATCGAGAGCAGCAGGGCACTCGCGCCGAGAATCAGAAACACCGACGACACCAGCGACGCAACCGCCTGGGCCACGAACAGCTTCACCGCGTCCACGTCCGAGGTGAGGTTGGTCAGCAGCTTCGCCGTCGTGGTCCGCTGGATGTAGGCGAGATCCTGGGTAGAAAGTTTCGCCGCCACCTTGGTACGCAGATCTCGCGCGACGCGCTCGGATGCGAACGTCTGCGCAATGTTCTGAAGGTAGGTAAAGACGAAAATGCCGGCGGCGACGCCGACGAGTTCGGTGACCAGCGTGCCGATCGCCAGTTGACCGGCGCCGAAGGCATCGATCGCGCGCGCGATCAGCTTTGGCACCATCAGGTTGAGGCCGTTGGCGGCGACGGTCATGAGGACGATCGCCCCGATCAACGGCCGGTACGGTTTCAGCAGGGCGCCGAGCGACGGCCCCGGCGGGC
>DASXGC010000383.1:0-10954 GCA_036489235.1 Vicinamibacterales bacterium
GCCGGCAGCTGCCGCCACAGCCCGAGCCCCACGTAAACCCATCGGCCCTTGCCATACGTCGTTTCGACCAGCGCGCCGGTCTTGGCGCCCTTGTTGTACGTGAAGTTGTCGTCGAACGACAGCAGGTCGCGGTAGCGCGAATCCTTGTCTGCATCGAGGAAGTAGAGCCCGCGCTCCTGCACCCAGTTCTTCCACGCCTCCGCCCCAATTTCGTTCGGCCTCGACAGCAGCGCGTCGCCAGAGATCAGCACCTTCGGATCGGCGTTCTCGTTGGTCGTCCGATCGGAGCTGACCTTGGCCGGATACGGACCGTACTGCGCATCGTTGAATTCGAACTTGTTGTACTGGACGATCAGCGTGCCGCCGTTGAAGACATATTCCAGCAGGCGGCTGTTGTTCGCACGCAGGTCGTCGCGCCGCTCGTACGCGCGCACGCCGGTGACTATCGCGTCGAAGCGCGAGAGATCGCCCCAGGCCAGATCCTCGGCAGTGATCATCTGTACCTTGGCGCCGAGCTGTTCGATCGCCGCCGGCACCTGATCGCCGACGCCCATCACGTAGCCAATCGTCAGGTTGTTCTCGGTCCGGACGTCGATCACTTTCAGCACGGTCTCCGCCGGATCGTAAATGTGATAGCGGCGGATGTGCGGGTACTCGATCACCTGGTACCCGCGATCGAAATTCTGGCCGTTCATCGTCGCGATCGCCTGGACCTGATACTCGCCCGACGGTGCATTAGTGCCGGGCTTGACGTTGAAGCGAACCGTTTGCGCTTCGTCCGGGCGCGTGAACTTCACGGTCTGTTCCGCCGGAGCGACCGTCCAACCCTTCGGGATATCGAGCTTGACCACACTCTCAGCCGCGGCCGGCGTGTCGTTGACGACGGTCACACGGATTTCGCGGTCGGACGTCGGCGCACCCGAGGCCGGAGGCGGCGGCGCAGCGGGACGGGCAGCACCTGCACGGCCGGAGCGACCAGTGCCGGCTCCGGAGGTCTGGCCGCCGCGGCCGTCACCTCTTGCCGCCGTCGTTGTCGGCCGCGCCGGCGCGGTCGGTATCGATCTGATTGCGGATGCAGGAATGATCGCGATCTGCGGCGTCACGCGAACCGACAGCGCCGGTACCACCAGCAACTCGGTCCGCTTCTCGCCGCTGAAAATGTTGCCCTGATAGCGCTGTTCGACCGGCAGGCCGCTGACCACGTCTCCGCCGCCGGGAAGCGTCAGCGACACCTGCACGTAGAACGGCGTCGGGCGCATCGGCAGACCAAACGGCGCATCCGGGTCGAAGGTGTAGCGGCCGGCCTCGCCCTTCCGATGCCAGTACGGCTCGGTCATGCGCGCGTCGGCCGGAATTTTCATGGTCGGCTCGCAGTGCGCGACCTGATCCCTCTTGACCGACGGCTGCGGCGCCTCGGGCGCAGCCGGACGCCGGGGGGCGCCGGGAAAGAAGAACCCGCCGCCGCTGAACGCGGTCATGCTGCAGCTGGCCTCACCCTCGAAGCCCTCGAATTTGACCTGCTTGATCGCGACTTCGCCGCCGAGACGGTTGGCGACGATCACATTGACCTTGACCGCCTGCCCCGGCACCACCACACCATCGTCAGCGAGGGCCTCGACCTTGACGCCCGCAGCAAGAATCGCGGCGTTCTGGAACTCGCCCTCTTTCTGGCGGAGACGGAAGTCGATCTCGTACTTGGCGCTGTCGTCGATCGCCATCGTGCGGAGCTCGCGGCGCAACACGCGAACCGCGAACAGGCCATCGAGCAATGGCTTCAGCGTCGCCTCGTCGTTGACGCCGTCGAACGATTTCTGCGCCGCCTTCACGGCATTCGAGATGACAGTCAAGCCCTCGTTGAGGCTCTTGGGAGCCCGCGGTCCTGCAAATGCCGCGAGGCCGGCGATGCTGCTGTCGACGCCGTCGAACAGCGACGCCTCGTCTTTTTGCAGCTGCGCCGCCAGCGTGGTCTCGACCAGCTGATACGAAGCCGTCGCGCTTGGAGACGGCAGCGCCAGCAGCTGCGCCATGCCCTGACACTTGTGCATGCTGCGGGCTTCGGTGCCGATCTCGTTGTAGGTCCTGCCGAGCAGCTCGTCAAAGACTCCGGAGTTCACCCGCAGCACGCGGCCGGGCGCCGGCGGCTCGCCGGGGAAGCCGAAACCGGCGCTGTGATACAGCTTCCGCGGCTGCCAGGCGTGCAGTCCTTCCTTGATTTGCTCCGGAAATTTCGTCGGATCGCCGGCGAGCTTGTAGGCATCGCGCGTAATCACCGCCGAGGCCATGTGATGCTGGCCTCCGGCGTTGCCGGTCGGCGGCAAGGTGATGATGACGTCGGGACGAATCGTGCGAATCAGACGCACGTAGTCAGCGGTGATCTCTTCGCGTCCCCACTTCTCGAAGGTCTCCTCGATGCTGAAGGAGTAGCCGAAGTCCACGGCTCTGGTGAAGTACTGTTCGGCGCCGTCGAACCGATGCATTGCGGCCAGCTCGCCGGTGCGCAGCAGTCCCAGCGCTTCGAAAATCTCGGGGCCGATTTCGTTCTGCCCACCGTTTCCCCGTGTCGCGGTCGCCAGCGCAGTCCGATAACCGAGGCCACGATTCATCATCACCAGCAGCCCGTTGTTCTCATCATCGGGGTGCGCGGTTGTGTGCATGAAGATGCCGGTATTTGCGAGATGACGCAGCGCCAGCCCGAGCGCGACGTGGCCGCGCTCTTCGTCGAGCGGCACGACGCGCATTTGAGCGGTGGGAACGGTGGAGAAGAGCGCCGCTAGGAGAATAGCGACGATAAGGGACGCGCGCTTCATCATGGCTTATGGCTAAACGGCTAATGGCTGATGGAATGGTTAATGGAGGTCCATTTAACCATAGCCGTCAGCCATCAGCCATTAGCCATTAGCCATTAGGTTCCTAGAACCTCACCTTGAAGCCCAGCTGGAACTTGCGCTGCTCGTAACCATTCGCGCCCGAGAAGCCGTATGGGTCGGCTGGTATCGGAGTCAGCGGGTTTCCCGCTGGGTCGGTGGTGACGACGGTGTTGATGCCGGCCATCTGCTGGGTGTTGAAGACGTTCTTCAGCTCGGCAATCACTTCGCCCTTGACGCTGTTCTTGATTGGAATCTGGCGGGTATAGCGCAGGTCCATGTTCCTGCGAACCGGCAGATAGAGGGAGTTACGTCCGACGTTCAGCGGCCGATCGCTAAACACGCCGTCTCCGTTGAGATCGAGATTCGAGCGAATGTTGACCGGCAGACCGCTGTTGAACTGAATCAGGACGCCGATTTCGTTGCCGGTCAGCAGTGCCCGCACCACGCCGTTCTGCGACGAACTGCTGGTGATGTAGACGATGTTGCCGGAGAAATTCTGGCGCACGTCGAGCGGGTTTGGACCCTGGTCGCGGTTCAGGTTGCTCGGATCCGATCGTCCCTGTTCGGCCTGGACCGTCAGCTGCGTCAGCAACGGCGTGTTGTCGGTGCCCTTGCCGGTGACGTACTGGAGGTTGTAAGTCAGTCCCTTGCTGAGCCGCTTCGACATCTGGATCGTGAAGCCGTTGAACGTCGAGTCGCCGATCGACTGCACTTCGTTGATGTGATTGAATCGTGGATCGGCGCGCGTAGCGGCGCTGACCGTACCGCTGTAAATCGGCCGGCCGTCCGCCAGCGCACCGATTGGGTTGATCAGGTTCACGTCGGTGACCACCGGAAGGTTGGCGCCGTTCGCGTAGATATAACCGGCCGACGCGGTGTAGTCGCGGCCGAGCGAGCGTTCGATCTGGATGTTGCTCTGCCAGGTGCGCGCGACGACGAAGTTCGGGTCGACCGCCCAGGGTGACTGCACCGGCAGCAAGCCGCTTGAAACCGTGTTCGGGAACGCCGGCGCCCCGACAGCTGTGGGGCCGAACGTGTAGGCCGGTGCCTTCGGCGACCCACTCAACTGCAACGCCTGCTCGTACCCGCCGAGGATCGGCTGGTCGTACATGATGCCGGTGCTGGCGCGCACGACCGTCTTCTCGTCGAGCGTCCAGGCCAGACCGACGCGCGGCCCGAAGTTGTTCTTGTCCACATTGAAGTTCTGGGTCGACGCGAGCGGCGCGTTGGGCAGACCCGCCGGGTAGTTGTAGATGTCGTAGCGCAGACCGTAGAGGACCTTCAGACTTGGCGCGAGTTGCCAGTCGTCTTGCGCAAACGCGCTCACGATGTTGGTGTTCATCGAGAAGCCGAGGTCGCCGGTGACCTGGGTCATCGACTGGTAGCCGAACGGGCTCTGGCCGCTCTTCGCCGCGTTGTAGGCGGCAATCGTGCCGAAGGTGTAGAGGAACTCCGGCGCGGCCGTCCGCTGGTCGCCGATGAACTGATAGTCGAAACCCATCTTGTAGCTGTGGGCGCCGCGAATCAGGGTGACGTTGTCGATAACCTGGGTAATGTCCTGCTTGAAGTCGAAGCCGTCGCTGCCCTGACCGGTGCCGCCGAGCGGGGCGCCGAAGCTGGCGATGCCGGTGACGGTGACCGCGGGGCCGGTGCCCGAATCACTGTTACGAACCGAGCTCTGGTGGCGGTGGGCATACTGCGCGCGGAACTCGTTGAGCATGTTCGAGCCGATCGTGCTGACCAGCTGGCCGCCGACCGAGTCCATGGCGTCGAGGAAGTTGGTCGCCCACTGCACCGACGCCAGCCCGCCGCCGCTGTTGTACGGCGCGTCGTTGTGGAACCGCATCCAGCGAATCGTCGCGTGGTTCGCGGGATTGAGCTGGACGTCGCCCTTGGCGATCAAAAACTTGCCGGTCTGGACGTTCGGCACTGCGGCGGGTTGCGGCGCCAGGCCGAGCGCGGCGGCGTTGGTCGGCGTGATCGTGATCAGCGATGTCGACGAGAGGTCGCGGCGGGTCTGTTCCCAGCCGCCGTAGAAGAACGCACGGTTCTTGACGATCGGTCCGCCGAAGGTCGCCGTGCCGGTGTCGACCTTGGTCGGCGGCAGCACGGACCCGGCCGGCGCGTCGCCGCAGGTCGACGCCACGCCGGTGCACCCGAAGAAGAATGGAAAGGCGCTGAACGGGTCGCGGCGAAATAGATACGAACCCTCACCCTTGAAGGTGTTGCTGCCCGACGGCGTCACCGCGTTGTAGACCATGCCCATGGTCTGGCCGAACTCCGGCGCGAAGCCGGTGGTGACAACCTTGACTTCCTGAATCATCACTTCTGACATCGGCAGCAGACGCAGGCCGGCGCGATCCTTTTCGGTGTTGGTGTTGCCGTCCACCTGATAGTTGATGCGCATCGACGCACCGTTGGCGGCAAGGTGCGGCACGCCGAATTCGACGTTCTCGTAGCCGGTGACGCCGGGCTGAACCAGCGCGAAGTTGTACGGGTTGCGCGCCACCAGAGGCAGGCTGTGCACTTCGAGGTCGCTCATCGTGTGGCCGATGTCGATGCGCGCGGTTTCGAGCGCCGGAATGTCAGTGCTGCTGACGGTGATCGTTTCGCTGACCGTGCCGACGGCCATCGTCACGTTGACGGTCGCGGTCTGCCCTACGGAAAGCGAGATATTGGTTTGCTCGTATTTCTTGAATCCCTGCAGCTCCGCGACGACCTGGTACTTGCCGAGCGCCAGCAACGGCGCGCGGAACACACCCTTATCGTTCGTTATGATCGACCGCGAGATGCCGGTATCGAGACTCGTGACCGTGACGGTCACGCCGGGCAGGACGCCGCCGGACGTGTCGGACACGATCCCTTCGATGGCGCCATTGGCAGCCGTGGACTGTGCAAACGCCGGCGCTGTAACCGACAGCGACAGCAGTGCGGACAGGATGTATTTGAGCATCCGGGCAGTATACAAAGAATCCATTGCGTCGAACCGGCCGGGGCGAAGAATCAGCGTCGAAAGGCGAAGACCTTGTCGATGGGATCCATTTCTTCGAAGTGCTGGCGTAGCAAAACGCGACTCGCGAGATAGGCCCCGGTAATGCTCTGGCTCGCATCGCCCAGCGCGAACAGGTGGTGGGGAAAGTTCCGGTGCGGCCCGAGACAGGGCAAGCCGTTCACCGTGAGCGCGTAGTCGGCGGCCCACCCGAACGCCGGCTGAATTCCCGAGACGTCCGGATACATCGTCGAGAGTTCGTACATCAGCTGACCGGTCCGCTGGACCAGGGTCTTCGCGCGCTGCGGAAGCGGAACCGTTTCGGCGTCGGCACCTGAGATCATCAGGCGATCGTCGAGCCAGCGGACAAGATGGACCGGATTCGCGGAGTCGCGAAGGACTCCGGCCCGGCGTCCCAGCTGCTGACGCAGCTTTGCAGGGACAGGTTCGGTGAGCGCGAAGTACGTCGTCCGCAGCCAGAAATGCCGGATCAGGGCCTTGAAGATCGCCGTCGGGACGTTGGTCGTGATGACGACGCGGTTGGCTCGAATGCTGCCGCTGCTCGTGACTACCGTCACGTCCTTGCGCGTAAACGTGGTCTTCTTCACCGGAGTCCGCTCGAAGATCACGGCGCCGCGTTCAGCGGCCGCCGCAGCGAGGCCGAGGCACGCGCGATACGGATCGAGGGTTGCGCCATCCTTCGCCCGAATGGCCGCGCCCGCCTGAAGTCCGGTTTCGTTCTTGACCAGCGACGAGGTCAATAGCGGCGCGTCGATGCCCGCATCGCGACGTGCCTTCTGCTCGCGTTTCAGCCGGGCGATCTCGTCCGGCGTCACGGCGACGGTGACGGTGCCGCCCGGCTCGAGTTGACACTTCACTTCGAGCCGGCGCAGGAGCGCCGCGCAATCGAGCGACGCACGACGCCACATCTGCCACACCCGCTTCGCGTCGCGCGCACCGATCAGTTTCTCGAGCGCCATCAGCGTGACGCCGGGTTCCTCGGCGATCCATCCGTTGATCGAGCCGGAGCTGCCGCGGCCAATCTGCTCTGCCTCGACCAGCGTCACTTTTACGCCGGCCGCTGCAAATGCGTAGGAGGTCATGCAGCCGGCGAGGCCGCCGCCGACGACCACGACGTCGGTCTCGGTCGCGCCACGCTGCCTGGCGTAGGCCGGCACGCGCGACTTGGGAAACTGATCGAGCCAGGGAGAGCCGAACTTGGTCATGATTGGTTTGGCGCCGGTGGTCACGGCAGCTCGAGACTGGTGAGGACCTGCAGAAGCCGGGTGATCTCGGTCATGTCGCGAAACGTGCCCTTGACGCTGTGCGCGTCCGACCGCGTCAACCCGGGGACAAACGCGGCTCGCTCGGCATCGAGTGTCAGCTTGAAACCGACTTCGAGGTTGATCGGTCCATTCAGGCGGTACGCGGCCAGCGACCCGAGCTTGGCCATCGCCCGCGTCAGCCCCTCACGGATCATCGCCTGACCACGCGCCGGCGTCACCGTCAGCGCCGAATGATAGCCGTACGGCTCCTTGACGATCACGCCTTCGGCGGACGGCGCCACTTGTTGGAGCTGGGTGACGGCAAGGCGGTCGCCCGAAATGAAGGCCACCGGCACGCCGAACTGACCGGCGAGCGCGGCGTTGTACATCCCTTCCGACACTTCGTTGCCGTTGAGTTTCACGCCCAGCAGACGAGCGCTCGAAATGGTGTGACCTCGAACCGCATTCGCCGTCCACTCGCTGGCGTGGTAGCCGATGAACACGGCCGCCGAAAACGACTCGTCGATGCCCTGCATCATCTCCATCGGCCGCGGAAATCCACGAACGATGCGCACATCGTCGGGCAGCTGGTCGATGAGGACGCTCTGGCCGTTGCCGTGCGAGTCGCAGACGACAATCTCCGCGGGACCCGAGGCGCGAATGCCGGCGATCGCGGCGTTCACTTCACCGGTCATCCATTCGCGCGCCCGCTGGTACTCGAACCCCTCTGGTCCGAGCTGCGCCGGCTGGACGACGCCGCTGATCCCTTCCATGTCGACGGAAATGAAGATCTTGCGCGGGCGCTGGGCCTGTGCCGGAAGCACCGCGAGTGCGAGGGCGAGCGCGATGATCGACAGCCGCGCGAACATGGGTAGCGGCATTCTACCCGACCGCCGATGCCGGTCAATCTGCGTGGTACGATCCGCGGCTATGCGCATCGCAATCGTCGGAAGCGGCGGCGTCGGTGGTTACTTCGGTGGACGGCTCGCGGCCGCGGGCACGGACGTCGCCTTCCTGGCGCGCGGCGCGCATCTCGAGGCGCTGCGGGCGCACGGTCTTCGCATCGACAGCCCGAAGGGGAACGTGCATATTCCGCGGGTGACGGCGGAAAGCGATCCCGCCGCGATCGGCCCGGTCGACGTGGTGTTCTTCGCCGTGAAGCTGTACGACACCGCCGGCGCGGTCGCCATGTTGCCGCCGCTCATCGGCCCCGACACCATCGTCATTCCGTTTCAGAACGGTGTGGAAAGCGTGGAGACGCTGACGAAGGCGGTCGGCGCGGCACATACCGGCGGCGGCGTTTCGTACGTCTCCGCGGTGATCTCCGAGCCTGGCGTGATCAGGCACACGGCGATGGACCAGTTGATCTTCGGCGAAGTCGACGGTCGTCGGTCCGCGCGACTCGAACGGCTGAGTGCCGCGTGCCAACCGGCCGGTTTCCAGTCCACGCTCAGCGAAAACATCATCGTCGAAATCTGGACGAAGTTCGTGCGCCTGTCGGTGTTCAGCGGCATGACCGCGGTGACCCGCAGCCCTCTCGGCGTCATCGTCAACGATCCGGAGCTGCTCGAGATGCTGAAGGCCGCGGTGCGGGAATCCGCCGCCGTCGCGCGCGCGAAAGGCGTCAACGTCGCGGATGGACTGGACGAGAACACGGCCTCGGCCTACAAAGCGCTGCCGCCGAACAGCAAGGCGTCGATGCTCGAGGATCTCGAGCGCGGTCGCCGGATCGAGTTACCGTGGTTGAGCGGCGCGGTGGTCCGTCTCGGCGAGGAGCTCGGTGTGCCGACGCCGACCCACCGGTTCATCAACGCCGTGTTGAAGCCACACGTCAACGGGAGGAGTTAGGGATCGCTCGCTTCGGCTTGCGCGCCCTCTTCGCGACCGCCACGGCGATCGCCTTCGCAGCCCAGCGACCGAGTTCGTCAACATCCTCGAGGACGGCGACCGGCACCTCGTAGTACTGCATCGTTTCGCCGCCGGGGCCGTAGGGCTGGAACGGCCCCTTCCCCGCTGCGATGAAGTCCGCGCGGTTGGAATCGTCTACCTTCAGGAACAGTCGATCGTTGTCGAGAATCGCGAAGAAGATCCCGTCCGCGTAGATACCGACGCCGCCGAACATGCGCTTCGGCGTGATCGCGCCCACACTTTCGAGTTGTTCGACGACGAACGCGGTAAATGACTCCGTGACCGGCATCGGCCGGCATTTTATCAGGCCGGCGCCGATGCGTCGGGCATGGCGATGCCGATGGCGCCCGTCAGCCAGGGCTGCCATTTGGCGCGGATGGCTTCGACTTCCTCCGGACTTTTCCCGTACACCGACAGCATGGTGTAGACGAAGTGCTTCCCGCCGCCACTCGCCACTGTGTGCGCGAGGAACGCCTCGTCGATCTCGCTGATGCTCATGTCCAGCTGGTTCGGCGCCTTCGCGAATGCGACACGCCCGTGCAGCCGCTCACCGGTTCCAATCGTAGTGTCGAAGGCCTCACCCGAAACCGGCGCGAAGTTGAGTCCGTTCGCGCCCGTCAGATGCGCCCACCCGTCTTCGGGCGACCCGGGCAACATCCCGACCACCTTGATAACCTGACGCGGCCTGCCGCGATGATGTTCGAGATAGTGCCGCAACGTGCGGAAGAAGGAGGGCCATCCAGTGTTGGTGCCGTCGTAGAAACCGTCCCAGTCCGGCGTCGCGGGGATTCCCGAGCTGACCAGGCGCAGCACGGTCTTGCCCTCTCTTCGCTCGATCGTATATTCGTCGATGATGGGGCCTGCCGGCAGTGGCTTGATTCCGTCGAAGGGCTTCAGCGCGACGCGAAGTGTCCGATTGGGCTCCCACACCTCGATGTGGCTGCGGCCCTTCTCCGGTCCCCCCCAGGAAATTTCGATGGTGCCGCCGACGCCCGGCTCGACCGACGCCGACTCGACGAACCATCGGGTCAGCTCTTCGCCGTCGGCGATCGCCTTCCACACGGCTTCGATCGGCGCGTCGATGACGATTTCGTGAACCTGCGAACGCGTCGTTTCATCCTTTGGACTCATCGTGAACTCCTTGTTCTGGCCCTGGTTCTGGCGCGTCTGGCGCGCTGGTTCCGTCGCGCTTCCTCGGCAGCGACGCTGGCAGATTTGGTGACGATCGGGTGGGATCCGACGACCACACGAAAGCGACGGGCGTGAGACGAGGCGGCGTTGTACTTCGCGGCGAGGACGGTGACCGTTCGCGCCAGTTCGTCGGAAAACGCACGAAACGACGCCGGCGACTCGAACCGGACCTCGCAGTCCATGGTCACGGTTGCGAGCGGCTGCTCGACCGCCCGGGCGCGCTCGGCCAGCACGGCCACGTCGCGAATGACATTCGCCATCGTCGCCAGCAGGAACGTGCTGGAGAAACGATCTCGTGTCTGCGCGGGGTCGTCGGCGAGCACGCCGAGCAGCCCGGGATCGACGACAAACGCGCGGGAGGTGACCTTGAGCAGCCGTTCGATGCAGCCGCGGCGGGCGCGTTCCTCGACCAGTTCGACGAAGCCTTCCCGCTCGAGTTCGCGAAGGTGGTAGTTGAGGCTCTGCCGGGACAGCCCGAGCCGCGGCGCCAGGCTGGTCGCAGACGCCGGTTCGTGCATCTGCGCGAGCACGCGCATGCGGACCGGCGAGAGCGCGGCGGCGAGCTGGATGGTATCGGTCAACACCTGCACGGCGAGATTATCTATTTGACAAATATTTTTGTCAAATAGGCCAAAAAGAAAGCGGACCACCGATCGTCCGCTTTCAACACGGCCAGGCGTGACGACGAATGCTATTGCCCGGCGGCCGTGCTCGTCGTCTTCATCGACGCCATT
>DASXGC010000433.1:0-4274 GCA_036489235.1 Vicinamibacterales bacterium
CAGCAGCAGTGTTCCCAGCATAGTCATCGATCCTTGGTGTTAGTTTGTTTCCGTCGTCAATGCCGCGGCACGTCGGAGCAGGTCCAGTTTTCGTCGCCGCGCTTCGACGAGATATCCGTTCAGATAGCTGTTGGCGGGGTCGGCGCCGAGCGCCTGCCGCGCCTGGTCGATGGCGAGGTCGATAATCTGCAGGTTGTGTTCAACCACCGAGACCGTCGAGGGGTCGAGGTGTCCGCGGCCGTCCTTCAACGCTTTCTCGAGATCCGCGACCGCCGCGTCGTATTGCGCGTCGGCGAGGCCAACCGCAACAACGCGCCCACCGTCGGGCGCAGCAGCGCTGTCGGCCGCAGGCACCACCACCGCCGCCGGGGGCGTGCCTTTGCCGCCGCCAACGCCGCCCTCAACGCCGCGCGAGGCCGTCGCCGGCCCTGACGTATCCGCGTTCGCGTAGCGCGAGGCTTGCGTCACGCGAGCCTGGGCCAGCTTCCACGCGGCGCCGCCCGACACCGCGATCAGCAGAGCAGCGGCAGCCGCCAGCTGCGGCAGCGTGAATGCGAACCGCCGCGGCTGGCGTGGGATCAACCGAGCGACGACGGACTCGGCGCGGCTCGGCGTTTCGTCCAGCCGCGCAGCGATGCCCGTCCACAAATCGGTGTGCGGCGGCCTCGCCTCGACGCTCTGTGCCTGCTGCACGACGCGCTTCAACTCGTTGAGGACGGACCTGCATTCCTCGCAGTTCCCGAGATGCGTCTCCAGGGCATCCTGCTCATCACCGGGTAGCTCGCCGTCCAGATAGTCCGATAGTTGGTCTGTCCACTGTTCATGCATGTTCGTCACTCGCCGAGATGCCGCCGCATCAACATTCGAGCCCGGTGCAGTTGCCGCTTCGACGTACCGGTTGCGATTTCGAGCATCACCGCGATTTCCCGGTGCTTGTAGCCTTCGACGTCGTGCAGCACGAAAATTTCCCGCGCGCCGGGCGGCAGCTGCTCCAGCGCCTGTTCGTAGTCCACCTTGACGTCGGCCCGCGGCGGCGGCACCGTGACCTGGTCGAGCGCCGTCGGGTCGTCTGTCATCCGCCCGCGCTGGACGGCGAAGGTCCGCCGCCGCTCCAGCACGACGTTGACCGCCAGGCGATGCAGCCAGGTCGAGAATGCCGACTCGCCTCGAAACTGACCCAGCTTCTGCCACGTGCGCACGAAGATGTCCTGCGTGACTTCGTCCGCTTCCTGGTTGCTCAACATCCGCCGCGTCAGGCTGTGCACTTTGGCGACGTGCGTGCGATAGAGCCGCTCGAAGGCAGACGAATCCCCCTGGGCCGCAAGGGCCACATCGTCATCGAGCCCGCAGGGGATCGGGGTTTCGCCGCTCAGTGCTATCACCGCCGTTGTCGTCACGGTTCCACTTACAACCGATTGGACGGACACAGCTTAGCGAAAGGTTGACAGGGGAAGTGAGAGCCCGGGATGGCTGAGGGCTGATGGTCGATGGCTAAGGGCAGCCGTCGATGGCTAACGACGGATCGCTAACCATGGATGGTCAACCAGGGTAGCCGGTCGCTGTGCCAGATGGGGGAGCCCAACGACCAACTGAAAACCAGCCGTCAGCCTTTGGCCATGAGCCATCAGCCATGGCGGGTCTTTTGACTATTTAGCGCTCTGCATGTGCGCCGGGGTCTCGACTGGTACGCCGTGGAGGTCGTGCCGCACCGGCTCGGCCGCCTGTTTCTGCCCGCGGCTGGCCACCCACAGGCGCGCGCCCTCGATGTAGATGTAGTAGACCGGCGTGATGTACAGCGTAAGCAGTTGCGAGACCAGTAGTCCGCCGACGACCGCGAGGCCGAGTGGGCGCCGCGACTCGGCGCCGGCGCCGATGCCCATCGCAATCGGCAGCGTGCCGACGAGCGCCGCCATCGTCGTCATCATGATGGGACGGAAGCGGACCAGGCAGGCTTCATGAATCGCCTGGGCAGGCGTCTTGCCGTGCTCGCGCTGCGCTTCGACGGCGAAGTCCACCATCATGATGCCGTTTTTCTTGACCAGCCCGACCAGCATGATGATGCCGACGAATGCGTAGAGACTCAGCTCGACCTTGAAGATGTAGAGCGTCAGCAGCGCGCCGAAGCCGGCTGACGGCAGCCCCGAGAGAATCGTCAGCGGATGCGTGAAGCTCTCGTAGAGGATTCCCAGCACGATGTAGATCACGACGATGGCCATGATCAGGATCAGGCCAAGTCCTCGCACCGAATCCTGGAACGCCTGTGCGGTGCCCTGAAAACTCGTCGCGATGGTTGACGGCAACATGGACGCCGCAGCTGCCTGAATTTCGGTCACCGCGTCGCCCAGCGCGGTGCCGACCTTGAGGTTGAACGAAATCGTGACCGACGGCAGCTGACCCGTGTGACTGACGGTCAACGGGCCGGCATCGGTGCTGATCTTCGCGACCGTGCTCAACGGCACGAGCGGTCCCAGTAACGCACCCGCCGGTACCGTAGACGAGCGGACGTATAGCTTTGACAGCGCCGCTGGATCCTTCTGGAATTCCGGCGCGACCTGCAGGATCACTTGATACTGATTGTTCGGCGCGTAGATCTGCGACACCTGGCGCGTACCGTAGGCGTTGTAGAGCGCGCTCTCGACCTGATTGATGTTCAAGCCGAGCGACGAAATCTTGTCGCGATCCAGATCCACCTGAATCTGCGGATTCTTGATCTGCAGGTCGGTGCTGACGTCTTCGATGCCGGGAATCGCCCGAACTTTCGCCTCGAGCAGCGGCGCCCAGTGATACAGCTCCGACGTGTCGGTGTCCTGCAGCGTGAACTGATACAGACTGCGCGCGCCCTGTTGGCCACCCAGGTTGATCGGCGGCTGATTGACCATGTAGACGCGGACGCCAGGCACCTCTGAGAGCTTGGGCCGCAACTCCGCCATGATTTGATCGACGTTCCGCTTGCGCTCGTCGCGCGGCTTCAGATCGATGGTGATGCGGCCCTGATTCAGACCACCGCCGCCAGGTCCGCCGCCGACGTTACTGCTCAGGCCGGCGACGTCCGGATCCTTGGCGACGAGATTCGCGACTTCTTCCTGGTGCCGCACCATCTCGTCGAAGCCGATGCCCTGGATGGCCTCGACGCTGATATTGAAACGGCCCTGATCCTCCGATGGCAGGAAGCCTTTCGGAATCAGCCCGAACAGGTAGACGGTGCCGAAGATCAGCGCGACCGAGGCTGCCATGGTCACGACGTGGAAGCGCATGCACGCCTGCAGCGTCACGTCGTAAAGCTTCAGCCACAGATCGAACATCCGCTCGGTCGCGTTGTAGAACCAGCCGTGCTTCTGCGCGTGCGGCGGCTTGAGGAAGCGGCTGCAGAGCATCGGCGTGAGACTGATTGAGACGAATCCGGAGACCAGAATCGCCGCGCCGATGGTCACCGAGAATTCGTGCAGCAGCCGGCCGACGATGCCGCCCATGAACAGCACCGGGATGAACACCGCCGCCAGCGAAATCGTCATCGACACGATGGTGAAGGCGATTTCGGCAGATCCATCGTAGGCCGCACGCATCGGCGGCTTGCCCATTTCCATGTGCCGGACGATGTTCTCCAGCATCACGATCGCATCGTCCACGACGAAACCAACCGAGAGCGTCAGCGCCATCAGCGACAGGTTGTCGAGGCTGTAGTCGAGCAGATACATCACCGCGAACGTCGCCACCAGCGACGCCGGCAGCGCGAGGCTGGGAATGACCGTCGCCGAGACGTTGCGCAGGAACAGGAAGATGACGGCGATGACGAGCCCGATCGTCAGCAGCAGCGTGAACTTGACGTCAGCGACGGACTCGCGAATCGCCACCGAGCGATCCGTGCGCACGTCCAGCGACACCGAGGCCGGCAGCTGTTCGCGGAACGTCGGCAGCAGCTGTTTCACGGCGTCGACCACCTGGACGACGTTGGTGCCCGGCTGCTTCTGAATGGCGAGGTAAATCGTCCGCTGACCGCCGTACCAGGCGGCGTTCTTGTCGTTCTCGATGCCGTCGTAGACGTGCGCGACTTCGTCGAGCCGGACCGGATTGCCGTTGCGATACGCGACGATCATCGGCCCGTACGCCGACGCGCGCATCAACTGCCCGTTGGCCTGGACCACGAACGTCTTGTCCGCGCCGAAGATGGTGCCGGTCGGCAGGTTGACGTTGTTGTTCGTGATCGCCGTCGCCAGTTCATCGAGGCCGACGCCGTGGGCCGCCAGCTTGTTCGGGTCGGCGTCGATGCGGACGGC
>DASXGC010000387.1:0-14940 GCA_036489235.1 Vicinamibacterales bacterium
GGCATCGGCGAGCGCGCCGGCAACGCCTCGCTCGAAGAGCTCGTGATGGCGTTGCGGGTGCGTCCGGATCGCCTGCCGTACGATACCGGCGTGCAGTCGGCGAAGCTGTTCGAAACCAGCCAGTTACTCTCGACGCTCACCAGCGAACCGGTGCAGGCCAACAAGGCCATCGTTGGACGCAACGCGTTCGCGCACGAAGCCGGGATTCACCAGGACGGCGTGCTGAAGGACGCCCGCACCTACGAAATCATGAAGCCGGAGGACGTCGGACAGTCGATCTCGTCCCGCCTGGTACTCGGACGGCACTCGGGACGGCACGCGGTGCAGTCCCGCTGCGACGCGCTCGGTCTGGAACTGACCAGCGTCGAAGTGGACGAGGTCTACCGCGCCGTCATCTCACTCGGCGAACATCGCAAGGCGATCGCCGACGGCGACCTCCGCCGCATCGTCGCGCGCGTGCGGACGCCGGCGCCTGCTGGCGCCGCCGCGGCGCAGGGACAGGTCGAAGCAGTGGGTTACGGACACGGCGTCTGAGGCCTGAGTGCTTTTTGCGATTTGCATTGCGTAGAATGTATCAGTGATTCCGCTGCGGGACGTGATTCCGTCCCGGACCACCCCTTACATCACCGTCACGATCATCATCCTCAACGGCCTGGCGTGGCTGTTCGAGATCTCGCTGCCGCGCGAGGTGCTGCCGCAGTTCCTGCAGGTCTACGGCATGGTGCCCGCCGATTTTCACGCGCCGACGCTGATTACTTCGATGTTCCTGCACGGCAGCTGGATGCACGTGCTCGGGAACATGTGGTACCTCTGGATTTTCGGCGACAACGTCGAGGACCGCGTCGGGCACGGCCGCTTCATCGTCTTTTATCTGTTGTGCGGCATTGCCGCGGCGCTCGGACAGATGGCCATCGATCCAACCTCGACACTGCCGACGATCGGCGCGAGTGGCGCGATCGCCGGGATGATGGGTGCGTATTTCGTGCTCTATCCGAAATCGCGGGTGCTGACGCTGATTCCGTGGATCTTCATCCAGGTGGTCGAGATTCCCGCCGTCGTTCTGCTCGGCTTCTGGTTCCTGATGCAGCTGTTCAGCGCCGGCGCGATCGCAGTCACGGCGTCAAACGGCGGCAACGGTGGTGTCGCCTTTGCCGCGCACGTGGTCGGGTTCGTGGCCGGGATGGGCGGCGTGCTCGTCTTCAAGAAGCGGTCGCTCGACCACTGGGATGGCGCCCAGTATTACTGACGGTCAGGACTTGGTGCGGAGCTGCTGCGAGATTCGCGCGATTTCGATCAGCAGCTTTTCCATTTCGGCGGCGTATTGATCAGGCGGCGTTGATTCCTTCCGCGCCTTCAACTCCTCGAACTGGGCCTCGAGAGCGATCCGGCGTTTCACCAGCACGGCCTGCGCCGCATCGGCCGGAAGCGCCACCGGCGGCTCCGGTTCGAGGTAGGTGACGCGCGCAACCGCGCCGTCGGTGCCGGGGTTCTGCGCCTCGCGTCCAACCCCGGCGCCGGTGTCGTCGAGCAGCGGCCGTTCGGTCGGCAGCTGCCCCTTCTGCTCGAACCAGTCGCGGACACCGGCACTCGCGTAGGTGAACGCCTCCCAGATCGACACGCGGCCGTTCTTGTCCAGGTCGGCCGCCGGATCGTTGAAGGCCTTGACGAAGTACTCCGGAAAGACCGTCTCGAACTGTTGCGCGGCCGCGTCAGTGGCGGTCAGGACGATCCGTCCACGACCGGCAAGCCGGCCGAGAAAGGGAAAACTCGCGCCGGTGGTGTTGACGAAGACGACCCGGCCAGGAATCGGCCGGATCAGGTCGGCCCATTCGGTCGCGCTCAGATCCGGGCCGACCAGGTTGAACTTGGCGTCCTCGCCGTCGATCGAGGTGCCATGCCCGATCAGCAGCACCAGGAGTTGATCGTCTTTGGTGATCTTCTTTCGCAGGTCGCCGATGGCGCGCTGGACGTTTTCGCGGGTCGCTTTCTGGACGCCGTTACCGTCCGCTTCCGCGAGAACGACGATGTGGTCGGGTGCATAGCCGAACGTCTGCTCGAGCGTTTTCGTCAACGACGCGCGCCATTTGTCGTACTTCTGCGCGTAGCTCTCGCCGCCGGCGGCGCCGCTGACGATGAGCGCATACCGTTCGCCCGCAAAGGCGCCGGCCGACGACCACACCACCATCGCGAGCGCGGCGGCGAAGACGCGAAGGCGATTCACCGGAGCCCCCACCACCGCCGCAGCGTCCATTCGGCAGATAGCAAGATCACGATCAGCGCAAACGCCCATGGCTCGTGCCAGAGATCGCGCCGTTCGGGCGCGGCGTTGCGGGGAGTCGCGGTCCTCAGCCACTCGGGCACGCGTCCGGCATCGGCGGCGCGAACGTAGCGGCCGCCGGAGTTGCGGGCGATGCGCCGGAGGAATCCTTCGTTCAACCGGGGATCGGCGAACTCGCGATCCGCACCGCCGACGTAGATCCAGCGATCGGCGCTGCCAAGAGCGGCATTGCCCCGCTTGGCGTTGGCGCGAATGCGGTAGAGACCGGGCTGGTTCGCGGTGAGCGCCGCGGTGTAACGGCCGGTCGTCGCGTCGGCGTGGCGCAGTTTGATCGGTGCGGTTTCACCGCCCGGCGAGGTGACGGTCGCCTCGATGGTAGCGTCGGTGACCGGTTGAAACAGCGCGTCGCGCGCATCGATGTCCACCGCAATCGGATCGCCTGGCTCAGGCGCGTCCGGCACCGCGACCGACACGGGATCCGGGCTGGCGGACGACAGCCATCGCGCCGCCTGGCGCCAGAAAAAGTCGTAGCTGCGATCGGACGCGGCCATCATCATCTTCCAGCGCCATGCCGCTTCACCGGCGAACACCATCGACCGGCCCTGGCCATAGCGCTGGACCGCGACCACCGGAAACACTCCCCCACCCGGCGCCGTCGTCAATGCGAGCACGGTGGCGCCTGGACGCGGACCGCCGAGCGCAGCGCTGGCGGCCAGCGCCGGCAGCGCCGACCACAGTCGCCGCGTCTCGTCAGTGGAGCCGCCGATTCGCATGATCGGATGCGTTTCGCCCTCGGTCGTCAGGCGCAATTTGTTGTGGACCGGAAGATCGCCGGGCGACAGCCCCGCGTGCGCCAGCCCGCCGCGGCGATCGGTCAGTTCGACCGGCAGCACTTCTTCAAGCGGTGTACCGGACAAGCCGTGTTGCGAGAACGAGCGGCCGCCGAGCACCAGCAGGCCGCCGCCGCGCTCGGACACGAAATCGGCGGCCATGGCAAGCTGCGCGCGGCTGAAGAAGTCGCCCTCGATATTCGCGATCACCAGCGCGTCGTACCCGTATAGCTGCTCGCGCTTGGACGGAAAGCCGGTGGTGAGCGCGGCCGATCGCCCCTCGCCGGCCTGCACGAAAAATGTGTCCTGCCCTTCGGCATTCTTGCCCTTCCGGGTGACCGAGTCGATCTCGAGTCCGGCGTCGGCCGCCCACGCGCGCGTCATGAAGCTGTGCTCGAACCCGGGTGCGCCTTCGATCACCAGCACGCGTCGTTTCCGTCCCGACGGACTCACCAGGACGCTGCGTTTGTTGTTTTCGCCGACCAGTTCACCTTCGTCGGCGGGAATCTCCGCTGTGTACACCGTTGGATTGAGGGGATCCGGCGAGACCGTGAACGTCTCGTCGATCGGCGATCCGTCGGCCTGCGGCACCACTCGATGCGTGTCGATGACGCGCCCGTTGGCCAGCACGCGAACCACGAACGGCGCGCGCCCGAATCCGTAACTGACCGCGGTGACGCGCAAGTCCACCGACGATTCATCAAGACGCGGATCGCCGGCAGTGATCCCCAGCACTTCCCGGTCGCGGAGTCCGTCCGGCGATCCGATGCCGATGGCGAACACCGGAACTTCGTCTCCCCCGCTGCCCGAGCCGTCCGGCCTGGCTGGTCGCCCGGTCCCTGTGTCGGCGCCGTCGGACAACACCACGACCCCGGCCAGCCGCTGACCGCGATAACGCTCGCGCACCGAGGCTAGCGCGCCGGACAGATCGGTCCGCCTCGCGTCCGCAGCGAAGCCGTCAACTGACGCGGTCTTGAGTCCTTCACCAAAGCTGAAGATGTCCGTTTTGGCGTGCGACGACAACGCCGGTCCCAGCGTGGTCTTGACCAGCGTGTTGGCGCGGGCAAGACGGGTCTGGCCGTCGGCGTCGGCCAGCCGCATGCTTCGCGAGGTATCCACCAGAATCGGAATGACGGCGTCAGCGTTGCCAACAGGCGGCAGCATCACGATGGGACGAAAGAGAAAGAGCACCAGAAGAGCCAGCGTCACGACACGAAGCGCGACGAGCGTGGCTCGCTGCAGCCGCGTCAACGGCGACAACGGCCGGCGGTATTCGGCGACGACCAGGGCCGCGATGCCGGCAGCCAGAACGATCGCCAGCCACCAAGGCAGCGGATACGCGAAGTGCATCTAGGGTTGCTTCTTGCCCGCGATGGCCTTGAAGTAGCTGTCCACCTGCTGCTGGTACTGGGCGGGCGCCTTGTCGTCTGCGCCCGTGGCGAGACGATCCTTGGATTGCTTGTCCTGCAGCTTCTTCGACGCCGCCGTTTCGACGTTTTCCAGCGCCTGGGTGGCCTGCCGGCGCATCGATTCCCAGTTCGCGAAATCCTGTTTGAACGCTTCCGTACCTGGAGCCGACAGCGTCATGTTGCCGGGAGCCGTGAACGTCGCGCCTGCGCCGCCACGCGAGCTGCCGTCTTCGCGGCGCATCTCGTTGACGAGATCCTGGGTATCCTGCAGCTGGCGGCGATACTCGTCTCGAAGCCGGTTGAGGTCGGCGCCGCTTTGTCCGCCATTACCCGGCTGTCCTTCACCGGCGCGGCCGCCGTCCCCAGAGGCCTTCTGTCCGCTTTGGCCTGACTGTGCGCCCTGGCCGCCCGGCCCATTCTGGCGTCCCATCGCGTCGAGCGCGCGTCCCGTCCGGTTCAGTTGATCTTTGAGTTCCTGAGCCCGGGCGAGTTGGGACGACAACTTGCGCGACTCGGGATCGCCACCGCCGTTTGCCGATCCGAGCCGCTCCGCCACCTTGTCGAGTGCGCTGGCCAGTTCCTGTCCCGTTGCAGCTTGCGATCGAGGATCGTCGCTTGAATGGGCGCCGGTAGTACCGCGAGCCGCTCGCGCATCGGCCGTCGCGGTACGCATCGCTTCCGCAGACTGCTGCATGCGCTCCGCGAGCCGCTGACGCTCGAGATCCTTGGCCGCGTCGCCGGCGGCGGCCTGCGTCTGGGCCGGATCGCTTCCCGGCGCGCTGCCGCGGCCCGACACACGCGACCCGCCGGTCGATCCCGACTGCCCGGCCGCACTCGCCTGCTGCTTCAGCGACTCCTGAAGCTGACGCGTGCGCTCCGCGAGACGCTCCTGTTCGCCCGCGAGACGCCGCACGGCGTCCTTGCCGGCATCGCCTGATCCAGTCTTGCCGAGCTCAGCGGACAGTTGGCGCTGAGCCTCCGCGAGTTGACGGGCCTCGAGCTGCGCGTCGCCGAGAGCGCGGCGTTTCTCGTCGGGAGTCGCAGCCTCGATCTGACGCTGCAATTGACGCAGCTGCTCGAGCGCCTTGCTGCCCCGCGCGCTCGCCTGGCCGGGATCCTGGCGCCGAAGATCGCTGGCCGCGCTGCGCATCTCTTCCGAGACATCGCGCATGCGTTTGCTCGTATCCGCAGCTTGCCCCGACTGTCCGGACTGGCCACTCTGACCTTGTTGGGCCTGACCGCTCTGACCGGACTGACCCTGCTGGCCGGCCTGTCCTTGCTGGCCCTTCTGTCCCTGTTGTCCTTGCTGTCCTTGCTGTCCCTGTTGGCCTTGTTGACCCTGCTGACCTTGTTGGCCTTGCTGACCGGGCTTCTGCTGTCCCTGCTGATCGCCCGATTGCTGATTGTCCTTGCTCGCCATCTGCTGGGCGAGCTCTTCGGCCTTCTGCCGAAGTTCCGACTGATCGCGCGTCAACTCCTCGAGCACGCGCTTCAATTCCTCTTCGCTCATCTTCGCGCGGTCGCGCGCGAGGTCCTGCTGGCGCTTCAGGAGGTCGGTCTGCCGGCGGGCCAGTTCCTTGATCTTGTCGAGCGCACTCTGGGCGGAGTCTTCACGCGACTCGGCGCTCGACTTGTTCTCGTAGTTGGTCTGCTGCGCCTTCTGCAGCTCCTTGTCGAACAACGACGACATGTCGTAATTGCTGCGATTGCTACCGCCGCCGCTGCCGGCCTGTTGACGCTGAATCTCCCGGCGCTTCACATCCGCCTGAGCCTTGAGCAGGCGGTTGAGCGCCTCCATCTCCGGCGGAAGCGCGCTTGCCGTCTTCAGGCCGTCAAGTGACGCGACCGCCTGCCCCATCGCGGCGGCCGCGGCGGTCATGTCGTCTTCTTCGATGAGCGTCTGCCCCGCTTTCAGCTCGGGCGTCGGTGGAGGCGCGGGCTGACCACCGCGTCCGCGCTGCGGTTGCCGCTTTCGTGGATCCCGCATCGTCGACTCGCGGAAGGTGCTGGATGTCTGCTCGACGCGCGTCCGTAACTCGGCCTCGGCGCGCGACACCGAGAGGATGTCCTGGTCCGACTTCGCGCCCTTCGCGATCTGCGCGCGTCGATCGAGTTTCCAGGTCGCAACCACGACTTCCTTCTGGGAGTTGACGAGGTCGTCGATCGACGCGCGCCCACCGCCCGGCATCGAGCCCTGGCTCTGCGCCAAAGCGAATTCCTGCTCGTAAGGCTTCACCTCGAGGAAAAAGATGTCGCTGCGCGCCTCGTTCGGCCGGGACCCGCGCGTGATGTCGCGCGCCCGGACGTAGTACGAGATGAAGTCGCCGGGCTGCACGTCCAGATCTTCCAGGAACAGCGTGTGCCGGCCGTTGACCATGGTGCTACGCTTCGGGATCTCGAACGGCACGACCTTCTCGTTGCCGCCGCGTACGGCGTAGACGAGATCCATCCGCTCGATGCCGTAGTCGTCTTCTGCCTGCGCTTCGATGTCGACTTCCTCGAGCTTGGTCACGCCACGGTCAGTCGCCGGCTTGATGACGCGGACTTCCGGCGGCCGATCGGCCAGCGTTCGAATGAAGTACTCGGTGTCGCCGGGGTTCGACATGCCCTCGCGATCGGTCAGCGCGATGCGGTAGGAATTGTCGTCGGTCACCGTCAGCGACGCGGTCAGTTCCGTGGGTGTCGAGGACGCCAGCGTGATCGGCTTGCCATCCGCAAGCGACATCTCACCGTTCGTCGCGGGTCGGTCAGTGATGACGTGAACCCGGACATTGGTCCCGGCGGGCGCATAGATGTCGCCGCTGTCGCTGTCGGTCCGCGGCTGGAGCCGCAGTCCGGCCGGGAAGGTGTAGTCCACGTCAATCCGCATCACCCGTGGCGGATGTGCTGCAGTGACCTCGTAAGTCGGCGAGATGACGGCGCCTGCGACGACTCGGTATTTGAACGAGGCCGGGACCGCATCCATCGACAGCCGGAACGTACCCGGCTTGTCGGTCGTCATCTCGGTGGTACGCCAGCCGTCGCCGTCGGCGATCTGCAGCTGCGCAATCACCGGCGCACGGTTGCCGACGAGACGTGCCTGAATCGCGAGCGGCGCACCGACCTTCACGCGCGCATTGCCGGGCAAGACTTCGAGGGCGACCCGAGACGGCAGAAGCGTCAATGAGACGGCGTCTACGGCCTGCCCGGCCGGTCCGCGTCCGACGAACAGGACGGCGAGGAGTGCCGCCGCTGCGATCGCCGCGTTGATGCCGGCGCCCCGAAGCAGGGCGGACGGCACGATGCTCGAGGCTTCGACGTCGCGCGCGCGGCGAGCCGCGTCGGCGATCATCGGCCCCGCCAGCCCTGGCGCCGCCGCTGTCGAGTCCGCGACATGAACGGCTGTCACCAGCCGGTCGTCGAGCGACGGCACGCGCTCTTCGATGAACCGGGCGACCTGCTGATCGGTCGGCCGCCGGCGCAGCGGCAGCAGTCCCCAGACCAGCGCCGCGATCGTCAGCACCAGCGCCGCGATCGCCGTCGTTGCGAAGAGACGTGGCGCGCCGTCAGTCCAGTGGCCGATGACGAGCGCAACACCGATGACGACGGCAGCGGCGACCGCGGCGCGCACCGTCGCGCGGAAGACCGACAACGTCAGCCAGCGCGCCCGGACGCGATTGAGAAGCGCGCGAATGTCCTGATCGTGAGCCATAGGTCAGGCTGTCCTGCTCGCCACGATACCCTCCGCCGCCAGCAACAGCACCATCAATGCCAGGCCGTATTGCCAGAGGTGCTGCCGATCCTCCTGCTGCCGAGCCTCCACCCGCGTCTCCGATCCGCCGCTGACCGTCAGCCGCGTCACCGCGGCCTGAAAATCGTCGGGCGAGATGCGCGCCAGCTCGGCCTCGCGCGGGTCGACGTTCAACGCCACCCGCCGGTCCCGTCCGCCGTGAGACGGGTCCGCCAGCATGGCAATGCCGGGGACCCTCTTGAGCCCGGCCGGAGCGTCGCCGACCAGATACTCGGCCGGGTGAGCCCGCGTATTCGCAAGATACTGCACGGCCTCGTGCAGGAACGGGACAAACGTCGCATGCACCGGAAAATCATTCCAGCGATTGTTCAGGTCGGACGCGAAGACGAGCGCCCGGCCCTCACCCGCCGGACACTCAATCAAAGCGGCGTCACCGGTCGTGAACCGGGCCAGAGTCTGGCACCCCGTCCCACCGATACGCGCCGCGGTCTGAAACGTGACCAGACCCAGTGTCGCCGCGTTGCCGGCGAACGGCTGAAACACGGGATGACGCACGTCCGCCGGCGCCAGCGTGCGCGGCGCAGGCTTCGTGCCTTCGGTCGTCGCGATTTTCAGCGTCGAGGCGCTGCCGAGGACGTCGCCCACGATATCGCCGTCAACATCGGGTCCGGCGGCGACGAAAAGACCGCCGCCACCGTTGACATACGACGCGAGCAGCTCGCGGGCCCGGTGTTCGAGACCACGGGTTGACAGCAACAGCACCGCGGCCTGGGCCGTGATCCGGGCGTCGGTCCAGGAACTCAGGTCGGCGCCGGCGACGCCGACGACCTGCAGCGCGCGATTCGCCGACGCGGCAACCGATAGCGCGTGTCTGGCATAAAACGCTTCGCGGCCGAGATCGCCGCTACCGGTCACGACCAGTACGGATGGCCGGCTCGTGTCGCCGATAACCGCAAACCTCACATCGTCGGCAGTGATGCCACCGGGATCGTCTACGGCGACCGAAACGCTGGTCCCGTGCGGCGCACCGGCGAAGGTCGCGTCCGCCGACTGATTCGCGCCCAGAGCGACCGTGACATCGCCGGCTGGCCGGTCGTCGACTTTGAGATGCAGGTGTGCGTCGCGTGCCTGGCCGTTGTTGCGCACGGTCGCAATCACACGGTCGACCTGAGGGCGAACGGCCGTCACCGCCAGATCGGCTGGTGCAGCGCCGACGTCGGCCACGTCGATCGTGACGCCTTCAGGCACCGATGCCCGATCTCCCGCGTCCCAGCCGCTTTCCTGCAGATCGGTGACGACGACGATCGTTCCCTTGCGTCCGCTCAGATTCTGCGCTGCCGCCGACAGGCCGGCGCGATAGCGAGTGGCGCCGAATCCCGGCGCCGCTTCGTCAACAGCCGCGGCGGCGAGCACGCGGTCGACGCTCGGCCTGGCGACCGTTTCCGCGTCATCGGCGAACGTCACCACACCGACCAGATCGGACGCCGGCGCGCGCGCGATGGCGTCCTTCGCCAGTTGGCGCGCGCGTTCGAAACGGCCGGGTGACGACAGACTGTACGAGGTGTCGAGGGCAATCATCGTGACGCCGGTCGCAGCGGATGCGGCGCCGGTCGCGAAAAACGGCCGGGCAAATGCCAGGGCGAGCAGGACCAGCGCCGTGATCCTCAATGCCAACAGGAGCAGTTCGCGAAGGCGATGCTTTTCGGTATGTTCGACCGGCGCCTGCTTGAGCAGCCGGACGACGGCGAACTTGACGCGCGGTTCGGGCTCGCGTTTGAGGAGGTGCAGGACCAGCGGCACGGCCGCGGCTGCGATTCCAGCCAGGAACAGCGGCGACAGGAACGTCAGCACGGCCGAGCCCCTGCCGTACGGGAACCCACCACAGAGTCACCGAGACACTGAGTCGAACGCGTCGCGCGCCGCAAGGCGGCGCGATCGAATCGCGACGCCCGACCGGAACACAAGCAACTATCGCAGGTCTGCCTTGTGTTCCGGTCGGGCGTCGCGATTCGATCCGAGCGGCCGGCAAAGCCGGCCGACTCGCGACGCGTTGCAGGCGTCTTCGTGCGGTCGGGTCTCCGCCTCCGTGCCTCTGCGCCCCTGTGGTTCATGACTTACAGCGACCTCGCCCTCGCCGACAGGTATGACAGCAGCGCGATCTCGAGCGGATCGCGCGTGTTGATCAACTGGTAGTCGATGCCGCTGGCGCCAAGTTCACGCCGGTAGCGCTCGATCAGCTGGTCGATCTGTTTCAGGTAGTGCGCGCGCACCGCACCGGGCACCGCCATGATTTCCTCGCTCGTCTCCATGTCCTCGAAGCGCGTGGCCCGATCGAACGGAAACTCGATCTCGTCAGGGTCGAGCACGTGGAACACGATCACGTCGATACCGCGGAACTGAAAGTGCTTCAGGCCGCGGATGATTTCGTCGGGATCGTCGAGCAGGTCCGAGATCAGGACCACGATACCGCGTTTGGTCAGCGTGTTGGCGAGTTGGTGCAGCGGCTTCGAGACGTTGGTCTGGTGGCCCGTTCGCAGCCGGTCGAGGGTGACGAGCAGCGCGAGCAGATGTCCCGGACGCGAGCTCGCCGGCAGCATCGACACGATGTCCTCGTCGAAGGCGGTGAGGCCGACGGCATCACGCTGACGGTTCATCAGGTAGCCGAGCGACGCCGCCAGGCACGCGCCGTACTCGAACTTCGACATCCCGTGATGGGAGCCGTACCCCATCGAACCGCTGACGTCGATGATCAGATGGCAATCGAGGTTGGTCTCCTCCTCGAACTTCTTGATGTAGTAGCGGTCGCTTCGCGCGTACACCTTCCAATCCATCGTCGACAGATCGTCGCCGGGAATGTACTGGCGGTATTCGGCGAACTCGACGCTGAAGCCCTTGAAGGGACTGCGGTGCAGGCCCGATAGAAAGCCTTCGACGATGGTGCGGGCCTTCAGCTCGAGTGTGCCGAGGCGGGCGACGACCGCCGGGTCGAGAAACGGCCGGTCGTGCGCGGTCCAGGGCATCGGCTACATTCCACTCTTGGGAACGGGAACCGCGGCGAGCAGCTTGTCGATGATCACGTCGGCGTTGACGCGTTCAGACTCGGCGTAGAAGTTGGTCATGATGCGGTGACGCAGAATCGGTCCCGCCAGCGCCTGGATGTCCTTGAGCGCGACGTGATAACGGCCGTGCATCAGCGCGCGGGTTTTTGCGCCGCGCACCAGCGCCTGCGAACCGCGCAGCCCGGCGCCCCACTTGACCCACTTCTCGATGAAGTCCGGCGCGCCTTCGCCGCCGGGACGCGACGCCGCCACCAGCCGCACGGTGTAACGGGCAATCTCCTCGGCGATCACGACCTGCCGGGACAGTTCCTGGAACTGAAGGATGTCGGCGCCGGTCAGAATTTTCGCCGGCGCTGAGCGCTGCGCGCCGGTGGTCTGGGTCACGACCGTCACTTCGTCGTCTTCGCTCAAATACTTGATGACCACGTTGAACATGAAGCGATCGAGTTGCGCCTCCGGCAGCGGATAGGTGCCTTCGAGCTCGATCGGGTTCTGCGTGGCGAGGACGAAAAACGGCAGATCCAGATCGTAGGTCCGGCCTGACGCCGTCACGTGGTACTCCTGCATCGCTTCGAGCAGTGCTGCCTGGGTCTTGGGCGGGGTCCGGTTGATCTCGTCGGCGAGGATGATCTGGCCGAAGATCGGTCCCTTGACGAAGCGGAGACGGCGGATGCCCTCTTCCTCGTCGAGGATTTCCGTCCCGGTGATGTCGGACGGCATCAGGTCAGGGGTGAACTGGATGCGCTTGAAGTCGAGGTCGAGGATGTCCGACAGCGTCTTGATCAGCAGCGTCTTGGCCAGCCCCGGCACGCCGGTGATCAGCACGTGGCCGCCGGTGAACAGCGCGATCAGTACCTGCTCGACGACTTCGTCCTGCCCGACGATGACCTTGCGCAATTCGGCCAGAACGCGCTCGCGCGCCTCGGCGACTCTCTCAGCGCTGATGGCTGCAACCGACGAATCCATGTAGGTTCCTTTAATGCGTGAGGGCGTAGACGATTTCGTTGATCCCCATGCGATAGGCCATCGCGGTGTATTTGACATAGCCGGGATAGTCTTCGGCGTTCGACCATTCCCAGCCATCGCCCATGTCGGTATTGTGATTGATGAACATCATCGGCCGCCCGTTGTCGTCGAGAATGGTGCGCAGGTGCGGTACTACCCCGCCCTTCTCCCACGTCCGGCCGGTGATGAACGACCCGAGGCCGGGCACTTGCGGATATCCGTCCAGCTTGTAGAAGCAGCTGAACACCGGGTGGTCCTTCGGCACCTCGATGATCTCGCGATCGGGGAACAGACGCTTCATTTCGTGGGAGAAGTTGTCCCACTCGAACGGTCCGTGGAAATCGTCGAAATACGCGGAGCCGCCGCGCAGCAGGAATTCGCGCAGGATCGGCAGGTCGCTGTCGAGCATCTTCAGGTTCCCGGGCTCGACGAAGTAAATCCAGGGATTCTGAAACAGCTTCGGATCGTCGAGGGTCATGACCAGCGGATCCTCGACCTGGATGGCGGTCGCAGTCTTGACGCGTCGTGACAAGTTCTGTTCGGCGGCCGGCGCGTCGATGTACCAGGGCTCGCCCGCAAAGTCCTGCTGGATGTGCGTGCCCTCGGTGATGAAGTGATACCGGATACGAACGAACCGCCACTGCAGGCCGGCGAAGCGATCGTCGGGCGCGTTCGGCAGCTGCGCGGCGACGCGCGGCTGCACGGCTGGAATCAAGGTCAACAGCGCGAGCAGCACCGCGATCACGCGGAATCGGTCCGGCTGAAGCCCGGTTCCAGTCGTGTCCGCCTTCAGGCGGACCGCTTCGACCTCGGCGTTGTCCGGCTTGACCCGGACTTCACCGGTCATCGGTCCACCAGTTTCAGCAGCAACCCCTGCGCGCGTTCGTAGGTCGGTGCGATCTCGAGCGCCGCGAGCGTCTGTTTCTTCGCCTCGGCCCGCTTGCCGGCGTTCATGTAACTCTCCGCCAGGTCGGTGTAGGCCGCGGCGCGGTCCACCGGTCCAAGGGCGATGACCGTGCGGAACTCGCGCGAAGCGGCATCCGCGTCGTTGCTCTGAAGCGCAAACCGGCCGAGCATCGTGTGTGCCTCGGCATCGAAGGGATCGATCGCCACGATGCGCTGGTAGACCGGCTGGAGCCGGGCCGGGTCTTCGATGCGTTCGAGTTGCAGTTGCTGCGCCAGCAGCCGCGCCGCCTCGACGTTGTTGAAGTCCACAGCCACCAGCGCTGTGAGCTCCGAGATCGTGCGCGGCCGATCCTTCTTCTCGAGCGCCATCGCAGCCATCTGCTCGTGCGGACTGCCGACGCCGCCGGCTGCCGGCACCAGCTTGGCGGCGCGCTCGTAAGCCTGCATCGCTTCGTCGATCTGGCCGTCCTTGCGGAGCCCGCGACCGAGCGCCACCTGCACCGGGAAACTCTGTGGGTTGGCTTCGGCCAGCACCTTGAGCTCCGCGGTCGGCGTTCGCTGAAGGCTGTCGACGCCGGCCGGCATGCTCATCGCCTGCCGCATCGGCCCGAACATCTTCTCGACGGTCTGGTCGAATCCGACCTGCAACTGATCGAGGTCGGTGTTGAGCGCCGCCTTGAGCGATGCGTCGGTGTCGAGCCCCTGTCCGTAGGTACGCAGCAGCTTGTTGAGGCCGGCCTGACCATACGCCGTCATGAGGTGTTCGACCAGCAAAGACGCCTGGTAGTACGCGAGCGAAATCGTCTTCGGATCCTGGAAGGCCGCGTTCAAGTCGTGCAGCTTGAGCGTCTCGCCGCGGTTGAGCATGCCGGCGAAGGTCACGTCCATTTCGCGCCCCCACTCAGGGCGCGCGCGTTTTTCCTCGTAGACCGAAATGCCCTCGGTCAGCCAGCGCGGCACACGCTGGTTCGACATCTGCAGCGTGATGACGTGCCCGAGTTCGTGCCACAGCGTCGCTTCCCACTGGAACTCACCCGGCCGTGCATGCGGCGACTCCATCGTCACGACGCGGCCGAAGCAGACGCCCAATGCACCAATCATCCCCGGCAACCCGAGCGTCCGCACCGCGAAGTCGTCGTGCTTCGGGAAGATCTCGATCAGGATGGGACCTTTCGGCGTGAACTCGTAGCGGGCGGACATGGTGTTGAGCGCCTGGTGCGAGATCGCCACCGCGTATTCATGCAGGACGGGCGCCTCGTCGGCGTGCATCCGGAGGATCAGATCGCCGTCACGGACGGTCACGAACTTGTCGAGGCCGTCCATCATCTTCAGCAGGTTGAGCGTGAGCTTGTTGTACGGGTCGGCTTTGAACGACGCCTCCAGAGCAGTTCGCGCCGCCGTTTCGTCGCCGGTCCGCAACAGCTGCAGACCGAGGTCGCCGAGCGCCTGGGTGTTGTGTGGGTCCAGGGTGAGCGCGCGGCGCGACAGCACCACCGCCTGATCGAAGCGGTAATTCCTTGCGGCCAGATCGCCGGCGACGCGATAGACCTCGCCATATCGCGGCGCGATCGCCAGCGTTGCGGCAACGCTCGCCTCGAAGGCGTCCTCCTTGTCGTCGACATAATCCAGGGCCGCAATCAAGGCGTGCGCCTCGAGGCTGGATGGATTGACGACGAGCGCCTTCGCCAGCGTTTCCCGCGCCTGGTCGCGGTGATCGGCGTCG
>DASXGC010000079.1:0-7127 GCA_036489235.1 Vicinamibacterales bacterium
TGCCGCGTAGAACGGAAACCCGGCGCTGACAATCCGCAGTCCGTTGGTCGCGAGCGGCTTCACCGCTGGATCCTGAGTGAACCATCCGACCACGACATCCGCGAACAGGACGAAGACAATCCCGAGCGCACCGAGCACGGCGGAGTTGTACCAGCAGGCGTGCCACACCGACTGCTCGGCCCGATCCGGTTTCGCCGCGCCCAGATTCTGGCCGACCAGCGTGGCCGCGGCGTTCGACAGTCCCCACGACGGCAGCAGCACGAACATGATGATCCGGATCACGATGGTGCAGGCCGCGACCGGCACGCTGCCAAGCGACGCGAGAATTCGCATCAAGCCGATGTAGCTGGTGGTCCCGATCAGGGTCTGGACGACCGCGCTGCCCGACAGGCGCACCATGCTCAGCATCACGCCCGGATTGAGCCGCAGGTGACGGCGGCGGATCGAGATGCGGCCGTCCCGTCGCGAGAGGAAGTACAGCTGGACGAGCACGCCGATGCCGCGGCCGGTGGTCGTGGCGACCGCCGCGCCGGTCACGCCGAGGCGCGGAAAGGGCCCGAGCCCGAAGATGAAGCAGGGATCGAGGCAGATGTTGATGATGTTCGCAATCCACAACACCCGCATCGCGATCGCCGCGTCGCCGGCGCCGCGGAACACGGCGTTGATGAGGAACAACATCAGAATGACGCCGTTGAACCCGAACAGAATCGCCGGGAACGACGAGTGCGCCAGCACTTCGGGTGTGGCGCCCATCAGGCCGAGGATGGGTCGCGCAAACGAAAACCCGAACAGTCCGACCGGCACCGCGACCATGAACCCGAGGGCGATTGCCTGGACGGCCGCTTCGGCGGCGCCATCGGGATCGCGCTCGCCCATGCGGCGCGCGACGGTGGCGGTCGCACCTACGCCAAGACCCATCGCCACTGCGTACACCAGCGTCATCAACGCTTCGGTCAGACCGACGGTGGCGATCGCGTCGGCGCCCAGGCGCGACACGAAGAAGACGTCGACGACCGCGAACACTGACTCGAGCACGAGCTCGAGCACCATCGGAATCGCGAGCAGGAGGATCGCCCGGTCGATCGGGCCCTCGGTGTACTCACCGTGATGTGATCCGGCGAGTGATTCGCGGACGGTCGTCCACAAGGACGCGCCGCGCGTCGATCGGGGAGTGTCGGTCAGTAGCGGGCTTGCGGGCGTGATGGCATCAGCTCACGGTTTGTAGGCGATGGCGTCAATCTCGACGCGCAGTCCAGGCCCGGGCAGTCCGGCCACCTGCACCGTGGTCCGCGCCGGACGGTGATCGCCGAACATGCGCGAGTAGACGCCGTTCATTTTCTTGAACTCGCCGATGTCGATGAGAAACACGCCGCAGCGAAGGACGTGTTGAAGGCTCGAGCCGGCAGCTTCGAGAATGGCCTGCACATTCTTCAGCACCTGCTCGGTCTGCGCCTCGACAGCGTCTGCGAGAATGCCGGTTGTTGGATCGACACCGCCCTGCCCGGAGACAAAGATCAGGCGCTCGAAGCCCATGCCGGGCGAATACGGTCCGGCGGGTGCGGGTAAGTTGGCAGAGCGGACGGGCGTGTGCGTCGGGTTCATGTTGGCCGTATTTTATCGCGTGGACGCATGGAGTGTCCGCACGAGAGCTACTTGTGTAGGTTGGTGGCGGCCATTTCCTTTCAGGAAAGGCGCTCTAGAAGGTCTGAGCCGGCAGCACCCGCGTTCCGGTCCGCGGCGTGCCTTCGTAGATGCCCTTGTCCTGATCCGAGAAGATCGCGAACTCGCACGCGTCGAGCGAGTCCTTGAGTGAGAACGTATAGGTCTCGGTATCGGTGTAGAACTGAAGTGTGAACCCGGCAGGCGCGGCCGGGAGATTCCTGAGCTCCGCGAACGGCTTGTATTCGCGCCTCGGCTGCGACGGCAGAAGCGTCGGACCGGAGTGCTCGGCCTGATTGATCTGCTGCGCCAGTTTCAGCGCCAGTTCCCGCCGCGAGCGTTGGCTCGGCTGCTCAGTTGCGCCGTGCAGGCAGCGGCTGGCTGGTGGCGCGGTTTGACCGAGCGAGACGGTTGCCGAGGTAGCCGCGACGCTGATCACGGCCGTCACTAGCGCAATCTGCTTGACCATCGAGAACCTCCGTTGTTTTAGACGCGACGCCGCCGCGCTCAGCCTTTTTCGGTCTCTCGCGACGGATCGGCGGACCACTCCGACCAGGATCCCGGATAGAGAACCGCGCCGGTCAGGCCGGCGTGCTCGAGCGCGAGCAGGTTGTGGCACGCCGTCACTCCGGAGCCGCAGTAGCACACGAGGTGATCGGGAGAGAGATCGCCGAGCGCGGCCTTGAAGCTGGCTCGCAGTTCCTCAGGAGTGCGAAACGTCTTGTCTTCTGCCAGGTTCGAGCCGAAGAAATGATTCGCCGCGCCGGGAATGTGGCCCGCCTTCTTGTCGAGTGGTTCGACTTCGCCGCGATAGCGTTCGCCGGCGCGGGCATCGACCAGGCGCCAGTCCCGCCGGCCGACTCGCGAGCTCACGTCGTTGACGTCCACGGCCATCTCGGGCCGTAACGCCGCCGTGAAGGTGCGCGACGCCCGCGACTCGGCTCCGGCGTTGGTCGCACGTCCCTCCGCGGTCCATTTCGCGAAGCCGCCGTCGAGCACCGCAACTGCGTCGTGTCCAAGCCAGCGCGAGAGCCACCACAATCGGCTGGCGTACATCCCGTTGTCCTGGTCGTACGCAATCACCTGAACGCCAGAGGCAACACCAAGCCGGCTCAAGGTTTGCGTCAACGCATCGACTTCGGGCAGCGGATGACGTCCATTAGTGCCGGTCTTGACGCCTGACAGATCACGATCGAGGCTCGCATACACGGCGCCCGGCACATGCGCCTTCGCGTATTCGCCCTCACCCCATGCAACATCGTCGAGCTTGAAGCGGCAATCGATGATGGCGTAATCCGGTTCGTCGAGGTGAAGCGCGAGCGCGTCCGTCGAAATCAAAGTCGTGAAAGCCATGCCTGATCCTAGTTCTTGTACACGACGCCGTTCTTCATGACGAACTTGACGCGCCGGAGCGCCGTGATGTCAGCGGTGGGATCGCCGTCGAAGGCAGCGAGATCGGCGTAAAGCCCAGGTTTGACCTGACCGATTTGCGTGTCCATCCGTAGTACCCGCGCGGCGACGGAGGTCGCGCTCTTGAGGGCGGCGGCCGGCGTCATGCCGTAGGCGACCATCGCTTCGATTTCACGCGCGTTCTCGCCGTGCGGAAACGTGCCGACGTCGCTGCCGTTGATGATGGTGACGCCCGCGTCGAGGCCGGCCTTGAAGACCGCACGCTTTCGCATGTTTGCCGGCGAGTCCGGATCGGCCGGCGGCCAGGGTCCGGCGCCGGCGGTGAGTGTCGGACACCAGGCGACGTGGTGCTCGACCATCAGCTTGAAGATCTCCGGCGTCCCGTCGTTGCCGTGCTCGATGGTCGCGACGTTAGCCAGCGTCGCCCGGCGCATGCCTTCGACTGTGCTGGTGTGGACCGCGATCGGCACTCCCGCGCTGTCCGCCGTTTCGACCGCGCGTTTCATTTCGTCCAGCGTGAACGTCGGATGTGAACCGGGCAGCGGTCCCCAGCGATAGTCGCCGTACAGCTTGATCCAGTCGGCGCCCTTGCCGATCTGATCGCGGATCACCCGCATCAGGTTGTCCACGCCATCGGCTTCTTCGGCGCCCTGCGGAACGTTCCACTCGGGGACGAATTTCGGCTGGTAGCTGCCGGTCGCGACGATCGCGCGGGTCGCGGCGAGTACCCGCGGCCCCGGGATGATGCCCTGGGCGACCGCCTGTTTCAGCTCGACGTCTGCGTATTGCGCACCCTCGGTGCCGAGATCGCGAACCGTCGTGAAGCCCGCCATCAGCGTCGAGCGCAGGTGATTGGTCGCGCGCGCGACCCGGAGCCCGAGTCCCTCGCGCGACACCTGGTTGTCCCACGACGCCTCGCTGTAGGAGTGGAGCAGGATGTGCGAGTGGCCTTCGATCAGCCCCGGCGTCAGCGTCGTGCCGGGGAGGTCGATGACTGTCGCGCCGGCTGCCGCGACGCTGGTTGCGGTCCCGACCGCATCGATGCGATCGCCTTTCACCCTCACCACCCAGCCTTGATGCATGGCCTCGCCGTCGAACACCCGCGCCGGTTTGAGGATGGTGACGGTCGCATCCGGCTGATCGCGCGGCGCCCGTTGTCCGGCGTCAATCGTCGGCACAGCGGCGACGACGAGAGCGAGCGTGAGAATGGACTGACGCATGCCGGGATTATAGTAAAAGCGATGCTGCTGTTGAGCGACGACGACCGCGCGATGCTGGCGGGCGAACGGGGACTCGCGCCGCAGCTGGCGATGTCGATCCTCGTGCGCATGGCCGAGGTTTACGGCGCGAGCGAGCTGATGGACATCTCGCAGGCGCATATCGACAGCACGATCTACCTGGGCGACGCGACACTCGAGTTCGCCGAGCGCCTTGCTTCCCTCGGCGCGCGGGTAGCAGTGCCGACCAGCCTCAATGTCAGCGGCGTGGACGAATGCGGCTGGAAGGACTGGGCCGTCAAGGCCGAGTGGGCCGCGAAAGCCGCCCGCCAGATGCTCGCCTACGAGAGCATGGGCGCGGTGCCGACATGGACCTGCGCGCCGTACCAGACCCACATGCGCCCGGTGTTCGGCCAGCAGATCGCGTGGGGCGAATCGAACGCGATCGCGTTCGCGAACTCGGTGATCGGCGCGCGCACCGAACGGTATCCCGACCTGCTCGACATCTGCTGCGCGATTGCCGGCCGGGTGCCGGCGGTCGGGCTCCATCTCACCGAGCATCGCGCCGGCGAGATGCTGCTGCGACTCGACCACGTTCCGGAAGCGCTTCAACAGGACGATCAGTTTTTCGCCGTGCTCGGTCACCTGACCGGCGAGCGGGCCGGCGATCGCATCCCGGTCATCGACGGAATCGTCGCGAAACCGTCGGAGGATCAGCTGAAGGCGTTCGCCGCCGCGGCCGCCTCGTCTGGGCGCGTCGCACTGTTTCACATGGTCGGTATCACGCCGGAAGCGCCGACGCTGGACACCGCGTTCCAGGGCAAGGCGCCACCCGCGGCGATCGCCGTCACGGTCGAGGAGCTTCGCGCCGCCCGGCGGGAATTGACGACCGCAGACGGCCGCGAACTCGACATGGTGATACTCGGAAGCCCGCACTTTTCGCTGGCCGAGTTCAGTCTGCTCGCGCCGCTCGTGAGCGGACGGCACGCGCACCCGGGCGTCAAGTTCCTGATCACCTCCAGCCGCCTGATGAAGGAGCACGCTCAGGAAAAGGGCGTGCTCGAGCCGGTGGTGGCGTTCGGCGCGCAGATCACGCTTGATACCTGCATCCTTGCCTCGCCGATGCTGCCGCCCGAGATCAGGACGCTGATGACGAACTCGGCCAAGTACGCCTATTACGCGCCGAACCTGCTCGACACGCGCGTCACGTTCGGCAGCCTCGCGGATTGCGTCAACTCGGCGGTTGAAGGCCGGGTAGTGCGCGACGAGTCGGTGTGGCTCCAGGCATGATCAACGGCCGGGCCATCGTCGCCGGCAGCGCCGAAGGTGAGGCCCTGGTCACCAGCGACGCGCTCTCGTTCTGGGGCGGCTTCGACTTTCATACCGGCCAGATCATCGATCGCCATCACCCGCTGGCTGGAGTGTGCGCGACCCGACGCATCCTGGCGGTGCCGTTCAGCAAAGGCTCCTCAACCACGACTGCCGTGCTGCTCGAGGCGGTGCGAGCCGGCACCGCACCCGCCGCGATCCTGACCACCGGAGTTGACTCGTTTTTTGCATTGGCCTCGATCGTTGCGGACGTGATGTACGGCAAGTCGTTCCCCGTCGTGGCGCTCGAGCCGGCTGACTTCGCGCGCCTGAAGTCCGGCGATCGCCTCGTGGTCGAACGGTCCGGGTTGATCCGCACGATCTGATTGCCCGGTCTTGCGCCGATGACTCTTTTTGATAGGATGCATCGCCCATGCGGAAGACCGCGGAGGTCGAGAAGCTGTCGGGACTCGCGAGCCGCTTTGGCGCCTTCGTCGCTGAACGCCATCCCTTCGCGCTGGCTGAGGCGCTCGACGCGTTCGAGTCGGCGTCTCACGGCCGCACCGCGCGCGACGAAAAAAAGATCGAGGCGCTGCGTCCACTGCTTCGGCGCGAGCTGACCAAGCGCCTGAAAGCGCGAACGGCGCCCGAGGGTCTGGCGGAGTCCTCTCCGCGGATGGCTGCATCCGCGCGGCTGCAGCAGGCGGCGGCGGAGCTCGTCGACGACTGCGACGCCTTCCTTCGCCGCGCGGCCATCCAGGCTTCCCTGACCCCGGCCGAGCGGATCGAGATCCTGCGCGGCATGTTGCTGACACGTGCCACCGACAACCGGCTCAAGAGCCTGTTCACCGGCGGCGAGGTGCGATTCGGAGGCACCGCGTTTCAAGGCAAGGGTTTCAGGTCGCTCGGACAGGAGGCGATCTACGCCGCCGCGATCAGGCTGCGCCGCGGCCCCGCCTATCAGACTGCCGATGGCGGGTGGACTGGCGACGTGATTGGTCCGGTGATCCGCGATCTCGGCGTCACGCTCGGCATGCGGCCGGAAGCGGCGACCGTGCGCATGGTGCTCAGCGCGCAGATGGGCAAGGCGGGTCCACCGCTCGAAGGCAAGGACCTCCACATCGGCGATTTCGCTCACGGTGTGCTGCCGCCAGCTGCGCCGCTGACCACCGCGACTCTGACCATCGCCGGCATGGCGATGGCCTTTCAGCGCGACGGATCCGAGCGCGTCGCCGTCTCGTTCATCGGTGAGGGCGGTTCCTCGCTCGGCGAATGGCACGAGGCTATCAACCTCTGCGCAGCACGGCGTCTGCCGGCGGTGTTCTGCATCGAGAACAACCAGACCGCGCTGTCCACGCCCGTCGCCGACCAATCCGCAGTGCGCGTGTTTGCCGACAAGGCGTCGGGCTACGGTGTCCCCGGCATCACCATTGACGGTACCGATCCGGATCAAATCGCTGCGGCGTTTGCCTGGGCGGCTGAACGGGCGCGGGCCGGCCGGGGACCAACGTTGATCGAGACCGTGATGATGCG
>DASXGC010000128.1:0-3043 GCA_036489235.1 Vicinamibacterales bacterium
GGCGCCCGCCAGTCCGACATACGCCGGAGCCAGGGTCGCCTCGATGAATTCCGACGGGGGCGCGAGCGACGCGCCACCCGACGCGTTCAAGCCGAAGAGGATCTGGTCGTTCTTGAAGTCGGTCGGCTTCAGCCACGCGTCGACGCCGTTGGCGAAATGCACGACGGTGACGCCGATATCGTCGAGTGACTTGCGGGAGGTCGCCGCGCCGGGCGTCGGCAGCGTCTCCATCACCGCCCGTGTCGCGCCGCCGTCGGCCCACGCTTCGACCGGACCGGCACTGGCTTTTGCCAGCGAGGCCTGCAACTGCGCGTCCGTTGGGACCGAGATGCCGGGCTTTTGCGGCGAGACCGCGAGGATCACGCGGCTGTCGTCGACGAGCAGCGACTTTGCCAGCGCCGATGCATCGTTGGCGCTCATCGTCGGCAGTAGCTGCTGTACGAGGCGGTACTCGTACTCGATGCCCGGGCTTGGCTCGTTGTTCAGGAAGTAGCTGATGTATTCCTGTGCGAACGAACCGCTCTCGGTCTTGGTCCGCTCACTAAAGGCCTGCTCGTAGAAAGCGGCCATCCACTGTTTCGCGCGATCCATTTCCGAGGCGCCGAAACCGAACTCGCGGACGCGTTTGGCTTCCGAGGCGATCACGCCGATGCCATCTTCGAGCTTGCCGTCCTGGACGGCCGCGCCCATCGAGAACGTCGCGACGTCGCGGCTGAGGCTGCCGCCGCTGACGCCGGCGCCGAGGAATTTCGCGTCCGGTTTCTGTGCCAGCTCGGTGAAGCGCTCGTCCATCATGTGCTCGATCGTGCGCTCAACCAGATCACGGCGGTAGTCGGCGACCTTCTGCTCGCCTTCGCGCTTCCGCTTGCGCTCGATGCTGACCGACGATCGGGTCAGCTCGGGATCGGTGACGATGCTGACCAGCGCGTCCTTCTGAAGAGGCACGGTCCGGTCGGGGACTGCGGCGGCCGGCGCACGATCGGTGAGCGGCGAGAAGTCGGTCTTGATCGACTGCTCGATGGTGGCCGGCTCGATGTCGCCGACGGCGATCACCGCCATCCGTTCCGGCCGATACCAGGTGTCGTAAAAAGCGCGCAGCCTCGCGACTGGCGCATTGCGGATGATGTCGGGTTTGCCGATCGGCAGCCGCTGGGCGTAGCGCGACTGGTAGAACAGGATCGGGAGCTGCTTGTCGCGCACGCGTGAGCTGGCGCCGAGACCGCCGCGCCATTCTTCGATGACCACGCCGCGTTCCTTGTCCACTGCGGCCGGTGTCAACGACAGGCCGCCGGCGAAATCGGCGAGCGCGGTCAACGCCTTCTCGACCACTTCAGGCTTGTCGCTCGGGACATCGAGCATGTACACCGTTTCGTCGAACGAGGTGTAGGCGTTGACGTGGGGACCCAGCCGCGCGCCGATCGATTCGAAGTATGAAACCAGCTCGCCCGGCTTGAAGTGTGCGCTCCCGTTGAAGGCCATGTGCTCGATGAGATGCGCGAGGCCCTGCTGATCGTCGGCCTCGTACACCGAGCCGGCGCGCACCGCCAGGCGTAACGAGACACGCTTGGCCGGCCGGCTGTTCTGGCGGACGAAATATTTCAAGCCGTTCGGCAGCGTCGCAGTATGTACGGCAGGATCGAACGGCAGCGTGTCCTGAGGGTTGAACGTTCGCGGCGCAGCGGGCGCTTGCGCGAGGGTGGCAGCCACCGGGAACAGCAGCGGCAGCGACAGCACCAGCGCGAGACCAACCGACCGGCGCGCTCGGAAACGAACGTCCATTCTTGTCCTCCAGGTTATGGAGCGATCGTAGCACTGGCTAAAGGCAATCACGACACCGTTCGAGTCCGCGTACAATCGCCGCATGGACAGCAACGACGATGTGGTGATTTTGAGTGCAACGCGCACGCCGATTGGGTCGTTCGGCGGCATGTTCAAGGACGTCAGCGCCGTCGAGCTGGGTGCAATCGCCATTCGCGAGGCCGTCGCACGCTCCGGTATCAAGCCGCAGGATGCCGGCGACGTCATCATGGGCTGTGTGCTGCAGGCTGGCGCCGGCATGAACGTCGCGCGACAGTGCGCGCTGAAGGCGGGCTTTCCCGTCGAGGTGCCGGCGGAAACGGTGAACCGTGTCTGTGGATCCGGACTGCAGGCGGTGGTGCACGCCGTCGAGGCCATCCGCGTCGGCTACGTGGATACGGTGGTCGCCGGCGGTACCGAGTCGATGTCTAACGCGCCGTACCTGCTGAAAGGCGCGCGCTGGGGCTACCGCATGGGCAATGCCGAGGCGACTGATTCGATGCTGGCGGAAGGATTGACCTGTGCGATCGGGCTCACCCACATGGGCATCACCGCGGAGGAGGTCGCGACGGGCTACGGCGTATCGCGTGCGGATCAGGACGCTTTCGCGGCGGAGAGTCAGCTCCGTGCGGTCACCGCGATGGCGGACGGCCGCTTCCGCGACGAGATCGTCGCGGTTGCGCTTCCGCAGCGCAAGGGCGACCCGGTGCTGGCCACCAGCGATGAGTACCCGCGGCCGGGCACCACGGTCGAGAAACTCGCGGCGTTGAAACCGGCGTTCAGGAAGGATGGGTCGGTCACCGCCGGCAACGCCTCCGGTATCAACGATGGCGCCGCGGCACTGGTCGTCTGCTCGGCGGCAAAGGCGCGCGCCGTCGGCACCGCGCCGCTGGCGCGAATCCTGGCGTCTGCATCGACTGGTGTCGATCCCAGGGTCATGGGCATTGGTCCGGTGTCGGCCGTGCGCAAAGCGCTCGCGCGTGCGGGCCGATCGATTGCCGACGTCGACCTGTTCGAACTGAACGAGGCGTTCGCTGCCCAGTCAGTAGCCGTCACCCGCGAGCTCGGCCTGGATCCCTTGAAGGTCAACGTCAACGGCGGGGCGATCGCGCTCGGCCATCCGATTGGCGCCAGCGGCGCGCGGATTCTTACGACGTTGGTCTACGCGCTGCGCGCGAGAAAGCAGCGGCTGGGCGTCGCGTCGCTGTGCATCGGCGGCGGGATGGGGATTGCGATGGTCGTTGAG
>DASXGC010000132.1:0-12022 GCA_036489235.1 Vicinamibacterales bacterium
ACCATCGAGATGCGCTGGGCGATGGTGCCTTCGGCGTACTCGTCAACCGTGGACATCGGCAGCGTCGCCGAGCGGAGCACGAGGAACAGCACCGGCTGGTCGCCCGGGTTCACCTTCTGGTACGACGGCGGCGTCGGCAGCTGCGGTGGAAGCTGACGGACGGTCTTGGCGATCATCGCCTGGACGTCCTGCGCGGCCGCGTCGATGTTTCTGCTCAAGTCGAACTGCAGGACGATGTTGGTGCCGCCCTGCGAGCTGGTCGAATTGATGGAGTTCAGCCCGGCGATGGTCGCAAACTGCTTCTCGAGCGGCAACGCCACCGCTGACGCCATCGTTTCGGGACTGGCGCCGGGCAGGTTGGCGCCAACCTGGATCGTCGGGAAGTCGACGGTCGGCAGATCGCTGACCGGCAGCAGCCGGTACGACATGACGCCGAACACCATGATGCCCAGCATGATCAGGGCAGTGGTGACCGGGCGCTTGATGAAGAGCGCCGCTATGTTCATGACGTCACTCTCCGCTTCACGACGTGGCTTTCGACTCCGAAGCGTTCTTGATGGTGACCTTGGTGCCTGGGACCAGCCGTAGCACGCCGTCGGTCACGACGACCTCGCCGGGCTTGAGACCGCTCTTGATCACCGAATCGTCGCCGCTGGTGCGTTCGACCACGACGTTGCGCAGTTCGACGGTCTGATCCGGCTTGACGACAAAGGCGTAGGTGCCTTGCTGCCCGGTCTGGACGGCGATCGACGGTGCGACGACCGCATTGGACTCGTCAGACAGCGTCAGGCTGGCGTTGACGTATTGTCCCGGCCACAGCCGGCGATCGGTATTCGGGAACGTGCCCTTGACCTTGATCTGGCCGGTGGTGACGTCGACGGCGTTATCCACGAACGTGATGACGCCGGTTGACGGCTTGTCGTCGTTTGGCGCCTCGGCGATGACCGACAGCTTGCCCTTCGCCATGTAGCGCTTCAGATCCGGCAGGCGCGCTTCCGGAATCGAGAACGCCACATAGACCGGCGTGATCTTGTTGATCGTGACGATGGCTCCAGTATCGCCGGCGCGCACGAGATTGCCCGGATGCACCTGCAGCAGTCCGGTCTTGCCGGTCAGCGGCGCTCGGATGGTGGCGTAATCGAGCTGCACTTTCGCGCTTTCGAGGTTCGCGCGATCGGAGGCGACGGTCGCCTCGAGCGCAGCGGCGTTGGCGACCATCTGATCCACCTGTTCGTGGGTCGCGATGCCGCGGTTCTGCAGGTCCAGATAACGGGTCGCCTGCGCGCGCGCGTTCGTCGCTTGCGCCTGATCACGATCGAGCGCGGCCTGTGCCTGATTCACTGCCGCTTCGAGCGGACGCTTGTCGAGCGTGACGATGACCTGGCCCTCCTGCACTTCATCGCCCTCGATGAAGTTGACCGAGGTCAGCTCGCCGGTAATCTGCGAGTGCACCGCGACGGTTGACGCGGCGATGACGGTGCCGATGCCCTCGATGGTCAGCGGCACCGATCGCTGGACCACCGGGGCAGTGGTGACCGGTACGACTTGCGCTGCACCTCGTCCGCCGCCTCCTGAGGCTGGCGTTGCCGGAGCGGCTTCGCCTCCCGAGCACGCGCCGCTCGCCAGCGCGCCAACCAGTGCGAACCCCAGAATCATCGACCGTCCGACCGAGCTTCTCATCATGAGTTCTTGTTCAAATCGCAATACGCATTTTATTCGAAGTGCATGCGCCTTTAATCAACCGATTCGCTTCGTTACTCGAATCGGAGTGCGTCGATCGGATCGAGCGCCGCGGCTTTGCGAGCCGGATAGAACCCAAAGAACACGCCGATGGCGCCCGCGAATCCGAAGGCGACCGCGACGGCACTTGGCGACACGGTCGTGGGCCAGTTCATCCACAGCGTGACACCCTGAGACAATGCGAACCCCAGTGCGATGCCGATCGATCCACCAAATAGGCTGAGCACAACGGCCTCGACGAGAAACTGCAGCAGCACGTCGCTGCCGCGCGCGCCGATCGCCATGCGCAAGCCGATCTCACGGGTACGCTCCGTGACCGACACCAGCATGATGTTCATGATGCCGATGCCGCCGACCAGCAACGACACGCCGGCGATGCTCGCGAGCAACGCCGTCATCGTCTGCGTCGCCTGCACGCGTACGGCCGCCATTTCTTCCATCGTGCGGACCATGAAGTCGTCCGGATCGCCCGGCTGAATCTTGTGACGCACGCGCAGCTGCGTGGCGATGCGATCGGCCGTCGCGGACGTGTCGGTGGCAGAGGCGGCCGACACCGTGATCTGCTGGATGAAGGTGATGCCGCGCATCTTCTTCATCACCGTCGTGTACGGCACGAACACCACGTCGTCTTGATCCTGTCCGACACCGGATTGACCTTTGCTCGACATCACGCCGGCGACGGTGAACGGGTAGCTCGTTTGGCCGGTGGCGGTAGAGTTGCCGATGCGGATCGTTTGTCCGGTCGGATCCTGATCGGGCCCGAACAGCTGATCGCGCACCGTGCTGCCGATCACGCACACCTTCGCCGCGGCCGTGACGTCCTGCGGCGAGAAGAAGTTGCCCGAAGACGTCGGCCACGAGCGGATCGCGGGGAAGTCCACGTCGGTGCCCTGCACCTGCGTGTTCCAGTTCTGGTTGCCCGCGATCAGCTGGCCGCGTGTGTTGACGCCGGCGGCCGTGTACTCCACGCCCTCGATCCGTGACACGGCGACCGAGTCGTCCGGCGTGAGCGTGCTGGCGTTGCCCTGGCCCTGGCGGACGCCGCCCTGCGAGAAGTTGCCGGCGCTCACGATGATCATGTTCGTGCCGGTGGACTGGATCTGCGCTTCGATGGACGTCTGCGCCCCGGTGCCCAGTGCCACCATCGTGATGACGGCCGCGACGCCGATGATCATGCCGAGCATCGTCAGCGCCGTGCGCAGCTTGTTGCGTCCGAGCGCCTTGAAGGCGATGCGAAAAACCATCAATACCGACATGTGGTCTCCTTAAACGGCTTCCGCAGCGGGTGGCAGCGCTGCCAGCTCGTCCTTGGCGACGCGCCGCCGCGCCACGGCGCGGTCAGCCACGACCAGCCCGTCACGGCAGGTCACGATGCGCGTCCCGTACTCGGCGATGTCCATCTCGTGTGTAATCAGCAGCACCGTGATGCCGGTCTCCAGGTTGAGGCGCTGGAAGATCCCCATCACTTCGATGCTGGTTTTGGTGTCGAGGTTCCCGGTGGGCTCGTCCGCGAGCAGAATCGACGGACGGTTGATGAGCGCGCGCGCGATCGCGACGCGTTGCTGCTGACCGCCGGAAAGCTGGTTGGGATGATGGTCCGTGCGATCACCCAGCCCGACCAGCGTCAGCATCTCCTTCGCGCGCTTGTGGCGTTCGGACATCTTCATCTGGCTGTGGCCGTAGAGCAGCGGCAACTCGACGTTGTCGAGCGCCGAGGTTCGGGACAGCAGGTTGAAGCCCTGAAACACGAAGCCGATCTTCGTGTTCCGGACCGCGGCGAGTTCGTCCTTCGACATGCGTGAGACGTCCTGGCCGTCGAGGAAGTACTGCCCCGAGGTCGGACGATCGAGACAGCCCGCGATGTGCATGAACGTCGATTTGCCCGAGCCCGACGGTCCGGTGACCGCGAGGAACTCGCCCTGTGGCACGTCGAGGTTCACGCCGCGCAATGCTCGGACTTCGACCTCGCCGACGACGTACGTCTTGACGAGATTCTTGACCGAGATGACGAGCGACATCGTTAACGGCCTCGCCCGGGTGCGCCGCCGCCTCCCGGAATTCCGCCGGGGCCGCCGCGCTGGTTCGGCATCAACGGATTTCCGGTTGCGCCCGCCGTCGTTCGAGTGGATCCGAGGCCGGTGACCCCGGTCACCACGTCCATCGGCGGTTGCACATCGCCGCCGATCAGTTCGGTGTAGGTCCCGTCGGTGATGCCCAGCCGGATGTTGACGGCCTTCAGCTGATGATCGACGAAGATCCACGCGCGACCGCGCGTGTCGGGCGTCGCGACCGGCGCGAACAGCGCGTCGATCGTCTGGCCGTTCTGTGCGGCGCCGTACTTCGGCACGAACTGGAACTTGCTGTCGTCGGCGTTCTTGGCTGCCTTGGCGCTCTTCGCCGGCGCTTTCGGCAATAGCTTCTCGAACTCCGTCGTGTCCTGTCCGCGCTCTTTCATGCGCGCGACGAACTGTTTCTGCTCGTCGGGCGACATGCCTTTGAACCGCTCCAGCATCCGCGCCTGACGCTCGGCCGGATCGCCGCCTCGTCCGCCAGCGTCGCCGGACGCGGCCGTCGATCCGCCTGCTGCCGGTGCGGCCGCGCCGCTGGCCGGTGCCGCAGCCGTGCCCGCGGCTGCCGCAGCCGGAGTCGTGGCAGTCGCGCCCGCGGCGGGTGCGGTGCCGTTCGCGCCGCCGGCGTTACGTCCGCCGCCGCGACCGCCGCGGCCAAACTGCGCTTCGGGTGGAACCGGCTGATTGAGCGCCGCGAACATGTCACTCGTCGGGCGGAAACGGAGCGCGGTGTTCGGCAAGCGCGTCGCGTCCGTCCGCCGTGCGATTTGCACCTTCAGGTTCGCCGTCATGCCGGGCTTTAGTCGCAGATCGTCGTTCGGCACGTTGATCATCGTCGCGTACGTCGTCACGTTGTTGACGACCACGGGATTGAGCCGGATCTGCGCGACCTGCCCGCGGAAATCGACGCTGGGATACGCGTCCACGCGGAACGTTACGTCCTGGCCCGGCCGCACGCGGCCGACGTCCGATTCGTCGATGTTCGCGCTGACCTGCATCTTGGTCAGATCGGCCGCGATGATGAAGAGCTGTGGCGCGGTCATGCTCGACTGCACGGTCTGCCCGACGTCCACGCTGCGTTGCGTGACGATTCCGTTGATGGGAGAGGTGATGATCGTGTGATCGAGGTTGGCCTGCGCGGTCTTCAGCTGCGCTTCAGCCTGCTCGATCTGGGCTTTGTCCAGCTCGATCGAGGCCGCGCCCTGATCCATCGCGCTCTTCGCCGCGTCGAGCGCGTCCTGCGTGATGATGCCGCGTTTCTGCAGATCCGTGTTCCGCTGGAACGTGATCTTCAGGTAGTTGTAGGCGACCTGATCCTTGCCGAGCTGCGCTTTCTGGTTGGCCAGGTTCGCCGTGGACTGCGAGACCGCCGCCTGGAACAGGATCGGATCCAGCTTGGCGATGACCTGCCCCTCCTTGACGATCGAATTGAAGTCGGCGCCCAGGTACGAGATGTTGCCCGACACCTGGCTGCCGACCGTGACGCTGACAACGGCCTGAAGGGTACCGGTCGACGCCACCGCGTCGATGATTTCGCCTCGTGTGATCGGCGCGGTCTGCACGCTGACCTCGGGGCCGGAGCGGCGCATGTAGAACGCGCCGGCGCCGGCACCGACCGCGGCGATGAGCAGGATGACGATGAGAGCTCGCTTCATGTCTATGATCTCGCTTACTGAGGCGTCAAGATCGAAATGCCGAGGCTGGTCAGGGTGGTCTGCTGCAGGCGTTCGAGCTCGACCAGCGAGATCCGGTAATTGAGAATCGCCTGCAGTTCGTTGATCTGCGCGGTCGCAAGATCGCGCTGCGTCAGGATGACGTTGTAGTTCGTCGACATCCCGACCTCGAACTTGCTCTGTTCCGCTTCCAGCGTCTTCTGCGCCAAAACGCTGGCCGACTGCGCCGCCTGCACGCGTTCGGCGCCGGACTGCACGTTGATGATGGCATTGGTGACGTCGGTTGCGACCTGCAGCTCGATCTGTTTCACCTGCGCCTGTACTTGGTTCAACTGCACGCGCGCGCGCGCCACCGAAGCCTCCTGGAAGCTGGTGCCGAGCGGATACGAGAAGTTCACTTGCGCCGTCCAGCGCGGGTTGGTGAACTGGGAATCCAGCGCGTCGCCGTAGCCGCCGGGAATCGTGCTGATGACCGGCGAGTTCACGGCGGTCGTATCCTTGACCAGCTGGTTTCCACCGACACCGGTGCCGCCGTAGGTCAGGACGAAGTCGGCCTGGGGCTTCAACTGATCTTTCAGGTACTTCAGCGTGACGTCGTTCCCCTGCATGGTCTGCTTGGCGATGATCAAGTCCGTCCGTTCAGCGAGCGCGCGGCGCACAGAGGCGTCGAGGTCGATCGGTTCCGGACGAAAATCCGGACGATCCACCGGGTTCAACTGGACGTTCCAGTTCGGATCCTCGGCACCGCCGACGATCAAACGCTTGAGTGCGAGTTCCGATGTTCGCATCGTGCCCTGCGCGGCCACCAGATTCTGCAGCGCCGTCGCGGCCTGCGACTGCGCCGTGATGACGTCGATCGGCGCCATGGTCCCGACTTCGACGCGGGTCTGGTTGTCCTGGACCAGCTGCTGCGCAAGCGTCAGCGACTGCTGCGCGACGTCAACCGCCTGCACGGAGTAGACGTAGTTCCAATACGCCTCGCGGACGTTCGAGAGTGTATTGGTGATGATTGACCGCAACTGCACGTCCGAAATGTCGCGGTTGACGCGGGTGACACCAATCTGCTGGCGCGTCGAGTCGGTCGCAAACCCGCGAAGCAGCGGCTGCGTGTAGGAGCCAGTCCAGACCGTGTTGTAAGACGGGTTGTAGAGCGTGTTCTGACTGGTCGTGGTCTGCCGGTTGTTATTCAGCGTGAGGACGTAGCTACCGCCGCCCCACGGCACGCTCTGCGCGACGCCGCCGTTGAACGTCGTCAGTCCCGCTTCGATCGAGGAACCTGGCGTGCTGCTGCCGGCCAGGGTGGTGTTGGCCGGCGTCGAGACCGCCTGCTTGTTGAATGTCCCGACGAGGGAGGGCTTGTAGACGGAACGGATCCTCAGCACGGACAGGTCGTTGATCTGCGGATTGAGCCGCTGCACCGCAATGTCGAGGTTACGATCGAGCGCGAACTTCACCGCGTCGTCCAGCGTGAGGGCGACGACCTGGCGTGTCCCCGAATTCGGCGCCGGCTGCTGAACATCCGCCGATCCATTAGCGACCTTTTCGGCCGCCAGCTTGATTAGATCGTGGAGGCGTGCCTCTGACACCTGCTGAGCGGGCGCCTGCGCTTGCGCGGGCGCCGCCAGCGAGGCGCACGCAATTGCCGCGGCGAGCATCCCGTTGAAACCGTTCCGTGTCATCAAATCTCTCTCTCCCTTAACGTCGTACCGTGTTGTCGCCGCGCGGCTTCGCGTGATCTTTTTCCCACTGCTCGTGCATCTTGTTGAGCCGGACACGCTGATCGGGCGTCAACACCTGCCGCATGTGCAGCAGCATCAGGGTTCGCATTTTGTTCAGATTGGCTCGAATGGCTTCGACCTTGTCGACCTGGCGCGAAACGGTCAGTTCGTCGGCGTTCGCGGCGATCAGCCGAGACAGCTCGGCTTCCTGCTGGTCCAACTCCTCTTTCTTCGGACGAAGGATCGTGACGGCGGATTGGTACACACCGTCGATACGGCTCGCCTGGTCGGCGCTCAGGCTCAGATCCTTCTGAAACTGCGCGTCACGCCACCAGGGAAAGCCGAACGATTGTCCGTGAACAGGGACGACCAGCGCCAGCGCGAAAACTGCCGGCAGCAGCCAACACGCCCATGTCAGCTTCATGCGTAAACCTCTGAAAAAGCTGTTACTTCAGGGATTACGACGTCCCCCGTGCATGTGTTTAGGGGGAGACAATTTTTTACGAGGAAACTACGAGGGAAGAGCCGCTAATGCTGGTCGCGGACTTCCCGGACGCGTGGCGTGAACGCGTCGAAGGCCTGCAGCTCGCGGGTATGGGGACGTTCGATTGCGGCCTCGAGATCCGACAAAAAGGCATCGTCGGCGGCGACGTCCGCCGGGTTCGTGCTGCGAACGCCGATTGGCGTCAGGCGTGGTCGCGACGATTCTGCGAAACGCTGTGCACCTGCCGAGCCAATCCGCCATTCGTAGGCCGCGCCGACGGCCACGCCGACAAAGAGTCCGGCGACCGCGGCGGCCATGATCCAGCGAGGTGCCGGGCGCGCGCCGGATCCGGTCATGCGGCCTCGAACGAAACGGGCCGGGAAGCTGATGACCCGTGCCGGCCGGCCCGCGAGGGCGATGCGGCGCTCAATCTGCTGTTGTTGCTGGTGCAGGCGCTCTGGCGTAAAGATCGCGTCGGCTTCGGCTTCGCTGTCCTGCTGCAGGCCATCCATGAATGCCGTGAGCTCGTCGTAGCGCGCCGCGCACGTTTCGCAGTCGGCCAGGTGTTCAGCCACCGGCGGGTCGACCGGTTCGCCGCTCCGGGTCGTCAGGTAGGACTCGAACAGACGTTCTTCCTGCAGATGATTGGCGCGGACCATCACGGCTTGCCTCCCAGCAGTCCGCGCAGTTTGCGCGCGGCCCGGAACAGGTGGACTCGGACGGTGGATTCCTTGAGGCCGGTCATCGCACTGACCTCGCGCGGCGTATAGTCGCCGTAATGGCACAACGTGAAGACGGTCCGTTGACGGCCGTCGAGGCGATCGATTGCCGCCGCGAGCCGGGCGCGTCGCTCACGCGCAAGCAGCCGATGCTCGGGGTTGTTGCCGGGACCGGCAGCCGACGCGCGCGCTTCGTCCGCGCTCGAGATCTCGCCCGGAACGAACCAGCGATCGCGTCGTGTCCGCGCCTTGCGGCGATCCAGACAGCCATTGATGAGGATACGCGTGAACCAGACTTCGAACGGCCACGCCTCGCGGTAAGACGTGATGTGCGAAAAGACTTTGACGAACGCGTCCTGGACGGCTTCGTCGGCTTCGGAGGAGTCGCGCAGATACTGGTAGGCGATCCGGGACGCGCGTCGCTGAAGCGGAGCCACCAGATCGCTGAACCGCGCGCGTGCCTCGTCCATCTCTCCACGATCGACCAGGCCGCGGATCTCGATCGCGATCCGAGACTCATCCGAAATCGCCGGAGCGATCGGACGATGGGCTGGCGCTGTGGTTGGCGCCTCGGCGCCGTCCGCGAGCCCGTCAGCTTTGCGCGAGTCGGCTGAAGAAGATTCAGCATTCATAGAGGATTACGATGCTCGTCGAGCGCTGTTTACAGTCTATCGTAACGTAGCCGTTATTTGACGAGCGAATGAGCTGTGAGTACGATCCCGGGAATTCTTCTATGTTACTGGCCCTTCATCTTTTAGGAGTCGTCGATGACCATCGGCACTGAGCGCACGCGCGGGCTCGGCCATGAAGGAATCGCGAACGCGCGTGTGCGTTGGAACCTCTCGCCAGCTGTGCTGTACGAGGAGGCGGTCAGGCGACAGGAAGCGCAACTTTCCGCGGACGGCCCGCTCGCGTGTCTGACTGGACAGCATACCGGCCGCTCGCCAAACGACAAGTTCATCGTCCGCGAAGCCTCGAGCGAGGCGGAGATCGCCTGGGGTTCCGTCAATCGGGCGATGGATCCGGCGCAGTTCGATCTCCTGCATCAGGACCTGTTGCGGTCGCTCGACGGTAAGGAGCTGTTCGTTCTCGACTGTTTCGCCGGCTCGGATCCCGACTACCGCGTCGCGGTGCGCGTCATCAACGAGTATGCGTGGCACAACTTGTTCTGCCGGAACCTGTTCATCGACGATCTGATCGCGGAAGAGGCAGCCTCTCCGCAGTTCACGATCATCGATTCTCCGAGTTTCAAGGCCGACCCTCGACGCCACGGCAGCGCGTCGGAGGTTGTCATAGCCGTCAATTTCGCCAAGCGCCTGGTGCTGATCGCCGGCACCAGCTACGCCGGCGAAATGAAGAAGTCGATCTTCTCGATCCTGAACTATCTGCTGCCGCTCCGGAACGTCCTGTCGATGCACTGTTCTGCGAACATCGGCCCGGCCGGCGACGCCGCGCTCTTTTTCGGTTTATCGGGCACTGGCAAGACAACGCTGTCGAGCGATCCCGCGCGCTTGCTGATCGGCGACGACGAGCACGGTTGGAGCGATCGCGGCGTGTTCAACTTCGAAGGCGGCTGTTACGCAAAGACGATCCGCCTCTCGGCCGAAGCCGAACCGCAAATTCACGCGACCACGAAACGCTTCGGCACCGTGCTCGAGAACGTGGTGGTGCGTCCCGACAGCCGGACGCTCGACCTCGACGACGACCGCTACACCGAAAACACGCGGGCCGCGTACCCCATTTCGTTCATCGACAACGCGGTGCCGTCCGGCCTCGGCGGGCACCCGACCAACATCGTGATGCTGACGGCCGACGCGTTCGGCGTGCTGCCGCCGATTTCGCGGCTGACGCCGCAGGGCGCGATGTATCACTTCCTCTCGGGCTACACCGCCAAAGTGGCCGGCACCGAAAAGGGCGTCACCGAACCCAAGGCGACCTTCAGCACCTGCTTCGGCGCGCCGTTCCTTCCGCTGGCGCCAGGTCGGTATGCCCGGATGCTCGGCGAAAAGATTGCGCGTCACGGTTCGCGGGTCTGGCTCGTGAACACCGGTTGGACGGGTGGATCGTTCGGCGTCGGTTCGCGGATGAAAATCGGACACACCCGCGCCATGATCCGCGCGGCACTCGCCGGCGCTCTCGACAACGTGTCGTACGCCAGGGATCCGCTGTTCAATCTGGACGTGCCGACGTCGTGTCCCGACGTGCCGACGGCGGTGCTCCATCCGCGCAACACCTGGCCGAGCGGCGAGGCCTACGATCGGCAGGCAGCGAAGCTCGCGGCGATGTTCGTCGACAACTTCAAGAAGTTCGCCGACGGTGTCGGTGCCGACGTCATCGCCGCCGGTCCCCGAATCTGACGTGACCGTCGCGTTCGAGGCCGTCATCGGTCTGGAGATTCACGCCCAGCTGTTGACGGCGTCGAAAATGTTCTGTGGCTGCAGCGCCGCCTTCGGTGGCGAGCCGAACACCCACATCTGTGCGGTCTGCATCGGACTTCCCGGCGCGCTGCCGGTCCTGAACCGCGCCGCCGTTGACGATGCGATCCGGGCCGGGCTTGCGCTCGGCTGTGCCATTCAGGCCACCTCGATTTTCGCGCGCAAGAACTATTTCTATCCGGACCTGACGAAGGGCTACCAGATTTCTCAATACGAGCAGCCGCTGGCGACGCGAGGTGTCGTCGAGTTCGCGAGCGCAGGCGAGCGGCGCCGGGTCGGGATCACGCGAGTCCATCTCGAAGAGGACGCGGGCAAGTCGATCCATACCGGCTTCGTCGATTCTGATCGGAAGACCTACCTCGACTTCAACCGAAGTGGGGTTCCGCTGATTGAGATCGTGAGCGAGCCGGATCTGAGGGCGGCCTCGGACGCTGCCGAGTTCTTCACGCGGGTGCGCGAATTACTCGTCTGGCTCGGCGTCAACGACGGCAATATGGAGGAAGGCAGCCTGCGCTGCGACGCCAACGTTTCGGTCCGCCCGGTCGGTCAGGTGACGCTCGGTACCAAAGCCGAGGTGAAGAACCTCAACTCGTTCCGCTTCCTGCAGAAGGCGCTCGAATTCGAAATCAAACGGCAGACCGACATCATCGCCGGTGGTGGACGGATCGAGCAGGAGACGCGTCTCTGGAACGCCGAAACCGGAGCGACCGAGTCGATGCGGAGCAAGGAAGAGGCGCAGGACTACCGGTATTTCCCGGAACCCGACCTGCCGCCGGTCGTGATCGACGCGGAGCGCATCGCCCGGATCCGCGACGCGATGCTGGAACTGCCCGCGGCGCGGCGAACCCGTTTCGTGGAGCAGTACGCACTGTCGGCGTATCACGCCGGCCTCGTGATGCAGTCTCGTGAGCTGGCCGACTACTTCGAGGCGACAGTGAAGGCGGGCGCGCAGCCGCAGAGCGCGAACAACTGGGTGACCGGTGCGCTCGCCGCGAAGTTGAACGAGATGGGCCTGACCCTGGCAGAGTCGCCGCTCGAGCCTGCGCGGCTGGCCGCGCTGATTGTCGAGGTCGACACCGGAGCGATCAGCGGTCCGATCGGCAAGGACGTCTTCGCGAAGATGTTCAGCTCCGGGAGAACCGCGCCCGAGATCATCGCAGCGGAAGGCCTCAAGCAAATCGACG
>DASXGC010000180.1:0-11652 GCA_036489235.1 Vicinamibacterales bacterium
CCTCCCCGGCGAGGTGGCGCCGCCACGCGATCGCGCCGAGCGCAGCGCCGGGCGTGACGACAGTCCGAACGCGTATGCCGGCCTCAATCAGCGGCTCGAGTGCGCGCTTCATCTCGGCGGCGGGGGCCAGCGTGACAATCACCGGACGCCGGAGCTGTCCATCGCGCTGGTGCTGCGGTGAGCCAGTCGGCGCGATATCCGTCCACATGCCATCCGTCCGCACGCCGGCGGCGGTCAGCGACCGCAGCGCTTCGGCGCGCATCGCCTCGTAAGGAGCCACCGCGACCATCACCTGGCGGTGGTCGTTCTCGCGGTTCCAGATCACCACGCTGGCACTGCGGCCTCGCAGCTCAGAGAGCCTTGCCTCCACCTCCGGACCGGACGCGGGCAGCTTGTCGGTCGCGATCACGCGTGACCGTTCGTCGCGGCCTGGCGCGTTGGCCACTTCGACGATGCGGCATGACCCCGGCGACAGTTCGATTCCAATGCGGCTGGTCATCAAGCGTGTTGGCGAGTCCGCGCTCCGCTGGTCGAGAACGCTCGACAGGAACGGACTGCCCGGTGTTATGTCGGCTCGAGCTCGTCCAATCGCTAGCCACTCGGCGGATTGCCGGGCGTGACTGCACGTTCCTGCACTTGCTTCCGTATGGCGGGTGGGTGAACATGCACGCTTGGGCTCATGAATCAACACGACGCCGGGCGGAGCCCGGACCCGCAGGCAGGCGCGCAGGCCGATTTGCGAATCCAGATTGCGTCGGCCGTGGAGGCGCGCACCGACTACATCGCCGCCGATGCGTCGGCGATGTTTTCGCACGGCGACACGGGAGCCGCGGAGGCCGACCATGGACAACAGGTCGGACGCCTTCTGGCGCAGCTGCTCGCGGCCGCGATCCGCGACGGCCGGGTCGAGGCGCGCGGCGGTCTGGTTGCGGATTTGCGGCGCGCGGTCGCAAAACGTGGAGCCTCGACCGAGCGGGTGTTCGGGTTCGTCTACCTCCTCGAGCGCACCACGCTGGACGAACTCGCGCTCGACGAACGAACCGGCGCCACCAGCGAAGCGTGGCCGGTGACGGCGCAGCTGGTCCGTCGCGCCTCGTTCGACCTGCTGGCGGCGTACGCCGAACACGCCCAGCTGGAGCCGGCGGACGCGTCAATCGTCGACGCGCGCACCACGCTGTACACGCGCCCGCTGTTCGATGCGGTGCTGGCGAAAGAGGTCGAGCGGGCCGGACGCTTCGGCGACGAGATCTCGCTGATCGTGTTCGACGTGGATCGCCTCGCCGAGATCAACAGGTCATACGGCCATGGTGTTGGCGACAAGATCCTCGAGCGCCTGGGCATCCTGATTCGGCAATATTTCCGTCAGCACGACTGGGTCGCCCGCCATTCGGAGGACTCGATCGCGGTGCTGCTCACGCGTCTCGACGCGGACCGCGCAAGCGCGCTCGCCGAGCACGTCCGAACCACGGTCGAGCAGCGCCTCGAGTTTCCCGATTACCGGACCGATCTGCGGGTGGCGGTAACCCTCAGCGCGGGGATTGTGAACGTGCGCGTCACGATGGGCGACGTCATCGACCCGGTGCGCCTGCTGGCGGACGTGGAAGCAGCCCTCGATCGCGCCAAGCGGCTCGGCCGGAATCGTGTCGAGCGCGTGGACAGCGCCTCCGGAACGGTCCGCGTTCACACGCCGCCCGGGCCCGCGCGCTGAGTCCTGGCCTAGCCGGCCGACTCTTCGTCGTAGTTCGCCTTCAGTGTCGCCACCACCGCCGGATCCGCCAGCGTCGTGGTGTCGCCGAGCGCTTTTCCTTCAGCGATGTCGCGAAGCAGGCGGCGCATGATCTTTCCGGATCGTGTCTTGGGTAAATCAGCGGCGAACAGGATATCGTCGGGCCGCGCGATCGCGCCGATTTTCGTGGTCACGTGATTCTTCAGCTCGTCGATCAGCGCTTTGGATCCGATCCGCGCACCCACGCCTTCCTTGAGAGTGACGAACGCGGCGATCGCCTGTCCCTTGATGTCGTGGGTGCGGCCGACCACGGCAGCTTCGGCGACCGCGGGGTGGTCGACCAGCGCGCTCTCGACTTCCATCGTGCCGATCCTGTGCCCCGCCACGTTGATCACATCGTCCACGCGGCCGAGCAGCCAGTAATAGCCGTCGGCGTCGCGCTTGGCACCGTCGCCGGTGACATAGACGCCGTGGCCCCAGCGATTGAAGTAGGTGTTCACGTAGCGTTCAGGATCACCGTAGATGCCGCGCAGCATCGACGGCCAGGGACGCGTCAGCGCGAGGAGTCCGCCGCCGACGTCGACACGATCGCCGCGTTCGGTGCGAACTTCCGCAGCGATGCCCGGGAACGGTCGCGTTGCCGAGCCAGGTTTGAGCGTGCTGATGCCAGGCAGCGCGGTGATCATGATCGCGCCGGTTTCGGTCTGCCACCAGGTGTCCACGATCGGGCACCGCTCGCCGCCGATTACTTTGTAGTACCAGATCCAGGCTTCGGGATTGATCGGCTCGCCCACCGAACCGAGCAGGCGCAGCGACGAGAGATCGCGCCGGCCCGGCCATTCCGCGCCCCACCGCATGAAGGCGCGAATCGCGGTTGGAGCGGTGTAGAACACCGTGACGCCGTAGCGCTCGATGATCGACCAGAAGCGATCCTTCTCCGGCCAGTCGGGCGCGCCCTCGTACATCACCACTGTGGCGCCGTTCGCCAACGGACCGTAGACGACGTAGCTGTGACCGGTCACCCAGCCGAGATCGGCCGTGCACCAGTAGACGTCATCGTCTTTCAGGTCGAACACCAGCTTGGTGGTGGCATAGGTGCCGACAAGATAGCCTCCAGTGGTGTGCACGATTCCCTTGGGCTTTCCAGTCGTTCCCGACGTGTAGAGGATATAAAGCATGTCCTCTGCGTCCATCGGTTCTGGTTCGCAGGACAGCGCCGCACCGGCCATCAGCTCGTGATACCAGAGGTCACGGCCTTCCTTCATCGTGACCGGAGCACCGGCCGCGCCAATCCGCTGGACGACGACGACGTGCTCGATCGACGGGGTGCCCGAGACGGCTTCGTCCGCAACCCGTTTCAACGCGACGACATGGCCGCGACGGTAGCCGCCGTCCCCGGTGATGAGTACACGGCACGAGGAATCGTTGATGCGATCACGCAGCGATTCGGCACTGAATCCGCCGAACACGACGCTGTGCACCGCGCCGATGCGGGCGCACGCCAGCATCGCGATCGCCAGCTCGGGGACCAGCGGCAGGTAGATGGCGACGCGATCGCCTTTGCCGACACCGAGCGACCGCAGGACATTGCCGAACGCCGACACCTGGCGGAACAAATCGAAATACGTGAGGGTGCGGCGCTCGCCGGTTTCACCTTCCCAGATGAGCGCCGCCTTGTTGCGACGGCCGCCACGGACATGCCGATCGAGGCAATTGACGGAGGCGTTCAGCTGTCCACCGACGAACCACTTCGCGTGCGGCGGCTGCCAGTCGAGGATTCGGTCCCACGGTTTCGACCATTCGAGCTCGGCAGCAAATCGCGCCCAGAACGCTTCGGGATCGCGGTCGGCCTCGGCGTAGATGGTGTCGTCGGCAATCAACGCCTGCGCGCGAAACTCCGGCGGCGGCGGAAAGGCGCGGTCCTCGCGGAGCAGATCGTCGATCTCTATGCGGGGCTTCTCATCGGCCATGGTTCGGCGATTGTAGCGGGTCAGGCGGCGACTCCCAAGCGCCTCGCCGGGCCGCTCAGTTCAGGGGAGCGACGTCGAACGTATTCGGAGGCGTGGATCGCTTGAACAGCATCGACCCGATCAGGCCGCCGATGGTGGAGAACACGCTGCCGATGCAGAGCATGAGGATGAAGATGAACATCCGGCCGGCGAGAAGGAATCCGATTCCTGCGTGCTGGCGCTGATTCATCGCGCGCTCGATGGTGTCGCGCATTTCGGGCGGCATCGTTCCGGCGACACCGATCAGTCGCTGGACCAGCGTCCTCTCGTAGGGCGAGGCCAGGATATCGATCGGAATCGACAGCAGCAGGTGGACGACTGCGCCGGCGAGCCCGGCCAGCAGGCCGACCAGGGCGCCGTCGCCCGGAGAGATCGGGGTCGAGGTGTTCTGTTGCAGGATGTAGGCGGCCGCCAGCCCGCCGCACACCACCCACATACAACAGCAGACGTTGCCGAAGTAGACGAGCGGCAGTGCGGACAGCACGCCCATGACGACGCCGCCGACGAGCGCCGGCTGGCCGTAGGCCGGTTTAGTCGTAGTACTCACGGCCGAGATGCGTAATCAGCTCTTCGCCCTTGAGATAGCGCAGCGTGTTCTTCAGCTTCATCAGCTGAATGAACAGGTCGTGCTCGGGGTAGACCTCGGCCGCGTGCATCGGCGCCTTGAAGTAGAACGACAGCCACTCCTGGATCCCCTTCATGCTGGCCCGCCTGGCCAAGTCGAGGAACAGCGCGACGTCGAGCACGATCGGCGCCGCGAGAATGCTGTCGCGGCACAGGAAGTTGATCTTCAGCTGCATCGGGTAACCGAGCCATCCGAAGATGTCGATGTTGTCCCAGCCTTCCTTGTTGTCGCCGCGCGGCGGGTAGTAGTTGATGCGGACAACGTGCGAGATGTCCTTGTAGAGATCCGGATAGATGTGCGGCTGGAAGATGTAGTCGAGCGCCGACTTCTTGCTCTCTTCCTTCGTCTTGAACGACTCCGGATCGTCGAGCACTTCGCCGTCGCGATTGCCGAGGATGTTGGTCGAATACCACCCGGCGACGCCAATCATGCGCGCCTTGAGTCCGGGCGCGATGATCGTCTTGATCAGCGTCTGGCCGGTCTTCATGTCGTTGCCGCAGACCGGTGACCCGGTTTTCGCGGCCAGTTCCTGCAGCGCCGGAACTTCCGCGCTCAAATTCGGCGCGGCGTTCGCGTACGGGATGCCTTCGCTGATTGCGGCGTAGGCGTAGATCATGCTCGACGCGATCGCTGGATCGCTCTCGAGCAATCCCTTTTCGAGCGCGGCCAGCGATTTGTGGCACGGCGCCTCGGTGACGAAGATCTCGGTGCTGCCCGCCCAGACCATCACCATGCGATCGCAGTTGTTGGCTTTCTTGAAGTTGCGGATGTCCGCGATCAGCTGATCGGCGAGATCTTTCTTGTTCTTGCCCTTCTTGACGTTCGGGCCGTCGAGCCGCTTCACGTAGTGCCGATCGAACACCGCCGGCATCGGCGTGATCGCGGCCAACTCGTCCTTGATCTGGTCGAGCAGCTTCTCTTCGAGCACGCCCGCGTGCTTGGCGGCCTCGTAACAGTTGTCGTTGAAAATATCCCAGCCGCCGAACACGATGTCGTTCAGGTCGGCGAGCGGAACGAACTCACGAATGGTTGGCGTCTTGTTGTCGGTGCGCTTGCCGAGGCGGATGGTGCCCATCTGGGTCAGGGATCCGATCGGCTTCGCGAGACCCTTGCGAATAGCGAGCACGCCGGCGATGGTGGTCGTGCTGACGGCGCCAAGGCCGACCAGCAGGATGCCAAGCTTGCCGCGTGCGGGAGCAATCTCTATTGGATTAGACATGAACATTCAATCATAGCGCATCTGGTCAGGCTGAAAGCCGGACCCTGCCGCCTCAGCGACCCAACACGACGAGGCTCGCGACTGCCAGTCGGCCATCAGCTAAACTGACCGTGATGTTCCTGAAGCCCGGAAATCCGCACCTCCTCGTGGTCGGCATGAGCGGCGTGAAGATGGGGGATCGTCTGGTGCAGATCGGCTGCGCGGACGGCGCCCGGATGGGCGCGATCGCCGGCAAGGTCGGCCTCTCCGGCCGTGCCGTCGTCGTCGTGCCCGATGCGGCGTCGGCGGCGCGTGCCAACAAAGGCGCGGCCGCAGCGGGTGTCCTCGTCGAGATCGAAACCGCGCCGCCGACCCGCCTGCCGGTGGAGGACGCTGCGTTCGACCTGGCGATCGTGGACGAGACGGGCGGCCTGCTTGCAACGCTCCGGCCCGAAGATCGCGTGCAGGCGATTCGCGAACTGGCGCGCGTCCTGCGGCCAGGCGGCCGCGTGCTGATGATCGGCGCCGAACCGCGCGGCGGATTCGGGGCGCTGTTGTCGCGTACGCAGAGTGGTCCACCGTTTGTCGCGTCCGGCGAGGCGATTGAGGCGCTGCAGGCAGACGGCTTCAAATCCGCACGCACGCTCGCTGCGCGTGAAGGACTCGTGTTCGTGGAAGCGGTCAAACCGCGCACGAACCACGTCAATGGCTAATGGCTGAGGGCTAATGGCCATGGGTGATGGGCTCGCTTCGGTGGTGCAGACTCGAATCGGCGTTGCGACCACGATGACCATCCAACCATGACCATTAGCCATCAGCCATCAGCCATCAGCCATGACGATGGAGCGCAGCGAACGCCAAGTCAGCGAGCGCACGTAAGATGACGGCCGCCGTCGATTGGAATGGTTTCGCCGGTCATCCAGCCGGCGCGATCCGAGGCGAGAAACAAAATCAGCGCGGCGATGTCCTGCGGATCGCCGGGGCGGCCGAGCGGATGCGTTTCCTTCGAGCGTTCGAGGAACGCCGCGTAGCGACTCTCGTCCATTCCCGACCGGCGATGCAGATTGGTGACGGTGACGCCTGGATTGACGGCGTTCACGCGAACGCCAAGCGGCGCCATCTCGATCGCCGCGCAGCGTGTCAAGTGATCGACGCCGGCCTTGCTGACGCAGTAAGCGAGCACGCCAGGAAACGACCGCAGGCCGTTCACGCTCGAGACATTGACGATGGACCCTTTGCGGGCAGTGAGATGCGGCGCCGCAGCGCGCATCAGGCGGAACGGCGCGCGCAGGTTGACCGCCATCATCGTGTCCCAGACCTCGTCGGTGGTCGCTTCGAGCGGTCCGCTGGCGATGACCCCAGCGGCGTTCACCAGCACGTCGAGGTGTCCGTACGCGGCAATCGCGGCGCCGATGATGCGGTCGGGCGCGTCCGAATCGGTGACGTCGGCACGACAGGCGATGGCTTGCCCACCGGCTGAGCGTACGGCGCCCTCGACCTCGGCGAGGGCGACCTGGCTGCGGCCGACCACGACAACCGAGCCGCCGCCGCGGCCGAACGCCTCAGCCGTCGCCCGTCCTATGCCGCTGGTGGCACCCGTCACGATGATGGATTTGCCGGAAAATGACATGAGGAAAGTCTAGCGCAGGGGACAGCGTGTCACGAGTCGAGCACAGCCGGAGCGCTGCGATCGAGCAAAATCGCGAAGTTTGCGGGCGAAAGAGCCGACAACATTAGGCAGGAGTTTTGCCTCACCCACGAGGTTCGATGCGACTCGCCTCAAACGCCAGCGATTCGTTCACCCTCCAGGAAATCGCGCGCGCCGCTGGCGTGGCGGAGGGGCACGTACGAGCAGTCGTCGGCCCGGGCGTGAAGCACCTGGTGCGTGCCGACGCCGTACGAGTCGGCCGGATGCTGGTCGCGCGCTCGGCCACAGCCGACCAACCGCTCAGCGCGCGTCCGCTCTTTGGCCTGTTCTCGGGCCACACGACCGTTCGACGTACGACCGGCCTGCGTCTGGCGTTCTCGAGCACGCTGCACGCCGCGCTCCTGGTCGTGCTCGTGCTTCTCGCCTCCCTGAGCGTGGCGCCGCACGCGGCGTCGATAAAAGTCGAGCCGGCGGTCGATCCCATGCGGCTCGTCTTCCTCAACATTCCGGGACCGGGAGGCGGTGGCGGCGGCGGCGGTCTGCAGGAGGTCGCGCCTCCACCGAAAGCGATGCGCGAAGGGCATCACACCCTGAACAGTCCGATTCCCGAGCGCCGGGTGCCCGCACCAGTCGCGCCGCCGCAGCGTCCGCCTGAGCGGCCTCGACTCGACTCCGAGCCACTGCCGGCGGTCGTCGCGCCGATCGTCGTCGCGCCGGCTGACGTACGCACTCGTGCGGGCGTGATGCAGGAAACGCAAGCGAGCGTGGAGAGCCATGGACCTGGGACGGGTGGCGGGGCCGGAACCGGCGCCGGCACCGGCATGGGCCCGGGCAACGGCAGCGGGATCGGGCCGGGATCGGGCGGCGGCACCGGGGGTGGCCCTTATCGGCCCGGCAGCGGTATCGAGCCACCGCGCCTGTTGAAGGAGGTAAAGGCCGACTACACCGAGGAAGCACGCCAGCGCGGCGTCTCCGGCGATGTGGTCATGGAAATCGTCATCCGCAGCGACGGCTCGGTCGGCGACGTGAAGATTCTGCAGGGCCTGGCCGGCGGCCTGAACGATCGCGCGATCCAGTCTGTGCGCCAGTGGCGGTTCGTGCCGGCAACGCGCCTCGGCGCGCCGGTTGACGTCATCGTCGAAGTAGCGGTCGAGTTCAAGTTGCGGTGATTTGCGCATGTTTCTGCTGACTCTCACTGTTGCGTCGCTCGTGATCGCCGCCTTGATGAGCGTGATGGCGTGGCGGATGGCGGTGACGGAACGGCGACGATCGCAGGCTCGTGTCGATGGCCTGGCCGCCGAAATCCACGCCGGGCAGGCGCCGAGTTTTCAAGCCATCGCCTATCGACAAGACGAGGATCTGGATTTACGCTCCGGTGCCAGTTCGCCAGCGGGCACGGAGCGGGAATTGTTCGGCCCCGTGCACAACGCGGCGCCGCCTTCGCGTTTCGCAACCCGGCTGACGGTCGGCGCGCTTGTCCTGGTTGGAGCGCTGGCGGCAACCGTCGCGTTCCCCGCGTTCGCGCGACGGACACCGGTGCAGGATCCCGGCATCGCGGCCGCACCGTCGCCGCTCGAACTGGTGGAGCTCGCTGAGGAGCGCGACAGCGACACCATCACCGTCCGCGGCGTCGTGCGCAACCCGCGATCGGGTACGCGGATGGACGAGCTCGCAGCGGTCGTCTTCCTGTTCGGGAGCGATGGCGCTTTCATCACGAGCGGACGGGCGATCGTGAAGTCGGTCTCGCTCGGCCCGGGTGGCGAATCGCCGTTTGTGGTCGCGATCGACGGCGCGAAACAGGTTGGACGCTTCCGCGTCAGCTTCAGGACCGATGATCGTGTGGTCGCTCACGTGGATCGGAGGGTGGACGGGAAATAGTGCGGGGTGCTGGGTGCGGGTGCGAGGTGCTGGGCGCGAGGTGCTAAGGTTCAGGGTGCCAGGTGCGAAGCAGGAAGGGCGAAGTGAGAAGTGCGAAATAACGCTGGACGCATGACCAGGACGTCATCGGCGATGGCCAGGCTCTGGTCGGTTGTCGCTCTCGCGGCCGGCGTTCTCGTCGTGTCGGCGGGCGCACAGCAGACCCAGACGCCGGCGCAACCGCCGCCACCGGGTCAGCCCGGGTTTCGATTCCGGAGCGGCGTCGAACTGATCAACGTCACCGCCACGGTCTCCGACGCCAGCGGTCGCTTTGTCCCAGGATTGACGCAGGACGATTTCCTCGTCTACGAGGACGACCAGCCGGTCACGGTGACGCATTTCAACGCCGAACGCGTCCCGGTCAGCCTCGGCATCGCACTCGATACCAGCGGCAGCATGGGTGGACAGAAGATTCAGGAAGCGGAAGACGCACTCGGCCGCTTCATCTTCGAACTCCTCGACAAGGACGACCAGATGTTCCTGTACCGGTTCAGCAGCCGGCCGACGCTGCTTCAGGGCTGGACCAGGGATCGGCAGCTGCTGACGCGCGCGCTCGGACGCATTACGCCGAACGGCGGAACGGCGATGTACGACACCGTCGCCGAAGCGATTCCGCTGGCGCAGCGCGGCGAGAACCGCAAGAAAGCGCTGCTCGTCATCTCGGACGGCAACGACACCTCGAGCGCGACCGAGATTCGCGAGGTCAAAGCCCAGATCCGCGAGAGCGAAGTCCTGGTCTACGCGATCGGCATCGACGGCGAAGGTGACTCGTCGCGAAATTCGCCGCCACCAAAGCCGCGCGTGCCGATTCCGGTACCGATGCCGTTTCCCGGCGGACGAGGCGGCCGCGGCTATTATCCGCCGCCAACCGGCGGAGGCGGCGGGAACGGCGGCTGGGGACACGGGTCGAGCGACGACCGCGTCAACGTGACCGCGCTGCGCGACATGACCGACGACAGCGGCGGCCGCACCGAGATCATCCGCGACCCGCACGATCTCACGACCGCGACCACCAGCATCGCCGACGAGCTCAGTAAGCAGTACTACCTGGGATATCCGTCGAGCGGAAAGAAAGACGGCAAGTGGCATTCCATCCGGGTCGAGTTGCGCGCCAACCGCGCCTACAGGGTGAGGGCTCGCCGCGGATACATCGCAAGCTAGAATGACGCGTGCATTTGCTCGCGACGGCGCTCGGCCTCAGCCTGCTCGGCGGCTGCGGCGGGTTGCTCGTCGCTTCGTCTCTCGTCCTGTTTCCCGACCACGTGCGTTCACGGCTGGTGCCGTGGCTGGTCAGCTACGCCGTCGGCGCGCTGCTCGGTGTCGCACTGCTCGACTTGCTGCCTGAAGCGCTGCGGCTGATGCCGTCGGCGCCGGTATTCGGCACGCTGCTGGCCGGCATCCTGCTGTTCTTCGCGCTCGAGAAACTGGTGCTGCTCCGGCATTGTCACACCGACGAGTGCGAGGTCCACGGCGCCACCGCGACCCTCGTCTTCATCGGCGACGCGTTCCACAATTTCATCGACGGCGCGATCATCGCCACTGCGGTGATGTCGTCGACGGCGCTCGGCGTCAGCACCGCGATCGCCGTCGCGGCCCACGAGATTCCGCAGGAAGTCGGCGACGTCGCCATCCTGCTGCATTCCGGCTACAGCCGCGGCCGCGCGCTGCTGTTGAACATCGTCTCGGCCGGCTCGAGCCTGGCCGGCGCACTGCTCGCGTTCGGCGCGGTGCAGGTGGTGCCCGGCATACGGCCGTACGTGCTCGCGCTGTCGGCGGCAAGCCTGCTCTACATCGCGATGTCGGATCTGATTCCGGATCTCCACCGCGGCGAGATCGACGCCAACGCCGCGCGTCAGGTGGCGCTGATCGCTGCCGGTATCGGCACCATCGTGTTCTTCGAACGGATGATCGGGTAATGGCCATCGACAAGATCAATCTCGCCACGGTCGAGAAGATGTGGCGTCGGGAAGTGGAAGCCGCGGCGACCTATCGCCATCTTGCCGATCGCGAAGCCGATCCGAGACGGAAGGACATCCTCACGCGGCTGGCGCAGCAGGAAGAGATTCATGCCGCGCGGTGGTCCGAGCGAATTGCGCTGACCACCGGCCACGCGCCCCACCCCCAGGATGTCGAACGCGGCCTGACATGGTTTCAACGCATCTCCGATCCGAACGTCGTGCTGCACCGCCTCGAGCAGGAAGAGAACAAGGCCGAGGAAGAGTACGACCACCTGATGTCGAAGCTGAGCGATCCCACCGATCGCCAGATCGCGGAAGAGGCGATGTACGAAGAGCGCGATCACGCGGTGATCCTGCGCGCACTCGCCGGCGGCGCCGCGCCGACCCCGCGCTCGGCCCTTGATCGAATCCTGGGACGCGAGCGCTGGCATCAGCGCGGCACCGGCTGGATCGGCGACGCCATCTACGGCGTCAACGACGGCCTCGGCGCCGTGTTCGGCATTGTCTCGGGGATGGCCGGCTATACCGGAGGCAGCGAGGTGGTGCTTGCAGCCGGGTTGGCCGGCACGCT
>DASXGC010000337.1:0-7115 GCA_036489235.1 Vicinamibacterales bacterium
TCGTTGACAATCTGCAGCAGCGCCTGGGCCGACATCTGCACCATGGTGAGGTGCTCGCGTTGCTCTGGATCGAGCGGCGTATCGAGGGTCAGGCTGGTGAGGCCGATGATGCCGTTCATCGGCGTTCGTATTTCGTGGCTCATGTTGGCGAGAAACTCGCTTTTGATCCGACTCGCCTTCTCGGCCACACGCCGCGCCTCCTCGAGCTCCGTCGACTGGGCCCGGAGACGCTTGACCAGTTCGCGAGCCACGTGGATCGCATCGATCATTCGCGCCCGCAGCCGCTCCGCCGTCCGTGCCGTCAGTGCCACATAGGCATTTGCGCCGAACAGGATCAGCAGCTTGAAGATTTCTGGCGGCCATGCAATCGCACGATGCTCGACGAACACGAGCTCGGCGAGCAGCAGGGCGTAGGCGGCAACCGACAGCTGCGCGAATCCGAGCGCGCGCTTGAATGTGGTGTTCGCCTGATCGGCGGTGCGGATGAACAGCAGGAAGAACAGCCAGCTCTTCTCGGCGCCGGTGAAGTAAATTGCGAAGATGAACGCGAACACATCGAGCGAGAGAAACAGCGTGCCGAGGCGGACGCGCGTCTTGTCGAACCACTTGTAGAGGATCGCCCACGACACCAGGCTGTAGGACACGACCACGGCGCCGAGCACGATCGGCGGGCCCGACGGTTCGCCCGGTACGAACGCCTGATGAATGAACGCCAGGACGGTGACGATCAGGAAACCGAGCAGCCTGAGGATCGGAATCTCGACGACGTGGAAGTGGCGCTCGCGCGCCAGCTTACGCTGGTTGCTCTCATCCTCGTCGGGGTAGAAATGATCGGCGTCGGCCACGGGAATCATTTTGATGTTCCACGCCGACGCGGCCAAAGGCAAGGAGAATAAGGCAGTGTTGAAGACGATCGCATTGCTGCTGTTGGCGGGGGCCGGTGCGTCAGTGCAAGTCGCGCGAACCAAACAACCCGACGTCCGCTACGTTCCGTCGCCCGACGCCGTCGTGGACGCCATGATGGAGATGGCGCACGTGACCTCGGCGGACATCGTCTACGACCTTGGATCCGGTGACGGCCGAATCCCGATCACCGCGGCTGCGAGGTTCGGCGCCCGCGGTGTCGGCATCGAAATCGACGCGCGCCTGGTCGCGGAGGCCAATGCCAACGCGGCCAGGGCGCACGTGAGCGACCGCGTCTCGTTCATCAACCAGGATTTATTCGAGGCGGACTTCACGCCGGCGACGGTGGTCACCCTGTTCCTGCTGCCGCATCTGAACCAGCAGCTGATGCCGGCGCTCAAACGATTGCGTCGCGGCACGCGCATCGTCTCGCATCAGTTCGACATGGGCGCCGACTGGCCGCCTGAGGCCGCTCGTGACGTGAACGGGTTGATGGTTTATTTGTGGACGATAAAGTAACGATGGTGTCGCTGCGTCGCATGTGCGAAGCACGCTAAGCGGTCGCCTATGATTGGAACGCTGTGAACATCATCGTCCTTGGCGCCGGTGCCATCGGCAGCGTCTACGGCGCGAAGCTGTCGCGCGGCAACGACGTGACGCTGGTCGGCAGGGCCGCTCACGCCGCGCAGATTAACGGCCACGGCCTGCAGATCACCGGCCTCGAAGAATCGGTGTATCGGCTGCGCGCGGTCACGGCGCTGGAGGTGATGCCGCCGGACGCGCTGGTTCTTCTGACGACCAAGGCCAGCGACAGCGAGGCCGCCGTCCGCTCGATCGCCGCGCTGGTCCGCGCGGACACGACGCTGTTGTGCATTCAGAACGGTCTCTACGTCGAGGACATCCCCAAGTCGATTGTGGGCGATTGCTGCACCGTGCTCCGCGCCATCACCAATCTCGGCGCGATCTACCGCACGCCCGGCGTGGTTGAATTGAAAGCGCTCAGCTCGACGTCGATCGAGCAGAGCCGCGCCAGCGCAGCGATCGCCGAGACCTTTCGCGCGAGCGGACTGGAGGCGACGGTCTCCCAACGCATCAAGGACGAGATGTGGCGCAAGCTGATCGTCAACTGCGTGATCAATCCGGTCAACGCGATCACCCGAACCGAAGTCGGAGCGATCGCGGACCAGCGGCTCGATCCGCTGAAGCGGCTGATCGTTGACGAGTGCGTCAGCGTCGCGCGGCGCGACGGTGTCGAGTTCGACGAGGACATGGTTGACGCCATCAACAGGCGGTATGGCCCGTCCAGGAACCTGTCGTCGATGCAGCAGGACCTGCTGCAGGGCCGGCGCACCGAGATCGATTTCCTGAACGGCGCGGTGGTCCGGCTCGGTGAGAGCTTCGGCATCCCGTGTCCGGTCAACCAGGCGTTGACGACGATCATCAGGCAAATGGAGTCGGCGGCCAGGAGCGCGACGCCGGCGTGAGCGGAAAATATGCCGCCGATGTCGACCTCGCGCGGCGGTGCGCGGCGGGCGACGAGGCCGCCTGGGAGCGATTCGTGCTGGAATACCGTCCGCTGCTGTATCGTGCGGCGGACGCGATCGAGCCCGGCGGCGGCGCTCGCGAACTTGCCGACGCGTTGTACGCCGACCTCTACGGCCTGACCCAACGCGCCGGAGAACGACGCTCGCTGTTCCGGTATTTTCAGGGCCGCAGCAGTCTCGCTACCTGGCTGCGAGCCGTGCTCGCTCAGCGTTACGTCGATCGGGTGCGCGAGCGAAGACGCTTCGAGCCGCTGCCGGACGATGAAGAGCGGCGTGCGGATCATCGATCCGGCACGACAGCGGATCCCGACTCGACCCGGCTGGTCGCGCTTATGGAACAGGCAGTCGAAGCATCGGTCGCCGAGCTGGACAGCCGGGACCGCTTGCGCCTCGGTTGCTACTATGTGCAGGAGTTGACGCTGGCGGAAACGGGGCGTGTGCTGAAGGAGCACGAGGCGACCGCGTCGCGTCAGCTCGCCAGAACGCGGACCGCGATCCGCGAGTCCGTGGAACGACGGCTTCGCCAGTCGGGATTGAACGACTCGCAGGTCGCCGACTGCTTCGCGGCGGCAGCGTCAGATTCAGGGCGGCTCGACCTGACCCGGATGGTCAGCGGGACCGAACGCAAGGAATCCGCGGTGGATCGTTCCAAGTAATGAGCAGACTGTGAACAACCCGAACGAGGATCGCGACACGACGATCGACCATCTGCTGGGCAGCACGCTCAAACGGGGCGCGCGGGCCGACCCTGCCGGCGCCTGCCTCGACGCCGAGACCCTTGCGGCTTGGGCAGATGATGGGCTCGATCGACAGGAGCGGGCCGCAGTCGAAGCCCACGCGGCGGGCTGCGAGCGCTGTCAGGCGATGATGGCCACGCTGTCCCGAGCCGAACACGCCCACGCCGCCGCAACAGTGGTAAACCGGCCGGCTCGGCGATTTCCGGCGCTCGCCTGGCTGATTCCAGTCACCGCGATTGCTGCGGCGATGCTCGTTTGGATCGCAGTGCCGCAGCGCGCTCCGACCGTCCTCCACGAAGATCCTGCCCAGGCTGCGACTGCCGTCACGATTCCACCGGCCGCGCCGGCCGCGCCTTCGAGCGCCGCCGAAGCAGTCACGCCACCGGCGGAACCCGAGGCCGTCCAGAAAAACAGTCCGCAGCGAGAAGCAGGACGCAGTCAGCTCGAGAGCTCGAACGCCCGCGCTGATCAACCCGAGGCCCTGGAGAAACAGCGCGACGATCTCAGGGCAAAAGACGCGCAGCTGGCGGACCGGAGCGCGGCTCTGACAAGCGGCGCGGCGGCGACCGGCAGTGTGACCGCGGACGCCCTGGCCAGCAACAAGGCCACGACCGCCAACGAAACGGTTGCGCAAAAAAGCGCCGCGGCGCCGGCGGCCGCCAGCCCGGCCGCTGCCAGGTCCTTGAGGAACGCCACCGCAAGCGCGCCCGGCACGACGATCGTGTCGTCGAACCCGGGCAGCCGATGGCGGATCGTCCCGGGCGGTGCGGTTCAGCACACAGCTGACGGCGGGTCGACCTGGGAGACGCAGCAGACCGGATCGACCGTGACGCTCGCAGCTGGCTCCTCTCCGTCACCGTCCGTCTGCTGGCTGGTCGGACCGGTTGCCACAGTGCTGCTCTCGACCGACGCCCGCACGTGGCGGCGAATCGCGTTACCCGAGCAGGCCGACCTGGTCGGCGTCTCCGCAACCGACGACAGAACTGCAACGGTGTCGTTCGCGGACGGCCGCACCCTGACCACCACCGACGCCGGAGTGTCCTGGCAGCGCTGACCAACCCCTGCAAGATTTCCGGCCGGCTCCGTTCTAAGCGCAGAACAGCAAAGGAGCCAGTCATGCGCATACGAATTCTGTTAGCCGCGGCCCTGATGATTTCAGGCACGGTCGTCTTTCGCCCTTCGTTCACTGCTCACGCCTCGCCCGCCCGCGACGGACAAGACGCGTCCACGCTCGACAATCAGGTCGACCTCGCCGTCACCGTCTACAACTCGGATCTGGCGCTGGTCCGGGACGTCCGCGATCTGCAGCTGCCGCGCGGCACCTTCGACCTGAAGTTCATGGACGTCGCCGCCACCGTCAACCCGGCAACGGTCCATTTCCGATCACTGACAGAACCGTCGCGCCTCGGCGTGCTCGAGCAGAACTACGAATACGACCTGCTCGAACCGGACAAGCTGCTGCGCAAGTACGTCGGCCGCGATGTCACCCTGGTGCGGCCACGAATGGCGAACGGCGAGACCCGCTACGAAGAGGTGAAAGCGCGCCTTCTCAGTTACAACAACGCCCCGGTCTGGCAGGTCGGAGACGAAATCATCACCGGCTTGGGCGCCGATCAGATCAAGTTTCCGTCCCTGCCGTCCAATCTCTACACCCATCCGACTCTGATTTGGACGCTCGATAACAGCGGCGCTGCGCACCACCGCGTCGAGGCGTCCTACCTTGCCAGCAAGCTGTCGTGGAACGCCGACTACGTGCTGACGGTCGCACGCGACGACAAGCTCGCTGACCTCGACGGATGGGTGACACTGACCAACGGCAGCGGCACCTCCTTCCGCAACGCCAAGCTGCAGCTGGTGGCCGGCGAACTCAATCGCGTGCGCGACACCTTCAATGCGATGAGGGACATGGCGAAATCAGCGCCGATGGCCGCCTCCGAAGCGGTGATGTCGCAGGAGTCATTCTCGGACTATCACCTCTACACGCTTGGCCGAAAGACCACCATCAACAACAGCGAAACCAAACAGGTCAGCATGCTGACCGGTACCGGCCTCCCCATCCGCAAGCGCTACATCGTCGACGGTCAGGCGTTCTATTACCGGAATCCGCAGCATCCGGGATCGCCGATCAAGGATGTCGTGCAGGTCTTCTATCAGTTCAAGAACGAGGAGCGCAGCGGCCTTGGCATGCCGATGCCGGCCGGCACGGTGCGGGTCTATCAGGCCGACTCGAAAGGCGGAACGCAGTTCGTCGGCGAGGATCGGATCGGACACACGCCGAAAGACGAGGAACTGAACCTGAAAATCGGCAACGCCTTCGATGTCGTATGCGAACGCAATCAGGTGGACTTCGCGAAGGTTGCGGCCAACGTCTACGAGATGGAATACGCGATCACTCTTCGGAATCACAAGGCCACGCCGATCAGCGTTGAGGTCAACGAACCGATCGGCGGCACATGGCGGATGATCCAGGCGTCGCACGAGTGGACGAAGACCGCAGCCTGGGCCGCCGGCTTCACCGTGCCCGTCGCGGCGGAAGGGACCGCGGTGCTGAAATACAGGGTCCGGGTCACCTACTGAAGTAGGGACCGAGCTCGCTCGGTCCGGCGGAACTGAAGTAGGGGCCGAGCTCGCTCGGTCCGGCGGAACCGAAGTAGGGGCCGAGCTCGCTCGGCCCAGCGGAGGTCGCGAGCGACGCAACCGTCAGGTCGCGCGACCTTTCAGCGCCGCCGCGCTACCTCCGAACTCGCCGACCAAGCCGGACGACGATCGCGTACTCCGGCTTGGTGACCGGCTGCACCGACAGGCGGCTGCCCTTCTGGTTGACCATCATGTGCTCGAGACCGCCGGTCGCCTTCAGCACCTCGAGCGGCACGACCGCGCGAAATCGTTCGACGAAGCCGAGGTCCACCATGAACCAGGTCGGCGCTTTCCCCAGGCTGCCGGGATCGAAATATTTGTGCCCTTTCTTGATGGCAAAGTGATCCGCATACGCAGCGCGGACAATCGTCGCGAGCCCGGTGACACCGGACGGGTCGGCGTTCGACGCATAGAACAACACGCCGTCGCCTTCCTGCATGTCGTCACGCATGAAGTTGCGCGCCTGGTAGTTGCGCACGCCCTCCCAGCTGGTCCGGCCGTCACGTTCGAGATCGGCGATCGTGTAAGCCGCCGGTTCGCATTTCATTAGCCAATAACGTCGAGCCATTTGTGAATACCAGGTCCGGCTAAAGCCGGACACTACACCTTCGCGACTAGGTCCGGCTGAAGCCGGACACCACATCTTTGCGTCTGGTACGCGTCTCAGTCCGGTGGACGGCGGGGAACGACCAGCTTTGCGACGAAGAGCTGAACGACCTCGCCATGCTGATTGCGCGTTTCGTTGCGGACGGTGACGATGCCGCGATCGGGTTTCGATCGCGAGGGGGTCACGCTGACGACTTCGCCATGAACCTGCAGCGTGTCGCCGGGACGGGTCGGTCTCGGCCAGTTCATCTCGCCGCCGCCGCCGATGATGCCGCCTGCCAGCTCGTTGCTGTCCACCAGCAGCCGCATCGTCAGCGCTGCGGTGTGCCAGCCGCTGGCGGAGAGGCCGCCGAACAAACTGGATTTGGCAGCCTCGTCGCTCAAGTGAAATGGCTGCGGATCGAATTCGCGCGCGAACTTCGTGATCTGTTCCGCGTCGATGGTCGCGGTGCCGCTGATGAAGCGCATGCCCGGGTGAAGGTCATCCAGATACAGCATGGTGGGTTGGGTCATGATAACAACACCACTGCAGGGGAACCATGACTGCAGCGCGTCACGCTAGAAGCCACTATCGTCCGGCTGAAGCCGGACACTACTCGAGCCAAGGTAGTGTCCGGCTTTAGCCGGACCAATCGGCCCCTCTCCGGCTTACCAGCGCTCGATCTTGCGGTACGGAATTTCCTGAAAC
>DASXGC010000412.1:0-2782 GCA_036489235.1 Vicinamibacterales bacterium
GCGCACTGGCCGCTGTGCTCGGCGGAATCGACGCCCTCGTATTTACGGCCGGTATCGGCGAGAACTCGCCCGAGATACGACAGCGGATTTGCGCAGCATCCGCATGGCTCGGAATTGACCTCGATCCGGACGCGAACCGCGCCGGGCGCGTGAAAATCACGCGGGCAGGAAGCCCCATCTCCGCCTGGGTGATACCGACCAACGAAGAACTGGTAATCGCGCGCCAGACCGGCGCGCTGCTGGGTCTTGCCGGCAGCGGGCAACCGGCGCGTTCGTAGCGGCAATCGATGGCCCTGAGAACGTCGAGACAGTGAGGAGCTGACATGGCGAGCAGGCGGCGGATAACCGTAGACGGGAACGAAGCGGCCGCATCGGTGGCGTACCGCGCCAGTGAGACGATTGCGATCTATCCGATCACGCCGAGCAGTCCGATGGCGGAGGTCTGCGACGAATGGGCGAGCCGGAAGCGTCCGAATCTGTGGAACGCGATTCCGGAAATCGCGCAGATGCAGTCTGAAGCGGGCGCCGCCGGCGCCGTACACGGGGCGCTGCAGGCGGGCGCGCTCTCGACGACGTTTACGGCGTCGCAGGGATTGCTACTGATGATCCCCAACATGTACAAGATCGCGGGCGAGCTGACACCGTTCACGATGCACGTTGCAGCGCGGACGCTCGCGGCCCATGCCTTGTCCATCTTCGGCGATCACTCCGACGTCATGGCCTGCCGCCAGACCGGCTTCGCCCTGTTGTGCTCGAACTCCGTTCAGGAGGCGCACGACATGGCCGCAGTGGCTCACGCGGCGACGCTCGAGACGCGGATTCCGTTCCTGCATTTTTTCGACGGATTCCGGACGTCCCACGAGGTCGCAAAGATCGAAGAGCTCAGCGACGACGATCTCCGGTCGCTCATCTCGGAATCGCTGGTCTTCGCCCATCGTGAGCGTGGACTGACGCCTGACCGGCCGGTGCTTCGCGGAACGGCGCAGAACCCCGACGTGTTTTTCCAGGCGCGCGAAGCTCAGAACGGGTTCTACGATGTGTGTCCCGCCGTCGTCGAGCGCACGATGGAGTCGTTTGCGGCGCTGACCGGCCGGCGCTACGGTCTGTTCGAGTACGTCGGGGATCCGGCCGCCGATCGCGTCATCGTGCTGATGGGGTCGGGCGCAGAAACCGTCCAGGAAACCGTGGAATACCTGACCGCCCGCGGCGAAAAGGTGGGCGTGCTGAAGGTTCGGCTCTACCGCCCGTTCGCCCGCCAGGCCTTCCTCGATGCGCTGCCGAAAACCGTGCGCACGCTCGCGATCCTCGATCGGACCAAGGAGCCCGGGGCGCCGGGCGATCCGCTGTATCTCGACGTCACGACGGCGCTAGCCGAAGCGCATGCCGAGGGCGTCTCGCCGTTCGCGGTAATGCCTCGGCTGGTCGCCGGCCGCTACGGACTCTCGTCCAAAGAGTTCACGCCGGCGATGATCAAAGGCGTCTTCGACAACATCGCCAAGGACAAACCCAAGCACCACTTCACCGTCGGCATTGTGGACGACGTCACCCACCTGTCGCTGCCGTGGGATCCGTCGTTCATCACCGAGTCCAAGGATGTGTCAGCGTCTCTGTTCTACGGGCTCGGTGCGGACGGCACCGTCGGGGCCAATAAGAACTCGATCAAGATTATCGGCCAGGAAACCGACCTGTTCGCCCAGGGCTACTTCGTCTACGACTCGAAAAAATCCGGTGCGATCACGGTTTCGCACCTGCGCTCGAGTCCCAAGCCGATCCGATCCGCCTATCTGGTCAACAGCGCACGCTTCGTCGCCTGCCATCAGTTCGAATTCGTGGACAAGATCGACGTCCTCGAGTCAGCGGCGCCCGGCGCCTCGTTCCTGCTGAACGCGCCGTTCCCCACGGAGGACGTGTGGGATCAGCTCCCAAGGGAGATGCAGGAGCAGATCATCGAGAAGAAGCTTCGGTTCTTCGCCATCGACGCCTACGATCTCGCCAAGCGTTCCGGCATGGGTTCGCGCATCAACACCATCATGCAGACCTGCTTCTTCTCGATTTCGGGGATTCTCCCCGTCGACGAAGCGATCAAGCACATCAAGAAGTCGATCGAAAAGAGCTACGGCAAGCGCGGGCCGGAGGTGGTGCGCCGTAACTGCGAGGTCGTGGATCAGGCGCTCGCACACCTGCACGAGATCGAAGTGCCGGGCGCCGTGAATTCACGTCGTGGTCGTCCACCGCTGGTATCTGGACAGGCGCCGGATTTCGTCCAGAAGGTCACCTCGCTCATCCTGGCCGGCAAAGGCGATCTGCTGCCGGTGAGCGCGTTCCCCATCGACGGCACCTGGCCGGTGGCAACGACGAAATGGGAAAAACGCAACATCGCGTTCGAAATCCCTGTCTGGGACTCGAAGGTTTGCATTCAGTGCAATCAATGCGCGCTCGTCTGCCCCCACGCCGCCATTCGCGCGAAAGTCTACGACGAGAGCGATCTGGCAGGCGCGCCTCCGACTTTCAAGTCGACGCTGTTCAAAGGCAACGATCACAAGGGCAAGTACTTCACGATTCAGGTGGCGCCCGAGGATTGCACCGGCTGCAACCTCTGCGTCACCGTCTGTCCGGCCAAGGACCGCACCAACCCGAAGCACAAGGCGATCGACATGCACCCGCAGGCGCCGCTGCGCGAGGCCGAGCGCACAAATTACGATTTCTTCCTCGGCGTTCCCGAACTGGATCGAACGGCGCTGACGAAATTCGACCACAAGAGCTCGCAGTTTCTCGAGCCGCT
>DASXGC010000424.1:0-8967 GCA_036489235.1 Vicinamibacterales bacterium
CGCCATCAACCGCGAACTGCTCGATCGCCTGCAGCGCAGTGGCGAGGCGTTTGTTTCAAACGCGATCATCGCCGGCCGCTACCTGCTGCGGGCCTGCATCGTCAATTTCCATACGGCCCGTGCGGATGTCGAAGCGGTGCCGGAGATCGTCACGCGAATCGGCAGAATCGTGGACGCCGAGTTGCGCCCGACCCTCCGCGGTGTCCGCTTCTAGGCGGAAGTCCATCTTCAGGCGGACCGTGACGGCCGCTAAAACCGGCCACTACACTCGTCGTCCCGCATCAATCGCACCGCAAGGCGACGATCGGATCGACTCGCGCGGCGCGCAGGGCCGGCACACATCCGGCGACGAACGCGGCGGCCGCCAGCACGACAACCACGAGGCCGAACGTTGACGGGTCGGTCGGCGTCACCTCGTACAGCATCGTCGTCAACAGTCTGGTGAGCGCGAATGAGAGGGCCACTCCGATCAGAATGCCGGCCGAGGCGATCGCCATACCCTGCCGAGCCACCATGCGCACCACCTGCCGGCGCTGGGCGCCAAGCGCCATCCGGACGCCAATCTCGTGCGTTCGTTGCGTGACTGCGAAGGCGATCACTCCGTAAATGCCGATTAGTGCCAGCAGCAACGCCGAGCCTGCGAACGTTCCAAGCAGCAGCGTGTTGAATCGCCTCGGCGCAATCGAATCGGCCAGCGCGGTATCGAGTGGCCGCACGTCGAACAGCGGCACATTACGATCGACGCTCGACAACAGTGTCCGAATCTCTGGAGCCGCAGCAGCCGGATCGCCCGCCGTCCGGATCGCCAACGTCATCCCGGCAGACATCACTGCCGTTGCGTCGCTGTAGTTCATGAACAGTTCGGGCTCCGGTCTGGCATCGAGCTTCGAGTAACGCAAGTCCGCCACCACGCCAACGATGAGGGCGGATCGCGGATCGCCGCGGCCCGGAATGAGGATGCGCTGGCCGATCGCATCGCCATCGGCAAAGGTGCGGCGCGCCAGCGCCTCGTTGATCACCATCGCCGGCTGCGGCTCCGCATCGGTCAGCCAGCGCCCGCGCACCACTCGCATGCCGATCGCCGCGGCGTAGCCGGCCGAGGCCATGCTCGTCAGAACGGTAGGCCCCTGGCCCGGCGGTGGTTCCGGCCGGCCCTCGACGCGCAGCGTCATGCGTCCGTCGCCGCCCGAACTGCCGCCGGCGACCTCCACGCCTGGGGCAGCGGCCAGGCGGCGTAGCGCTTCGTCGATATAGGCACGACGGGCGACCGGATCGCGATAGCGAACGCCTGAGAATTGCATTCGGAGTGTCAGAACCCGATCCGGTTCGAATCCGGCCGGATAGGCGGTGATGCGTTCGAAGCTCTTCACCATCAGCCCGGCACCGATCAGCAGAACCACGCTGAGCGCCAGTTCCAACGCCACCAGCCCTGTTCGAACGCGGACCGTGCGACGCGACGACGAGGCCGTCCGCGCGCCGTCCTTGAGCAGGTCGTGAACGCCCGCCCTCCACCACGACATAGCCGGCGCCAGACCAAACAGGAACGTGGTCGCGATCGTCGCGGCCGCGGCGAACGCCAGCACACGACCATCGATCGACGCCTCCGCCAGCCGAGGGACAGCCGCAGGGATCCATGCAATCACGAGGGCGATCGCCGCCCGCGCCAGCAACAGCCCGAGCATGCCGCCCGCAGCCGCCAGCAGCAGGCTCTCGACCAGAAACTGCCGCAGCACACGGCCGCGTCCGGCGCCGATCGCCGCCCGGATCGCAATCTCGCGCTGACGCGCCGCACCGCGCGCCAGCAACAGGTTCGCGAGGTTCGCACACGCGATCAGCAGGACCAGCATGACCGACGCCAGCAGGATCAGCAGCGGCCGCCGCGCCCAGCCGGCCAGATGCTCGGCGTACGGCACCACTCGCAGGTGTGGCGGAAATCTCATGCCGGCTGCACCGCGCAGTTCGTGCGCGTCACGTTGCTCGTGCGCACGAATGGTCTGGATATCATCCACGACCCGAGCGGCGGTGACGCCAGGCCGGGCGAGACCCAGGACGTTGAACACCAGAATGCCGCCGCCCGGTTCAGCCGGCCGTAACACTATCGCGCGAATGAAATCGATCGCCCCTGGCGCAATCGCGGAGAAGGTAGATGGCGGCGGCAACTGGATCTTGAAATCCGGCCGGAGCACGCCGGTCACCGGGGTCGGCACGCCATAGCGCATCACCTGGCGGCCGACGACACCCGGATCGCCATGGAACCAGTGCTCAAAGAACGCGTGAGAAAGGACGACCCCTTCCTGGCCAGTTCGGGGCGGACCGCCGTACGTGAACGGGACGGCGGCGAGATCCCAGAAGCCGTCGGTCACGGCGGCGATGCGCGCCTGCACGACCTCGGCGCCGACATCGATCGCTTCGCTGGCGACGAAAAATCCCGCGCTGCGCTCGAGCGAGGACGATTGAGCGCACCACGCGGCGAACTCGGGCGAGCTCACGTACTCCACGGGCGTTCGGTCGTCGTAGGTCCCCAGCCAGTAGAGTCGCTCCGCATGCGGATACGACAACGGCCGGATCAGCACGGCGTTGACGACGCTGAACACGGCGGTGCTGAGACCGATGCCGATCGCCAGTGTCAGGATCGCGACCGCGCTGAACCCGGGAGCGCGCCGCAATAGTCGCAACCCGTAGCGAGCATCCTGCGCGACCTGATCGAGCCAGGCGGGCACCCAGACCGCACGCGTGTCCTCCATCGCCAGCGTGATGTTGCCGAAGGCGCGGTGTGCGGCCGCGCGCGCCTCCTCCGCGCTCATCCCGCGTTCGATGTTGTCCTGCGTCTCGCGCTCGAGATGGTCGCGGACATCCTCGTCCAGGCCATCGAGGCTGCGGCGTCCGCGCATCAGGCCGGCTTCAGCACGCGCGCAATCGCCCGCGCGAGCTTCTCCCATTTGGTGGTTTCAACCGCCAGTTGCTTCCGGCCTTTCGGCGTCAGCCGGTAGTACTTCGCCCGCCGGTTGTTTTCGGAGGTGCCGTGATCGAAGGCAATCAAGTCGCGCTTCAGCAAACGGTGCAACGCCGGATACAACGACCCCTGCTCAACCCTCAGCACATCCTCTGACGACTGGCTGATGGTTTTCACGATGCCGTGGCCGTGCGCTGGCCCCAGCCGCAGGGTCCTCAGCACGAGCAGGTCCAACGTGCCCTGCAGCAGTTCCACTCGATCGCGGCTCTCTTCGGTAGACATCCTAGGTGTCTGCCACTGTAACGACGCTCCGGTAGACTGTCAAGGTGAACGAGCGCTTAGACCACCCTTATGTGTCCACGGACGCAACAGGGGTGACCTCCAATCACGACGGTTCGCGTCCAGCTACGCCACGAAACAGACGGAATCCCGCGCTGGGCCGAGGCATGCTGCTTGCTTCCACCAACCCCAAACCTTGGCTGACGTCGGCCACACCTCGAATCGACGCATCGCACTATCCCTCGTCACCGGCCAGTGGCCTGGTCGCGTCCTTTTATTTTTCCTTGGCGCCGCAATCGTCGCCTTCGGTATCGACTGCGCCGTGCACCCGGTGGACTTTCCGATCTATCACCGGATTGCCCAGCAGGTCTGGCAGGGAAACTACGACCTCTATCCCGAGGCCGTCTACGGCCCTGGACCGGCACAGGCGCACGGCTTTCGTTACGCGCCGGCGATCGCGTTCTTGCTCGTTCCGCTGGGATGGCTGCCGCTCGAAGTGGCGGCGTTGCTGTTCTTCTGGCTGAAGGTCGCGGCGCTGTTCTACATCGGGACGGTGGTGATGCGCCGGATTGGACTGCGGACGCGGGCGCAATCGACGATCCTGTTGGCGGTCGCGTGCGTCGGCGGGTATCTCGCCGAGGAGCTTCGCTACGGTAACGTCCACCTGTTCGTGATCACGTTGATGGTCTACGCCATGGACGCAGAGGCGTCCGGCGAGGTGGCGGCGCCGGCGGTGGCGCTCGGCGTGGCGATCGCCACCAAGCTCACGCCGGTGCTGCTGCTTGTTTACTTCCTGATGCGGCGACGATTCGCGGTGTGCGTGGCAACCATCTCAGTGCTCGCGGCGCTGGCCATGCTGCCGGCCACGGTAGTCGGGCTCAAAGCCAATGCCAGGCTCCTCGAAGGATTCGGTCGGTACGCGGAAGAAAAAGTCGACGAGGGCGACAACTACGCGCTCCGCGGCGTGCTCGCACAACACCTTGCGCCATCGCGCGACTCCGCCGGCGGCGAACTGACGGCCGATCGAGAACAGTTGATCACACTGGTGTGGGCCGTCGCCGTCCTCGCGGGAGGCGCGGTGGTCGCCGTGCTGCTCCGTGAGCCGCCGTCGGGGCCGCTTGCCGCGATGCTCGACTTCTCGATCGTGCTGACGGCAATGCTGCTGGCGTCACCGCATACACAACGCCGCTATCTGGTCGCGCTTTACGTGCCCGCGCTGCTGCTGACCGCGATAATGCCGCAGACGCGAAACGAAATCGATCGGCGGCTCGCCATGTTCGGGCTGGTCGCGGTGCTCGCCACCGGCACGGTGCTGCCGCTGCTGTTCGGCGGGCGTCACCTTGCGTTGTGGTACGAGGCGGGCTCCCCTTATTTCTTCGGCACCCTGGCGATGTTCGTCACGCTGCTCACCCTCCGCGTCCGGCTCCAGAAGCAGCCCGCGGCCGCATCCGCCTCCTGAGAAATCCACGGCCGATTCACGCCGACGGTTGTCCGTGTCACGATAGGACAGCCAACTCATATGACGACGCCAGCAGCCGATCTCATCGTCCTCCATGAACATCCCGAATGGCAGAAACCGCTGTTCGCGGCGCTCGAGCGTCGCGGCGTTTCGTTTCTTCCGTTTGACGTCTCGCGCGCCGCGTTCAGCAACGAGGAGGCGCCACACGCTCGTCTGTACTTCAACCAGGCGAGTCCCAGTGCTTATCTGCGCGGCCACACTCGCGCGGTTCCCCTGGCGCTCGCCTACATGCGGTCGCTTGAATTGCTTGGGGCGAGGGTGCTCAACGGCGCCGACGTCTTCGCACTCGAGTTGAGCAAAAGCGCACAGGCAACGCTCCTGCGGACGCTGGGCATCGATTGTCCACGGTCAATCACATTCAACGACGTCAGCGCGCTGAAACGATACGAGCGCGACGTGAGCTGGCCAGCGCTGCTCAAACCGGACCAGGGCGGCAGCGGCGCGCGTATCGAAGTGGTCGAGTCGCTCGCCGAGGTCGAGCGCATTTTTGCTCGCGATCCGGCGGTCTGGCTTCCGGACAACCTCTTCCTGCTTCAGGAATACCTGCCGCACGACCCCGATCACGGCATCGTACGCCTCGAATTTCTCGGCGGCGAGCTGCTCTACGCAATGCGCGTGATCACGCACGGCCGCTTCAATCTATGCCCGTCGCCGGTCTGCAATCCGGACGATGGGAGCGGCGTGTGCGAGGTGCCGGAACAGGTCGTCGACGCGCCACCGGTCGAATTCGTGCCGTATCCGGAGGTTCCTCGCGAAGCCGTCGAAACTGCGACTCGAATCGTCAAGGCGGCCAGACTCGATGTCGGAGGCATCGAATATCTCGAGACCTACGACGGCCGGCGTGTGTTCTACGACATCAACGCCAACTCCAATCTGCGGCCGTCAGTCGCGGCAGCGTTCGGGTTCGACCCCTTCGAGCGGGTCGTCAACTTCCTCGTCTCGAAAATTGAGGCTGGTCGTCATTCGTAGTGCAGCGCCTGCACCGGATCCAGACGCGACGCCTTCATCGCCGGGTACACACCGGACACGAGCCCGATTACTACCGACACTGAAAAGGCCAGCGCCAGCGAACTGCCGCTGATGATCGTGGACCAGCCGGCGAAGTTGGCGATCAGCCGCGACATCGACGCGCCCAGCATCAGCCCCATGGTCCCGCCGGCGACGGCGATCAGCGTGGTTTCCATGACGAACTGCCTGATGATGTCGGTGCGTTTGGCGCCGATTGCGCGACGGACGCCGATCTCGCGCGTCCGCTCGAGCACGCTGGCCAGCATGATGTTCATGATGCCGATGCCGCCAACCAGCAGCGAGATCGACGCGAGGGCGACCATCACGATGTCGAAAATCCGCTTGGTGCGCTGCTGCTCGGCGAGCAGTTCGGCCGGGACGATCAGGATGTAATCGTCGGCACCGCGATGGGACGCACTGAGAATGCCGCGTACCGTCGCCGCCGCGGCCAGCACGTCGGCATCCGGCTTCAGCCGAAGATACACACCATCCACGTCGTCGCGAAACTGGCTGTAGTTGTCCTCGAGCCGGAACATCGCCGCGCCGGTCGGGACATACAGGAGGTTGTTGCGGTCCTGCCCGGGCAGCCCGGGCACATCGCTCTGCGCCACCGCCTGAACGCCGGCCACGCCGATCACCTGGTACCACTGCCCGTTCACCTTGACGAATTGGCGCAGCGGATCAGAGAGGCCGAACAGCCGTACGCGGGCCGCTTCGCCGAGCACGCACAGCGGCGCGGCGTGGGCCGCCTCCTCCGGCGTGAAGAAACGGCCCGAGGCGATCTTCAGGCCGGCAATCCTCGGATAGTTTGCGTCGACGCCGTAGACGACCGGCAGTTCCCCCTGCGGCTTCGGAATCACCTGCGACGGTGTGAAGCGCTTGCGCGGTGACACCAGGTCGAGGCCGGGCACCGTCGCTTCCATGGCGCGGATGTCCTTGAACGTCAGACCCGGCGACTGCTGACGAATCTTCTGATACGCCTGGAATTCGGTCGTCTCGCGCGCCTCGACGATCAGGTTGCGGACGCCGAGATCCTCGATGAACGCCATCACCTGCTGCTGTGCACCGGCACCGATCGACAGCATCGCGACCACCGCCGCCACGCCGAAGATCATCCCCAGCATCGTCAACAGCGTGCGCAGCTTGTGCAGCAGCAGGTTGTCGACGCTGCGTCCGAGGTCCGGCAACCACAGCGGCGACGTCATCGGGAGGCACGCTGCGGCGCCTGCGGAGGCGTTTTGGGACGGGAGCCAGACGCTGTATTGGGATCGATCAACGCGATTTCGGCGGACGCCTCGACGTTCTCGACCACCGCGACACTGTCGGTCCACGCTTTGACGCGGACTTCGTGCGCGTCGAAACCGCTGCCGGCGCGGAGGTAAACAGTCGGGCGGCCGCCGACGTCGAACACCGCCGTCCGCGGCACGTACAGCACGTTGTCGTAGGATGCGCCGGAGATGGCAATGGCGGCCGACACGCCCGGCCGGACCTGCGGATTGCTCGTGACATCGAAGGCGATATCGAACTGACGCGTGCCGGCGTCGAACAGGCCGCGGGAGGCGACGCCGCTGACGCTGCGAACGGTGCCGCGCAACGTGGCGTCCGGCAGCGCGTCGACCGATACTTCGACGACCTGCCCCGGCGACACATTGGCCCGGTCCTGTTCCGCGAGCTTCGCGGTCACCTCGACCCGCGACGAATCGATGACTTCGGCAATCGGCTGGCCGGCGAACGCCGCATCGCCGATACGATAGTCGGGCATCGCGCCGCCAAAATAGATCCCGCCAAACGCCTGGAAATTCGTACGCACCGTGACCACGCCGTCAAACGGCGCTCGCACGTGCAGGCTCTCGATGTTGCGCTGCGCCACTTGCACCGAGAGCTGTGCTTTGTTGCGCTTCTCGCGCACGCTATCGTCGGACGCGCGCGTCGTCTCCCGGTGTGTTTTGCCATCGGCCTCGAGTTGCGACAGCCGCTGCTTCGCTTCCTCGAACACCAGCTGATTCTGCTGCGCCTTGATTGCAGGCACCAGTTCGTTGCTCATGAGATCCAGCTCCGCCCTCCGAACGTCGTAGCGGGCATGGAGCAGCGCCACCTCGTCTTCGGCGGCCTGAACTACCGCCTGCGCCTCCGCCTTCGCGATTTCCTGTTCGGCGAGCTGCAGGTCGAATCGCGCCTGCTCGAGGTTGAACTCCTGCTCTGCGGCGTCGAACTCGACCACCACGTCGCCCGCCTTGACGACGACGCCAGTATCCGCAAGCTGCACAATCTGCAGTTGGCCGCCCATCGGTGGCGCCGCAAGCTGCACGGATCGTGACGCGCGCAGATCGCCGACGGTGTAGACCGTGACCTGTACCCGCCCGCGCTGCACCCGTGTCGTCGGCACCGTTCGTGGCGCGGTCCGGGACACGCCGAACCGCGCCGCGATGACGACCATCACCACCAGGAGGAGCGCGAGCGCGATCTTTTTGATCATCGCTGCGCAGCCTCCTGATCCGGCTCTTTCAGCGCGACCCGCTCGCCCTCGCTGACCCCCGAGGCAATCGCCACCTGATCGCGTCCGCGGCGCAGGACGGTCACCGCTCGAGGCTCGAAGGCGCCGCGGCGGACGACGTAAACGACCGTCGCCGGCCCGCGTTGAAATACGGCGGCAGTCGGCACCAGCAGGACCTGCGGCAGCCGGTCCAGTTCGACTCGCGCCGCGGCGCTCATGCCGGAGCGCAGCCTCGGATCCGCGTCAGACAATGCCACCGTGATGTCGAAGTTGCGGACCGGCGGCCAGGTCGTGAAATCGGGCTTGGCGACCACCGATATCTCTTTCAAGGTGCCGCTCAGGTCGCGATCGGGCACCGCGTCCACGCGCACCCGAACCCCACTTCCAACCTGCACCCGGCCGCGATCGGCCTCGTCCACCCGCGCCGTCAGCTGAATCTCGCTCAGGTCGGGCAGCTCGGCGATCGCTGCGCCGAACCAGGCGCGATCGCCGCGCTTGAATTCGGGCTGGCTGCGGCTCCCGGGCCCGCCGGCGCGGAAATTCGGCAGCAGCGAGATGGAACCGGCGATCGGTGCCCGCACCTGCAGCGATGCGATGATCCGTTCGGTATCGTCGGCGTCGTATTGGGCTTTGTCGCGCTTCTGCCGCGCGATCGCGACATCCGCCTGTGCCGCGATACGCTCGCCTTCGACCTTCTTCTCGAGCTCGCGGACG
>DASXGC010000448.1:0-16593 GCA_036489235.1 Vicinamibacterales bacterium
GTGACGATGGACTTCGTGGAGAGTGTCCCGTAGTCGACGATCGTGCCGCCAACGCTCATGTCGAGGCGCAGGGCTCTACCGGCCAGCGGCTTGCCGTCCGGGCCGTTGACCAGCACCTTCACCGCCGACTGCGATGCGCCGTTCTGTGTGAGGCTGTCAGGCGTGGCAGTAATCGACACCGATTGCCCCAGCGTCGACGGGCCGGAAAGCGGCGGCGCCTCGGTCTGGTGGACTCCGCACGCCGTGGCCAACACGACGCACGCAATTCCGGCGAGCAGGTCGAGCCTAGTCCTCATTGGTCCCCAAAATTCGCGAAGTTGATGCTCAGCGAAGCCGTCGCCTGGATGGCGTTGCCGACCACGTCCTGGCCGTAGAAAGTCACCTGTGCCAGCGTTGAAATTTCGACCGGGTTCGTCTTCAGCTGAACCAGCGGCGCTTCTTGTTTCGCCGAGACGCTGACGAGCTCGAACGGCATCGTGCCGGTTGCGCCGGCGGCTATAGTCACCGTCGCCGCCCCGTCGAACGCATATGGAACGTCCACACCTTCGACGTTGTGACCGTCCGAGCGAATGAACTGGACGTGGTATCTGGTGATCGTGACCTGATTGTTGGCCGACGGGCTCACGCTGACGTCCTTCATCGTGACCTGGAAAACCGCCTGGCCAAGGTCGTTGAAGACGGTCGGGCACGGTGTCGTCGCGCTGCAGGGGGCCGGCGTGATGACGTTGGTGATCACGTCCGACAACAGCGGGATGCCGAACGTGCCCGGCTGCGATCCGCGCGCGCCTTGCAACGCATTGACGACCAGCAGGACCGGCCCACGGCCCTGACGGACGACGTCGCCGCACGATGCGGCGGCAGCCGCGATCGCTGCGACGATGATGGTTCGATGAACGCTACGCATAGCAGACATTGCCTCAGGCCTCAGCTCTTGATGATCCGCGGCGTGATGAACACCAGCAGTTCGGTGTTCTGGTCTTGCACCGCCTCGCGCCTGAACAGCCATTTGAGCAGCGGAACATCGCCAAGGCCCGGCGTCTTGTCGGTATTGTTGGTCGTGGTGCTGGTGTAGATGCCACCGATGACGGTGGTCTGTCCGTCGCTGACCAGCACCTGCGTCACTGCCCGCTGGGTGTTGATCGGCGGGATGCCGTTGATGGAGCGGCTGAAGTCCGGCGTCGCGTTCTCCAGATTGATCAGCATGATGACGGTGTTGGCGGCGGTGATCTGTGGTGTGACCTTCAACGTCAGCGCCGCGTCCTTGAAGCTCACCGTCACGGTGTTGTTCGCGGTCGTCTGAATCGGAATCTGCACGCCCTGGGTCATTTCGGCGGCGATGTTGTTCTGCGTGGTCACGCGCGGAGTCGACAGCAGGCGGCCGTTGCCGCTCGATTCGAGCGCGGACAGCGCCACGTCGAGGTTGAACGCGCCATTGACCGATCCCAGTGCGAGCCCGATCGCGCTCGGTGCTGCCGGAACCCCAAGGTTCACCGCGGTGCCGGCGGGCGGGGCCGTAGTGCCGCCTGCCGCCTGGCCGGTCAGCGAACCGCTGTTGGGAAACGCAAGACCGGTGGTGTTGCCCAGTGTGGGATCGACCTTCCCGTTGAATCCCCACTGGACGCCCAGCGAGCGTGCGTAGTTCTTGTTGGTCTGCACAATCCGCGCTTCGATCTCGACCTGCGGCTGCGCGCGGTCGAGCGTCGTAATGAGGTCGCGTGCGCGGGTGAGGTTATCGCGCAGGTCGGTGATGATCAGGGTGTTGGTGCGAGCATCCACCTGCACCGTGCCCCGCTGCGACAGCGAGCTCTTGGTCAACAGCGTGATCAGCTCTTCGGCCCTGGCGTAGCTGAGCGAGTGGGTCATCACCTCGAGCTGTCCGGCAAGGGCGCGTTCTTCGCCGAGCTTGCGACGCTGCGCCTCTTCTTCCGACAGCACCGTCAGCGGCGCAATTCGCACGATGGTGCCGTCGACCAGATATCCCAGTTTGTTGGCGCGCAGGATGATGTCGAGCGCCTGATCCCACGGCACGTCGCGGAGGGCCACGTCCACGGTACCCGCGACGGTCGGATCGATGACGATGTTGAGGCCGCTGATTTCTGCGAACGTTCGCAGCACGGCCCGCAGATCCGCGCCTTGGAAGTCGAGACTCACCGGGTGGCCGGTAAACTGCCGGTCGTTCCGCTGCGGACCGCCGACACCTTGCGGCGCGGGTGTCGGAGGCGCGGGCGGCTGCGCCTGAGGCGCCGCCACGGCCGCAACTTCCGGTTCACGCAGCCGTTGAACCGCCATGCGATCGCCAGCGCCCCGATTGGCGGACACGGCAGACGGCCCGCCGATAGCGACGATCGGATCGGCTGCGGGAGCGTCGCTGTCCTGCTGCTGTAATGCCGCGAAGGCGTCGGGCGCCGGCTTGACCGGCGGCGGCAGCACGTACGGCGCTTTCGCCTCCGGTTTGTCGAACTCGATGATCACCGTGTTGCGATCGCTGCGAATGTGATGCGGGACCGGCTGCGCAAGCGCAATATGCAGATGCGCCACCGGGGTGCCGAGCGACTCGCCGTCTTCGACGGAGACATACGCAATCGCACCTTTTCCGCTGATCGCGACCGCGTTGGCCACGCCCTCGGAGGCGACGTTGCGGAAGTCGAGCGCCAGGGTCAGCGGGTCGGGCCGGGTCGCGACGTAGGCCAGTGGGTCGCTCGCCTCGATCACCAACTGCGAGCCCTTGGCGTTGGTGCGGGCACTGATCGTTTTCAGCCGGCCGACACCGGTACCGGCCGAACCGGAAGCGTTGACCAGCGCGCCGGCGGTGGCCAGAGTGAGTAACAGGGCAAAGCCCCTCGAAACAGTCATTCCTTGACGTCCTCGACCGATCGCAGGAATTTGCGAATCTCCCGCTGCTTCACGAGCGACAGCGGATCGTTGACTTCCTGAATGACGATAAGACCCTGCGTCGTGACGGTCTTGATGGTTCCGTCGAGCAGCTTGTCACCCGGACGCACGATGTACGTCTTGTTATCAGGACCTTGAATCATCGCCACCAATGCACCGCGACTCTCCATCACTCCGCGTACCGAAACATCGTTGACGCTCAAACCCGAAGGCCCTTCGCCTTTCCGCGACATGGCCCGCTGCTCGCCGCCGACGCCAATCAGACTGAGAAACGGATCGCGGCGGCCGTCCGGCTGATAGGTGTAGTTCTCAGCGGCAGGCGGCTGCGATGCCGCCGGAGCCGCAGCCGGTGCGGGAACCGGTTGCGCCGTTGCCGGCGCGGCGGGTTTCTGCGCCGGAGCCGGTTGCGCCGCGGCCGGCGCCGCAGGCTTCTGTGCGTAGGCCAATGGCGCCGCGGCCAGGAGCATCACGATGGTCAGATACTGAACGCGCATGATCAGGGAGCCTTCGGCGCGGGTGGCGGCGCGCCAGGTTTCGCAACGCCCTTGGCCGGCATCGGCTTCTCGAGCAGTACGAAGGTCGTCGCCACGCAGGTCGCTGTGATCGTGACGTTGCCGTCCGGCCGATCGCGCCCCTTCACATCGAGGCCGGTGATGTTGACGATGCGGGTGAACTTGCCGACGCGGTCGAAAAAGATCGCCAGGTTGTGGTAGGTGCCGGCGAGTTCGAGCGTGATCGGCCACTCGGCGTGCAGTTGCTTGGTGACCGTCGGACTCGGCTTGAAGCTCTTGATCTCGAGGTTCGACTGCGCTGCCACCACCTGCATGCGCCGCAGCAAGTCGGCGGCATCCTTCTCTTCAGGCAGTACCGCTTTGAGATTCGCGAGCCGGCCTTCGAGGTCCACGACCTGGGCCTTGAATTCGTCGAGTTTCTTCGCGGTGGTGAGGCCGCGGGCGATGTCGGTGCGCAGCGCCTTGAGCTGCAACTCGCGCGAGGTCATGTCGGTTCGCGCCGGCATCTCGTAGTAGTAGAAAAACAGGCCGCAGCCGGTCACCGCAAGGGCGACGAATGCGCCTATCTGCGCATACCACGGAAGTTTCGTGAGACTGAGTTCCATCTGTGATTCGCTACTGAGCCGTATCGGGAAAACACCCCGCTGTCTTTACCCGCCCACCCGTCCCTGAGCAGGCGGCACGCCGGCCGGCGCGGCGCCTGCTGGCGCCTTCACGTCGGTCGGATTCTGAAAGATCGCCTTCAGACTGAACTTCACGAGATCAGCGTTCGAGCCGGCACCGCCGGTAGCGGTTTCCGCGGTCGTGCTGACGATTTCGATCGAGCGTTTGAAGTAACCGGTCGCTTCGAGATTGGCGACGAAATCCGAAATGCCGGTCAGCGTCGTGCACTTGCCGTCGATGGTGACGTCGGTCGCGCCCTGCTTCAATTCCGTGAGCCAGAGCATCGGCGGCAGCGAGCGGCTGATCTGATCGAGCATGTGAACCGGCCCGGTCTGGCCCTTGCGCAGCTGTTCGATCAGCTGGACGCGCTGTTGGAGCTGCGCTTTGCGCTGTTCGAACTGCTGCACCTGCTGGATGATCGAGTGGAGCCGCACCGTCTCCTGTTGCGCCGATGCGATCTCTGCGTCGAGTTGCTTGGAATCCCGGGTCACGGCCCAGTAGCGCCAGCCGATGAACAATCCGGCGAGCAGCAGAATCAGCGTGCAGCCGATCGTCAGTTTCTGGCCGGTCTGGAGGATGACCGCGGCCTTCTTCTTCGGCGCGCGGTCGGCAGCGAGCAGGTTGATGCGAATCATCGGTCACCCGCCCGTCGCAGCGCGAGGCCGACCGCGACCGCGGCGCTCGGCGTGAGCGCCTCCGCGTCGGTGACACCCAGCCGCTGCGGCTCGAACGCGATTTTCCGGAACGGATCGAACATCTCGACCGTGGTATTGAAGCGTTCCTGCAGGGCGGTGGCGAAGCCTTCGACGCGCGACGCGCCGCCGCTCAACACGATCCGATCGATGCGATCGGAGGAGGCGGTGGCTTTGAAGAAGTCGAACGTCTTCTGGATTTCGAGCAGCACGGCGTCGGTCATCGTCGCCAGCACCGGCTTGACGGCTTCAGGCGCGACGCCTTCGACCGCCTGCCCCTTCTTGACCATCTCGGCGCTCTCGAACGGCAGGTTCAGTTCCTTCTGCACCGCTTCGGTGTAGGCGTTGCCGCCGATTGAGATGTCGCGGGTAAAGACCGACTGATCGCCGGTCACGATGTTGATATTGATGGCGCTGGCGCCGGCGTTCAGCAGAACCACAACCGTGTTGGGCTCGAGGCCGTAGTTGACCTCGTAGGCGTTCTGCAGCGCGAACGCGTCCACGTCGACGACCACCGGGACCCGTCCGGCCTGCGAAATCACGCCGGTGTAGTCGGCGATCTTTTCCTTTTTCGCAGCGACCAGCAGCACGTCCATGGTGCCGCTCGATTCCGGACCGGTTCCGGCGTTGAGAATCTGGTAATCGAGGTTGACGTCCTGGATGTCGAACGGGATGTACTGCTCAGCTTCCCAGTGAATCGATTCCGCGAGTTCGGACTCGGTCATCACCGGCAGATTGATCTTCTTGACGATGACCGCGTTGCCCGACAGCGCCGCGGCAACTTCCTTGGTCTTGAACGACTTGTTCTCGAACAGCCGGCGGATGGCGTCAGCCACCGCAGCGCCGTCGATGATCGCGCCATCGACGATGCTGTCTGGCGGAATCGCCTCGACGGCGAACGCCGTCACCTTGAAGCCCTTTCCTACCGGCTTCAGTTCGACGGCTTTGACGGCGCTCGAACCGATGTCGAGTCCGACGACGGCTTTGGATTTTCGAAGACCAAACACGTGAGTTATGTCCTGTCTCTTTGAAGCCAGACCCCACCGCAAGGCTGGTACCAAATCTCAGCCATGCGATTTCCCGCGAATTCTGGTGATCGCACGCCAAATCCGCGATCGGGCCGGGAACTCAACGGGCATTCGGGGTTACGAATTCGTCAGTCGATCACAAAACCGAAATCCGCTGAAACGGGAAGACCCGATTGCGTGCCTGTGCGGTCTGGTTTATCGGCCGGAGCCAAGTCACTCATCAGCCGGCTTCAAGACCCTTGACAGTACCCAGAAAGCCTCGTATGATTTGGGTTTACCGTTGCCTGGACTTGCCCGACAGGTTGCACGTCCGGGCGGGAAATCCCCCAACATCGGTTCGCGGGTTTTTTTCGAAAGGGTTGTTTTAGGGATGTCTACGTTCATGGCCAGCGCCGAATCGGCGGCGGCGAACACTCGCTGGCACATCATTGATGCGGATGGTCAGGTTCTCGGTCGGGTCGCGACCGTCGCGGCGCGGCTGCTCCAGGGCAAGAACAAGCCGACCTATACCCCCTTCATCGACACCGGCGATCACGTCGTCGTCGTGAATGCGGCCAGGGTCAAGCTGACCGGACGCAAGGAAGACCAGAAAATTTATCGTCAGCACAGCGGCTACGAGGGCGGCCTGCGCGAAGAACGCGCACGGCTGGTCCGTCAGCGCAAGCCGCAGAAGCTGGTCGAAGACGCGGTGCACGGCATGCTGCCCAAAACCAAGATGGGCGAGGCCATGTACAAGAAGTTGAAAGTGTACGCCGGTCCGGATCACCCGCACGCGGCGCAGAAACCATCCAAGCTCGAGGTCGCGTAACGTGGCAGCAGCAGTTCAGTACTACGGCACCGGCCGTCGCAAGACGTCGACCGCCCGCGTGTTCCTTCGGCCCGGCAACGGCGCCATCAGCGTGAACCGCCGCGAGTTCGAGGCGTTCTTCCCCCGCGAAGCGCTCCGTACCCAGATCCGCACGCCGCTGATGCTCACCGAGACCGCCGACAAGTTCGATATCCTCGCCACCGTCGCCGGCGGCGGAATCAGCGGACAGGCTGGCGCGGTGCGCCTCGGGATCGCGCGCGCGCTGGTGGAATACAACCTCGAGCTGCGCAAGAAGCTCAAGGAAGAAGGACTCCTGACGCGCGATGCGCGCGCCAAGGAACGCAAGAAGTACGGCATGGCGGGCGCTCGCAAGCGCTTCCAGTTCAGTAAACGTTAACGAAGCGTCCGGCCGCGAGCCGGACCGAAAGGTGAGGAAGCTTGGCCGCGATCGCAATGAAGGATCTGCTGGAGGCTGGCGTGCACTTCGGCCACCAGACGAAGCGTTGGAATCCGAAGATGAAGGAATACATCTTCGGCGAACGGAATGGCATCTACATCCTCGATTTGGGGAAGACGGTGAAACTGTTCCGGACCGCCGAGGAATTTGTGAGCCGCCTCGCCTCTGAAGGCCGGACGATTCTCTTCGTCGGCACCAAGCGCCAGGCGCAGGACGTGATTGCCGAGGAAGCACAGCGCTGCGGGATGTTCCACGTGAACGAACGCTGGCTGGGCGGCCTGCTCACGAATTTCGCGACGATTCAGCGCAGTCTGGGACGTCTCCGGGATCTGGAAGCGATGGCGACCGACGGCCGCTTCGACACGCTGTCGAAGAAGGAAATCGCGCGGAACGAAAAGGAGCGCCGCAAGCTGGCGAAAAACCTCGACGGTATCCGCGGGATGTCGCGACTGCCTGACGCCGTGTTCGTCGTCGACACCAAGAAAGAAAAGATCGCGGTCGACGAAGCGCGCAAGCTGAAGATTCCGGTCATCGGCATCGTTGACACCAACTGCGATCCCGACGAAGTCGACTTCGTCATTCCTGGCAACGACGATGCGCTGCGGTCGATCCGACTGTTCGCTTCGCGCATCGCCGATGCCGTGGTGTCGGGCCGGGACGTCAAGCAGTCGGTGGACGCCGATGCAGGCGCTGCGGACGGACGAGACGACGATGCGGCCGATGGTTCGGCGCGTCCCGCTGCGCGGGCGCCGCGTCGTCCGCGGGAAACCGCACCGGCCTCGGCGTAGCCAGAATTCACTTTTTCTCAGGAGACGCCGGCCTCCGGTCCTGGGGGTCCGGCGTTTTTTTTCGTCCGCAGACTGATGCAGTCTGCGGATTTGCAGAGGTACGACATGGCGATTTCAGCAGAGCAGGTGAAGAAGCTCCGCGACCAGACCGGCGCGGGGATGATGGAGTGCAAGAACGCATTGACCGAGGCCAATGGCGATTTCGAGGAGGCCAATACCATCCTGCGCAAGCGCGGCCTGGCGAGCGCCGCGAAGAAGGCCGGCCGGACCGCAAACGAGGGATTGATTGCCAGCACCGTTGCGCCGGATCACTCGTTCGGCATCCTCGCCGAGGTGAATTGCGAATCCGATTTCGTGGCGCGAACGCCTGATTTCGTTCAGCTGATGGCTCAGGTCGTCGCAGCGATCGAAAAAGCCGGCGACGGCGCGACCGACGCCTGGTTGAAGGATTCGAACGGGCCGATTGCGGCGCTGGTCGCCCCGGTGATCGCGAAGCTCGGAGAGAACATGGCGGTCTCACGGTTCAGCCGCTTCGCCGGGCACGGCTATGTCGGGCAGTACATCCATCTCGGCGGCAAGCTCGGCGTGCAGGTGGAGTTCGGCGGCGTGACGCCCGCCGTCGCCTCGCGCGAGGAGTTCGTCACGCTGGTCAAGGAAATCGCGATGCAGATCGCGGCGGCCGGCCCCAGCTACGTCTCGCGCGAGTCGGTGCCGGTCGAGCTCCTCGAGAAGGAGAAGGCGATCTATCGGGCGCAGGTGGAAAACTCCGGCAAGCCTGCCAACGTCATCGACAAGATTGTCGAGGGCAAGCTCGGCGCCTACTACGCGCAGTCGGTCCTGCCGGACCAGGCGTCCATCCGCGAGCCGAAGATGACGGTGAAGGACGTGCTGGCTGCGGCCAACAAGGCGCTTGGGGCCACGGTGTCAATCACGCGCTTCGCTCGCGTGAAGGTCGGCGAAGCGCCTTCGGCTTAACCAATGGCTGAGGGCTGACGGCTAAGGGCTGATGGTGATGGCCGATCGCAATTCCATCAACCATCTCCATCAGCCATCAGCCATCAGCATTTGAGCCCTCAGCCATGGCGATGAGTCATGGCTGTATAATCTCTCTTCGTGACTCCCCCGCCTCGACCAGTCTACAAACGCATCCTCCTGAAACTTTCCGGCGAAGCCCTGATGGGCGAGCAGACCTACGGCATCGATCCGGCTGTGGCGACTCAGATCGCCAAGGACGTCGCCGAGATCCAGGGCATGGGCATCGAAACCGCCATCGTGATCGGAGGCGGCAACATCTTTCGGGGCGTCGCGGCCAGCGCCAGAGGAATGGACCGCGCCACCGCCGATTACATGGGCATGCTGGCGACGGTGATCAACGCGCTCGCGCTTCAGGACGCGCTCGAACAGCAAAACGTCGTCACCCGCGTGGTGACGGCGATCGAAATGCGATCGGTCGCAGAGCCCTTCATCCGACGGCGCGCCATCCGTCACCTCGAAAAGGGCCGTGTGGTGGTGTTCGGCGCGGGTACGGGCAACCCCTACTTCTCCACCGACACGGCCGCGGCGCTCCGCGCGATGGAAATCAAGGCCGACGTCATCATGAAGGGGACCAAGGTCGACGGCATCTACGATGCGGATCCGATGGTGAAGACCGACGCCACCCGGTTCGACACGATTTCCTATCTCCAGGTGCTGGAGCAGGGCTTGAAGGTCATGGACTCGACGGCGATTTCGCTGTGCATGGACAACCGGCTGCCGATCGTCGTCTTCAACCTCCGCACGCCGGGAAACATCAAGCGCGCGGTCAGTGGCGAACCGATCGGTTCGCTGGTCACGGTTTGAAGATCTATGGAGTTAAGGATTTGAGGATTTGAGGATATATCTCAGGATCTTGGGTCTGCGCCAGGATAGTAGGCGGACAGCGGCTCAGCAAGATTCTCAAACAAATCCTCAGATCCTCAATTCCTCAATTCCTGAAATAGCGAGGACTCATGGACGTATCCGATCTCAAAGGTCTCTACACAGAGGCGACCAAACGGATGACCGCCTCCATCGAACACGTGCAGCACGAATTCGCCGGCGTCCGCACCGGCCGTGCGTCCGTTACGATTCTTGACGGCGTGCACGTCGAGGCCTATGGGTCGAAGCTGCCGCTCAATCAGGTCGCGGGCCTGTCCATTCCGGAGCCGACGCTGATCGTCGCGCAGCCGTTCGATCCGTCGCAACTCGCGGCCATCGAGAAGGCCGTGCGCAGCGCCGGACTTGGGCTGAATCCGGCCAACGACGGCAAGGTGATCCGCATTCCGCTGCCGACGCTGACCGAGGAACGTCGCAAGGAACTCTCGAAGCTGGTGCACAGACTGAGCGAGGAAGGCCGCAACGCCGTCCGTCAGGTCCGGCGCGACGCCAACGATCGGCTCAAGAAGATGTTGAAGGATTCCAAGATTTCGGAAGACGACGAGAAGAAGGGGCTGGACGAGGTTCAGAAGCTGACCGACGGCCATATCAAGAAGATCGACGATCTGCAGGGCCGGAAAGACTCCGAGCTGCTCGGCAGATAGCCGCGGCGATCGTCGATTCCGATGTCCCTGTTCACTCATCTCGAATGTTCGGTCCCGTGCGGAGCTCCGCCGCTTGATCCACGCGGCCGGCATCACCTCTGTGGGTGCGGCGCGCCCCTCCTCGCTCGCTACGACCTCGAGAAGGCTCGGGGATGGTCGCGCGACAGCCTGACGGGCCGCGAGCCGAACATGTGGCGGTACCGCGAACTGCTGCCGCTGTTCGATGGCGAACAGCCGGTCACGCTCGGCGAAGGCTTCACGCCGTTGTTTCACGCGCAGTCGCTCGGCGCGACGATCGGCCTCGATCGGCTGTTCATCAAGGACGAATCGCTCAACCCGACCAACTCGTTCAAGGCGCGCGGCCAGTCCGTGGCAATCACACGCGCAAAGTATCTCGGCGAAAAAACCATCGCGCTGCCCACTGCCGGCAACGCCGGCAACGCCGCCGCGGCGTATTCGGCTGCAGCGGGGCTGGCCTGCGAGGTCTTCATGCCGAAGGATGCCAAGCGAGCCTTCATCGACGAGTGCCGCCTCTACGGCGCCAACGTCACGCTGGTGGACGGCCTGATCACGGATGCAGGACGGATGGCTGCCGAGAAAGGCGCTCCTCTCGGCTGGTATGACGTCTCGACTCTGAAAGAGCCGTATCGGATCGAAGGCAAGAAGACCATGGCCTACGAACTGGCCGAGCAGATGGACTGGCAGTGGCCGGACTGGATCGTCTACCCGACCGGCGGCGGCACCGGAATGGTTGGCATGTGGAAGGCGTTCGACGAGATCGAACGCATCGGCTGGGTAAAACCTGGAAAGCGTCCGCGAATGGTTTCAGTCCAGGCCGAGAACTGCGCGCCGATCGTTCGCGCATTTCGCGAGGGAACCGATCGGGCATCGATGTGGGAAAACGCATCCACGCTGGCCGACGGTCTGCGCGTCCCGCGCGCGATCGGCGACTTCCTGATCCTTCGCGCGGTTCGCGAGAGCGGCGGCACCGCCGTCGCGGTCACTGATCGATCGATGGTGGACGGCATGCTGGCCATCGGCGCGCATGCCGGCGTCAGCGCCGCACCCGAAGGTGGCGCCGCGTTCGTCGCGATTCAGCAGCTTGCGTCGGCCGGCACGATCAGGCCGCACGAATCGGTCGTCCTGTTCAATACGGGCGGCGCGTTGAAATATCTCGACGTCATCCGGTAACGGCGGAGCAAACTCCGCCACTACGTCCGACCGTAGGGGCCGAGCTTGCTCGGCTCGAACCGCCCACCTGGCCGTAGGGGCCGAGCTTGCTCGGCCCAGGCACTAATCTCCGAACGTGACGCCGAGCGCCTTGGCGGTCAACAGCAGATCCGAATCCATCGGCACCGTCTTGATTTTTCCGACTATCTCGTCGATCGGCCTGGCGATGATGTCGGGTGGGGCGGACGCCACCATCGTACCGAACTCGCCGCGCTGCACGAGTTCCACCGCCTTGCCGCCAAATCGCGTGGCGAGCACGCGGTCGAAGCTGGTTGGCGCACCGCCGCGTTGCAGGTGACCGAGCACCACCGAGCGCGTTTCTTTTCCTGTTTCGTGATGCAGGGCGTCACACACCTGCGCACCGATGCCACCGAGGCGCTCGGCGGTCCGGCCGTGCGCGGCTTCGACCAACGACATCGCGCCGCCTTTCGGATACGCACCCTCCGCCACCACGACGATGCTGAACTTCGCGCCGAAGGTATCGCGCTCCCTCAGCTTCTGCGCCACCAGACTGATATCGAACGGGATCTCCGGAATCAGAATCGCGTCCGCGCCGCCCGCCACGCCCGCGTGCAACGCGATCCAGCCGGCGTATCGCCCCATCACCTCGACCACCAGGATCCGCTTGTGAGCTTCAGCGGTCGTGTGCAAACGGTCGATCGCGTCGGTCGCAAACGCTACCGCCGTGTCGAACCCGAAGCAGTTCGTCGTACCGACGATGTCGTTGTCGATGGTCTTGGGGACGCAGACGATCGGAACGCCGAGCTGGCAGAACTCGTATGAGATCGCCAGCGTACCGTCGCCGCCGATGGCCACGATCGCCTGCATCTCTTTCCGTCGGAACATTTCGACAACCCGATCAGCGTAGCGGTACGGGCCGTCTGTCGTCTCGACCAGTGAGCTCACCGGGTTCCCGGTATTGAGTGTTCCAAGGATGGTTCCACCGAAACGCAGGATGCCGGTGACGTGGCGCGGTGTCAGGACGTGCGAGCGATCGACTTCGAGCAGGCCGTCGAAGCTGTCTTCGATCCCGACTGTTTCGATCTGAGCGTTGCTCGCGGCTTTGACGACCGCGCGAATGACGGCGTTGAGGCCGGGGGCGTCGCCACCGCCCGTGAGAACGCCGATCCGATTGATCACTGGCATACGCGAGTGTACAGCAGCGGGCGTGAGGGCGCGTTGCCACCGCGTAAACTCGCATGGTACAATCAGCGTTCCTCCGGGCGACTAGCTCAGTTGGGAGAGCGCTGCCTTCGCAAGGCAGAGGTCACGAGTTCGAGCCTCGTGTCGTCCACCAAACTTACTTCTCCACAGGCGGCCAGCGTTCACGTTGGCCGCCTTTTACTTTCTGCCTCGAGCGATCGACTGACTATCGGCTCCATTTCGAAATCATGTGAACATCAAGCCCGCAAGCTTAGCGAAGCCCGCGTATCAAATTGTCGTGGTCACGCGTTCCATGATGGCCGCGGCGCGCCCAAGAAGGGCGACCTCCCGCGCCGTGAGCACGCGCAGTGCGGCCGTGAGGCGCTCGACGCGGCGGCGTCTGCCGTCCTGGAGCAATCGCGTGCCGCGAGCCGTCGCTTCCAGCCGGACGGCTCGTGCGTCCTCAGCATCCGCGCGCCGCCTGACCAGGCCCGCCTTCTCCAAGCCCATCGTCACCTTGGTCATCGTCGGCGGTTTCACCTGCTCGATTCGCGCCAATTCGGTCAGCCGCATCGGTCCTGCGAAGACCAGGACGGACAGGGCAGACAAGCGCGCCGGACCGACTCCGGTTTGCTCGTCCTCCTGACGGACGGCGCGCAACAGGTGAATGGCGGCGGAATGCAGGGCATCCGCAACCGCGGCCGTCGGTTTGGGGCTTGTGCGTGAGGCCATTCCGGCACTATAACTTAGTTAGCCTTAGCTAATTAAATTGAGGGGGCCCACATGACACCTGCCGGCAGCCTGTCGCGAATTCACCAGATTTCGATGCGTGCGCACGACGTCGAGCGGGCGGCCGCGTTCTATCGCGACACGCTCGGCGTGCCGTTCCTGTTTGCGATGCCCCCGCGCCTGGCCTTCTTCGATTGCGCAGGCGTTCGCCTGATGCTGTCGACACCAGAGCCGGGATTCGATCACCCAGGCTCGATCCTGTATTTCGCCGTCGAGGACATCCAGCAGACGCGCGACGGGTTGGTGTCGAAAGGCGTCACCTTTCGCACCGAACCGCACCGGATCGCGACGCTAGCCGACCGCGAGGTATGGCTGGCTGAATTCGAAGACTCCGAAGGAAATACGCTCGCGCTGATGTCCGAACCAAAACTTACCGCGGGCGGTTCCTAAGACGTCGGACGCATTTCGGTGCGAGGTGCGACGTGCTGCAGCGGGGTGCTACGCGCGAGATGCTGCGTGCGAGGTGACCCCCGAGTTAGATCTCCAGGGGCGCTCGTAGTTCAACCGGAACAGATCGATCACGTCAGCGACGTCGTGCTCATCGCGCATGCGGCGGCTGATCCAGCCCGACTCCGGGAGGATGTGATGTCGCTCCGCTCTGCCGGCCGCGATCAACTCGTCGCGGACGCGGATCGGAAACGGAAGATCGGCGAGTCGATTACCGTGGAGGTGGCCAAGTTCACGGTGGCCGACGCGAAACTCGATGCCGCCGAAGCGATGCGGTTCGACGATGACGCCTGGCCAGCCGGCGACTTCGCGCTCAATTTGTGTTGAGATCGGATCGGCCATGGATTCGTCCCCCGAAGATCGCGTCGGCCTGTGCGCGTCGTGCCGAAATGCACAGGTCATAGCCTCGTCAAAGGGCGCGACGTTTTATCTTTGCACGCTGTCGGCGACCGATCCATCCTTTCGACGGTACCCGCCCCTGCCGGTGCGATCGTGCCCCGGCTATCAGGCGGGCTCGTCCAGCAATGAGTCTGGCCGACAGTGAGCGCGCGGCACGCGATTTGATTGCGAATTGAACCGGGCCACCATGAGTGTTGCTTCGCATCTCGGCATTGACATTCGCGAATACGACGCCCGGATTCGCACGTTCATCCCCAACTACGAGGAGATGCTGGCTGAGGCGGCTGCCGCGCTGCCGGCTCGGACCCGCACCATCGTCGATCTCGGAACCGGCACGGGTGCGCTCGCGGCGCGATGTCTGGCCGTCGTCCCGCAGGCTCGGATCGTCGGCATCGATGGCGATCCGGACATGCTCGAGGTAGCGGCGCGCCGGCTCCGCGGGAGGGGCACGTTCGTCTGCGACACGTTTGTCAGCGCCTCACTGCCGCCCTGCGATGCCGTGGTCGCGTCGTTTTCGCTCCACCACATCCGCACGCGCGCGGCCAAAGCGAAGATGTACCGCCGGAGCTTCCGCGCCTTGCGGCGGCGCGGCCTGTTCATCGCGGTGGACTGCTATCCGTCCGCTTCCGTCGGTGTCGCCCGCGACCAGCTCATGAAATGGAATCAGCACCTGCGGCGCAGCTACAGCCCGGCGCGCTCCGCCGCACTGCTCGACGCGTGGTCGCACGAGGATGTGTACGTGCCGCTCGAGTCCGAAATACTGCTGATGGAGCGCAGCGGCTTCCAGGTGGACGTGCTCTGGCGAAAAGGATCCTTCGCCGTGTTGATGGGAATGCGTCCGCGCGCCTAGTACGCCTGCAGCAACCGGCGCAGCTTCCGCTCCGCCGCATCGTCAGCTTGGCTGCGGGTTTCGCCGGTGGCATCGATACCGATGCTGTCTTGCGAGCCGTCTGCTTTGTTTTCGAGCACTGTGGCCTTCCAACCGTCGCCTTCGGGCTCGGAGAGGATCCAGTACATTCGTCCGTGCAGTGCCAATTCTCTCGCCATGGATTGCAGTCGATTATTACAGAAGAGTCGCGATACTCGATTAAACGCGAATGTGGGCGGAACCTGGCGGCCGACGGTAGGCTCGTGCGCCAGACTGCAACGGACGCGGGCAAGTTGACAGGCTGCGCAGGGCGCAATCACAATACAACACCGTGCCGGTGCCCAGAATCACGAAAGAGGATCTGAAACTGCGTCTCGAGGGCGCCGAACCGCCGCTCGTCGTCGACGCCAGGCTCAAATATCCCTACGAACACAGCACGGTGAAGCTGCCGGGCGCGCTGCGCTACCTGGCGGGCGGGACCCCACCGTCGATTCCGCGGGACCGCGAGGTCGTCGTCTACGATTCGGACCCGAACGAGCTGGCCAGCTCGCATGTCGCGGCGGAGCTCATTCGTCAGGGATACAAAGTGTCCGCGCTCAAGGGCGGCATCAACGAATGGCTCGCGGCGAGCCTCCCGACCGAAACGAAAGAAGCGCCGAAACAGGCGCCGCCAGAACCTGGCGCTCTGAAAGGCTAGCCGGCATTCCCGGCGACTCCCCTACGACGACGGCCGAGCCTCTGCGCCGCACGCTGGATCAGCTCGCCACGCTGGCGATGATCCGGGGCGATGCGGCCGAACAGTCGCTGTTCACCCACGCCGCCGCTTTCGTTCAGGCCCGCAACATTCAATCTGACCTCGATGTCGGCTCGCTGATCGAATCGCCGCCGGCTGACTGTGATCCCGAGATTCTGAGGCGGCTCCGTCAGATGTACGAAGCGGGTGGCTGGGTCCTCGTCGAGTCGGCGATCGCAGATCTGCCGGCCGACCTGCGTTGGTTGTACGAATCCGGTGCCGTCACCATCGAGCAGCTCGGCGCGTTGCATGTGGGGCTCGGCGCCACCTCGGGCACCGACCTCGCGGCCGCCGTCGCCGAGCATCGCATCAAGAGCCTTCCTGGGCTCGACGCTGCGGCGGAAGAAGCCATCGCTGCGGCACTGCCCGGTCTGCGCACACACATCCCGCGAATCGCTCTCGGACGCGCGGTCGCAATTGTCGAACCCATTCTGGAGCACCTGCGTGAAGTGACCGGCGTCGCCTGGGCCCTGCCGGCTGGGTCGCTGCGTCGCGGGCAGGACATGGTGGGCGACATCGAAATCGT
>DASXGC010000001.1:0-2828 GCA_036489235.1 Vicinamibacterales bacterium
AGCCGCGGATCTGGGGATCGACAACCTCGAACACGGGTTCTTTGCCGCGACTGATTTCGTTCCTGACAAACAGCCGGACGTCTGTCCGGGCCAGGCGCGAGGCCAGCAGACCATCGCCGCGCTCGACGAAAACGGCGAGCCGTTCAAGGCGCTGGTGAAGAAACTGGTCGACAAGCACGTGACGCTGACTTCCACGTTGACCGTGTTCGAGACGTTCACGCGCGGCCGGCCGCTGCCGCCAGGTCTCGACGTGCTGACGCCATCGTTGAAAGAGAGCTTTCAACGTGCCTACGATCGCGCCGCCCAGAATCAACAGTCGGTCTACACCGAGTTGTTTCCCAAGGCGATGCGGATGGAGCGCGCCTTCGTGAAGGCCGGCGGCATGCTGACCGCTGGCACCGATCCCACCGGGTCAGGCGGAGTCGTGCCCGGCTATTCCGATCAACGCCAAATCGAACTGCTGGTCGAGGAGGGATTTGCACCGGTCGAAGCGATCTCGATCGGGACGCTGAACGGCGCGAAATATCTCGGCCGCGATACCCGGATCGGCACCATCGCGATCGGCAAGCAGGCGGATCTCGTGGTCGTCGCGGGGAATCCAGCGACGACCATCAGCGACATCCGTCACGTCGAGACCGTGTTCAAGCAGGGCGTTGGTTTCGATCCACAGAAGTTGATCGATTCGGTGAAGGGGCAGGTGGGCGTTTGGTGATTCAACAAGGTGCGGGGTGCTAGGCGCTTGGTGCGGAGTGCGGGGTGCTAGGTGCGTGTTGCTATGGTGGAGGTGCTTGGTGCGGGGTGCGACGTTAGCGGCTAGCGAGCCGCGTCTGCTGTGCCGCGGCGAGTTGTTCCAGCAGCGGTTCGGTTTGCGTCAGCGACAGGCATGCATCCGTGATGCTTTGGCCATACACTGACGGCTGCCCGGCGACGTAGTCCTGCCGTCCCTCGACAAGATGGCTCTCGAGCATGACGCCGAAGATCTGTTGCGACCCGCCGGCAACCTGGGCGCAGACGTCGGCGACCACATCCCTCTGCCTCAAATGGTCCTTGTGGCTGTTGCCGTGCGAGCAGTCGACCATGACGCGCTCGTGCAGTCCTTTGGCGGCGAGGCGCCCGGCGACCTTCGCGACATGCTCGGCGCTGTAGTTCGGGCCGGTCCGCGTCCCGCCGCGCAGAATCACGTGACAGGCGTCGTTGCCGACGGTCTGGAAAATCGCCGACACCCCCTGCTTGGTGACCGACGGAAACCAGTGCGCAGAGCGGGCCGTCAGGACCGCGTCCACTGCAATCTGGGTGCTGCCGTCGGTGCTGTTCTTGAAACCGACCGGCATCGAGAGTCCTGACGCCAGTTCGCGATGGACCTGACTTTCCGCGGTTCGCGCGCCGATCGCCACCCACGACGTGAGGTCGGCGATGTGCTGTGGAATCTGTGTGTCGAGGAACTCCGAGCCGGTCGGCAGCCCGAGGTCGTTGATGTCGCGCAGCAGCTGGCGTGCCAGGCGCAATCCCTTGTTGATGTGGAAACTCTCATCGAGATCCGGATCGTTGATCAGGCCCTTCCAGCCGACGACGGTGCGCGGCTTCTCGAAATACGAGCGCATGACGATCAGCACGCGATCTGCAAGGCGGTCCGCGATCGCCTTCAGACGGCCGGCGTATTCGAATGCGGCCCTGGTGTCGTGAATCGAGCACGGGCCGACCACCGCGACCAATCGCGGATCCTTGCCGAGCAGAACGTTCGAGACCGCTGCGCGCGCGTCGGCGACGACGTTGGAAGCGCGTTCGGAGATCGGAATCTCCTCGAGCAGAATCGCCGGGGGAATGAGCGGGCGAACGTCCCGGATCCGAAGGTCGTCAGTCGGTTGAAACATGTTGTGCGTCTGCTGGAAGAGAGAATAATACCCCGATGGGCTTTTGGATTCGGCTGCTGGTCAATGCCGCGGCGCTGTGGGTGGCAACCCGACTCGTTCCCGGCGTCACTTACAGCGGCGGGACGCTCCCGTTTCTCGGCGTCGCGCTGATCTTTGGCGTCGTCAACGCGACGATCCGTCCGGTCGCCAAGGTGCTGAGCCTGCCACTCATCATCGTCACGCTCGGGATCTTCGCGCTGGTCGTGAACGGGCTGATGTTGTGGCTCACCAGTTCGTTGTCCTCGTCGTTGGGCCTGGGCTTCGCGGTGACCGGATTCTGGCCGGCGTTCTGGGGCGGGCTCGTCGTCAGCCTGGTGAGCACGATCCTGTCGATGATGATCAGCGATCCGTCGTAAGCCACCCTCTCACGTGATGGAGTAGCCGCGCTCCTGCACGCGGTTCACCGCGACGATCCCGGCGGCCACCAGCCGACCGTTTCCGATCAGGTTCGCGGTCAACTCTTTGTATGCCGCCTCTGGCGTGATGCCGGCGTCCTTCGCGATCAGCGACGCGATGCCGTGCGTCGAGAGATCGCAAATCGCGAATTGTGCACCGGCCTTGATCAGCCCGGCCAATCCGCGCGGCCGCGCGGTCGCATCACCGGTCGAGGCCGGCGTGAAGAAATTTACCGTCGGCGCCTCCTTCGTTTTCGGATCCGTGAAGTCCGCGCGCCGGGCCAGCGTGGCGCCGTACTTCGCCCAGATCGCGTCGTTGAACGCGAACGGCGCCGAGCGATGCCGCAGGATGATCACAACGGCGAGGTCGCTGTTCTCGATGCCGTAGACACTCTTGTTGGCTGAGTAGAAATTGCCGGCAAACTGGATGGCGTCCTCGAGTTCGCCCGGCGTGGTCGTGTCCCACGCAAGGCGGTGCTTGCTCGGCAGCCGGTCGAGCCAGTCGTCCTAGGCGTGACGGATC
>DASXGC010000012.1:0-9089 GCA_036489235.1 Vicinamibacterales bacterium
CGCCGCGGATCCGGGAGCTGCGGCACGATTCGCGTGAACAGCATGACCGCCGGCACGTTGCTGACCGCGTTGCCGAGAACTGCCGCCGTGGCGGTCAGACCGGCGATGGTCTGCAATCCGAGCGGCGCGAGCAGGCTGAACAGGCGTCGATCGATGCCGGCGCGCTCGGCGGCGCCAACCACGACAAACAGGCCCGCGAACAGCATCAATAGGTCCCAGTCGATCGATGCGTACACCTTCCTCGGCGCGACGCGCCGGGTGACCAGCAGCACCGCGGCGCCCGATGCGGCAACCAGCGCGGCGTCGTAGCCTGCCAGAAAACCGGCGAGCATGCCGGCGGCGACAACGACTGATTTGACCAGCATCGGTCCGTGCGGCGGGATACCCGGGGGCGGCGCTTCGACCTCCCCGGGCAGAACGTGGAGATCGCGACGGAAAATCAGCCAGATCAGCAGTGCGTCGAATACGAGGCCAATCAAAGCGATTGGCGACAACGCGCGCGAGAAGGCGCCGAACGACAAACCAGATACGGTGCCGATCAGCATGTTCTGCGGATTCCCGGTCATGGTCGCAAGACTGCCGATGTTCGATGCGGTGGCGAGCGCCAGCAGGTACGGAATCGGGCGCTGGCGTCTGGTCTCGGCGATGTCGAGGACAATCGGCGTGAACACCAGGCAGATCGTGTCGTTCACGAACAACGCTGACAGCACGCCGGTCGTCACCACCAGGGCAACGAGCAGCGGCACCGGGCTGGTGACCCGCGCGCTGATCCCTCGCACCAATGCCGCGAAGCCGCCGGCGAGGCGCAGGTGCGCAACCAGCACCATCATGCCGAACAGCAGGACGAGCGTCCGGAAATCGACCGCGCGCACCGCATCGTCGAAGCTGATCGCGCCGGTGACCACCATCAGGATGGCGCCGATAATCGCGGCGCCGGTGCGGTCCACACGAAGGCCAGGCGCGCTGCCGACAGCGACGACGACGTATGTGAGAAAGAAGATGAGGAAGGTGATCAATCTTCGCCGACGCAAGCCAGGCCAGCCGACGTCGTATCGCGGATGCCGGGCACAGCGCTGCGCAGCTTAATCAGTTCGAGGAACTCCATCCGCGTCCGTGAGCTGTCGCGGAAGGCGCCCTGCATCGCGCTGGTCACGCAGAACGAGTTCTGCTTCTGTACGCCGCGCATCGACATGCAGAGATGCGTCGCCTCGATCACAACGGCAACCCCGAGCGGTGTGATCTTGTCGCGAATCGTGTCGGCGATCTGATTGGTCAGGCGTTCCTGCACTTGCAGGCGGCGCGAGAACACGTCAACCAGTCGAGGAAGCTTGCTGAGGCCAATCACCTTGTTGCTGGGAATGTAGGCGACGTGGCACTTGCCGAAAAACGGGAGCAGGTGATGCTCGCAAAGGCTGTAGAAGTCGATGTCCTTGACGATCACCATCTCGTTATAATCGACCGAGAACAGCGCGTTGTTCAGAACCTGATCGATATCCGCGTCGTAACCGCCGGTCAAAAACTTGTACGCTTTTTCGACGCGCTTCGGCGTATCCCGCAGGCCTTCGCGAGAAGGGTCTTCGCCGAGTTCCCCGAGCAGCTTCCTGATCAGATCCTGCATGGCCCTATTCTATATCTCGGCTCTGGGTGCGCAGTCGCCAGACGCCCTGTACGCCGACCGCGCCAATCTTCCTAGCGCGCGACAGGCGGCCCACGCGTGGGCCCAAAGTCTTGAGGCCAATCCTCGCGATTTCGACACGGCCTGGAAACTGTCCAGAGCTGACTATTGGCTCGGCGGCCACGTTCCCGAATCCGAAAGTCGCCGGTTTTTCGAACAAGGCATCGACGCCGGACAGAAAGCCACGGCCCTAGCGCCGAGCCGCCCTGAAGGGCATTTCTGGACGGCCGCCAACATGGGCGCGATGGCCGAGTCGTTCGGGATGCGCCAGGGTCTCAAGTATCGAAAACCGATCAAGGATGAACTCGAGACTGTCTTGCGGATCGATCCGGCGTTTCAGGACGGTTCAGCCGACCGTGCGCTTGGACGCTGGTATTTCAAGGTTCCGTCGATGTTCGGCGGCAGCCACAAAGAAGCCGAAGTCCACCTGCGCGCATCGCTCACCTACAACGCCGACAGTACGGCGTCACGTTTCTTTCTCGCGGAGCTTCTGATCGATGGCGGCCGCAAACCCGAAGCGCGCGCCGAACTCCAGCGCGTCCTCGACGCACCGCTCAATCCCGACTGGACACCCGAGGATCGCGAGTTCAAAGAGAAAGCGCGGCGGGCTCTGGCAGCCTTGAAGTAAGAAGTGGGAGCTTCGAAGGTGTCACTTCTGGCTTTCGTAAGTGTAAAACCCCCGTCCACTCTTTCGCCCCAACCGCCCGGCCAACACCATCCGTTTCAGCAGCGGTGGCGGAGCGTACGCGGGCTCGCGGAATTCCTCGAACATGATGTTGGCGATGAAGTAGGTGGTATCGAGGCCGACGAAGTCGAGCAATGCGAACGGGCCCATCGGATACCCGCATCCGAGCTTCATTCCTTTGTCCAGGTCTTCCAGCGTGCCGAGGCCGTTTTCGTAGGCGCGAATCGCATCGAGCAGGTACGGCACCAGCAGACGGTTGACGATGAAGCCGGGCCGGTCGGGAGCGGTGATCGGGTCCTTGCCGAGCGACTGCGCGAACGCAAAAACAGTCTGATAGGTTTCGTCGCTCGTCGTCAGGGCCCGGATCACCTCAACCAGCTTCATCAGTGGAACCGGATTGAAGAAATGAAGTCCGCCAAAACGGTCAGGCCGCGTTGTCGCCGCGGCGAGCTCGGTGATACACAGTGATGACGTGTTCGACAAGATGATCGTCTGAGGGCCAACTACGGCCTCGAGCGCGGCATAGGTGCGCCGTTTCTCATCGAGGTTCTCGACAATCGCTTCAATGACGAGGTCGCAGTGCTTGAGCGCATCCATCCTCGTCTCACCGGACAGATTCGCCAACGTCGTATCCCGCACATCGGCGGTCACCTTCCCCTTGGCGACGCCGTCATCAAGAAATTTTCGGATTCGGCCGAGGCCCTTGTTCAGGAAGGTCTCGTCGACCTCCCGCACGATCGTCCGATAACCGGCCGTCGCGCAGACCTGCGCAATGCCAGAACCCATCAATCCACAGCCCAATACGCCGACGGTTTTGATTTGCATGTGTCCTCAACTGGTCCGCCTGAAGGCGGACACTACAGGCACCTGATCCGCCTGAAGGCGGACACTAATGGCCGCTGGGGCTTATGCGCGACGCAATGTAATCGCCGGTTTCCCTGGTGCCGAGGGAACCTCCGATTTCGCGCGTGCCCTGCCCGTTGGCAACCGCGTCCGCAACTGCCGCTTCGACAGCGGCCGCTTCGCGGGTCAGCCCGAGCTGCTCCAGCATCAGCGCCGACGAGAGAATCGCGCCCATGGGGTTGGCAACATTCTTACCGGCCAATGGCGGCGCCGACCCATGGACCGGCTCGAACATCGACGTCCGGCCGGGATGCAGGTTGCCGGACGCAGCCATCCCGAGACCGCCCTGGAGCGCAGCGCCAAGATCGGTGACGATGTCGCCAAACAGGTTGTTGGTGACGATCACATCGAACTGCCCGGGATCCTGGACCATCAGCAAGGCGAGCGCGTCGATGTAAAGGTGACGGGACTCGATCTGCGGATAACTCGCCGCGAGATCCTTGAACACGCGCTGCCAGAGCGCGTGGCCCTGGACCATCGCGTTGCTCTTGTCGGCCATGCACACGCGGCGGCGGCCGTGCGCGACCGCGAAGTCGAAGGCGTGCTTGACGATTCGATGCACTCCCTTGAAGGTGTTGATTTCCTCCTGAACGGCGACCTCGTCGTCTGTGCCAGGCTTGAAGCGTCCTCCGATGCTGACGTAGAGACCCTCCGTGTTTTCACGGAACACGACGAAGTTCACATCCCCGGGCACGCGGCTCTTCAGTGGACACAGACGCTCGTCGAGCAGCTTGACCGGACGGTAATTCACGTACAGATCGAGTTCGAACCGGGTGCCGAGCAGGATATCCCGCGCGTGCCGGTTGTCAGGAACGCGCGGGTCGCCGAGCGCGCCGATGAAGACGGCGTCGAAATCGTCCCGCAGCATCGCGTAGCCGTTGGACGGAATCGTGACGCCGCTTTCGAGGTAGTAGTCCGCGCTCCACGGCAGCATTTCGAGATCGAGCGGCTTGCCGAACACCTTCCCAACGGCCGTGAGCACTTTGATCGCCTCGGCCGTTACATCCACGCCGATGCCATCGCCGGGAATGACCGCTACACGCACCTCAGTGAACCTGCGGAATCGGCAGAATCGGCGCCGGACCAGGGAAGCCGGCACCCGGCAGAGACAAGCGGAAACACGCACCGCTCGTGCTCGGCATCAACGACAGCGCGCCCGCGTGCGCCTTGGCGATGCCGAACGAGAGCGACAGACCGAGCCCGGCACCGGCGCCGGTCAATCCCGTGGTGAAGAACGGTTCGAAGATCCGTCCTACCAGTTCGGCTGGAATGCCGGGACCGTCGTCGCAGACCTCGAGGATCGCCGCATCGCCATCCACGAACGTCCGTATCGACAGGACGCCGCGGCCGTTGGCTTCCGACATCGCCTGCTGGGCGTTGACGACCAGATTCAACACGACCTGCTGAATCTCCTCGCGGTTCGCCAGCACCAGCGGCAGGTTCGAGGTCAGGTCCATACGCACTTCAATGCCCGCCATTTCGAGCTCGTAGACGCGGACTCCGACTGTGGACTGGACGATCTCGTTCAATCCCGTCAGCAGTCGCTCGTTCGGCGATCGGCGGATGAAGGTCAGCAGGTTGCGGACGATCCGGCCGGCGCGCCAGGCTTCGGTCTGCGCCCGTTCGAGATCGACCTTGACCTCCGGCGTGTGCGGTTCGCTGAGCATCAGTTCGAGCGTCCCGATCAGTGATTGCAGCGGGTTGTTGAGTTCGTGAGCCACGCCAGATACGAACTCGCCGATCGCCGACATCCGCTCGCTGCGGACCAGATGCTCGCGCAGGCGCAGTTCTTCGGTCGTGTCGCGCACGACGGCAACGATATGGGTAATCTGACCGGCGCCGTTGACCAGCGGCGTGGCGACGCAGGCGGCCTGGAAGGTCGAGCCGTCCTTTCTCGCAATTGACGCAGTCGCCCGAACCGTCCGCTGCGCGCGGAGGCTCTCGGTCAGCGTCGGCAATTGTGCGATCGACTCGGCGCCGATCAGCGCGCTCGGAGTCAACAGTTCAACATCCTCGCGGGTGTAACCGCAGGCGCGACAGAAAGCGTCGTTGGCGTACTCGATCCGGTTCTGCCGCAGGATGACGATCAGTTCGCCGGCCTGTTCGCAAGCTGTGGCGAGCAGGCGAACGCCCTGATTCGCGCGCTCGACACCTCGCTGCTCCACCCGCAACCGAATCATGATCAGGCCGGTGCCGCAGACCAGGGCTGCCGCGGTCGCGAGGTCACGCAGCCGATCCACGTGCGCACCAGCCGGCATCAGGTATCGAAGGCTGTAACCGACCAGGGGGACGATCAGGATACCGACGAAGAGGAGGACTGGTGACGAATGACGCACCGCCCACGTCCCCGCGGACCGCGACTCCACCGGCGAAGACGGCGCGGCCGACGCCGCCCAGGCGGCAAACCAGAACGGCAGCATCGACCCGATGTCGCCCGGCGTTCCCGTGTGGAAGTTGCCTTGCGAGGCGACGACGGCCCAGCCAATCAGGCCGCCAAGTCCCAACACCATGCCAAGGGCCAAACGCTTGTAGACATCGGCCCATGCGTTCTTGCCTGCATCGAGCGCCGCGAGGCCGAACCCGAGAATCGCCAGGATCCGTACAAGCGGCGCGATGACCGCTAGCAGTCGCAACGCCGTCCGCGAGTGTTCAGGTTCGGTACCGGGCGCGACGACCAACGACCAGTAGAGGAAGCCGGAGAGAAAGATCAGAACAGCGATATCGATAGCGGCAGTCGCGGCTGTGTCGACGGCGCGACGCCGATGCGGCCACGCCACCAACGCGATCAGCGGCACGGCCGATCCGCTCAACTGCACAACCAGGTGCCAGGTGAACCACGGCGATCGCAGATCGCGGATCACCTCGTCGAATGCCCAGCCGATCTGGCCAATCAGCCAGAGCACCGACCACGTCGCAATCGCAGCCCAGAACACCGCCTGCCGGCCGGTCCATCTGCGACGGTTGCGTAGAATGATGAAGAGCGGCGCAATCGGCGGCAGCAGAACGGCGATGTTGCCAATCACCAGGCGCAGATGCGGAGACCCGACAAACGCCGACACGAGTGCTGCGTATGCACCCGCATAGACGAGACCCGCGATCGCCCAGATCATGTAAAGTCGCCCACTCCCTGAATATCTATATCGGTCCGTGAGCGCCGCGCCCGCCGGAACACGTGGCGGCACAAGCGACGTTCACCTATTGAGTATAGATGGAGGTCGAGCGTCCATCGCTGCTTGCACGGAACGGCGCGTTTCGTCGCGCAGTGCGCCGATTCGCGATGCTGTTGCACTCACGCGACTCGCGACCGCCGGCTGAGGACCTGTGACAACAACCAGCAACTCTGCTCGTCGGAATGCGGCCGAAATGGACCCGTGCCGATAACCCGGAAGTGCCGCATCCAATCAACGGCAGCACATCCATCCGGAAGGATTTCTGAATCGGTTTTCCAACCCGGTAACTGAAACCGGAGGAACCCACGACCCGTCAATAAAGGTGTAGAAAGTCAGCAATCTGGCTGCCTTCGGCCATGGTCGCCTCAAAGCTCGTTTGGACAATGGTTTACCGTTCTAGTTGGATTGCAGCCTTTTCGGGTCAGCCTGGGTGGACTCGAAGGACGGGTTTCAGAAATTGACGAAATTGACCGCAATCTTTCGGACGCTACGTGGCACGAATTCTGTATCAACTCGAGCTGTCCGAGGAGACGGACAACGATGATGACCTACACGACCAACACTGACGCGCTCCAGCCCACCGGGAATCACGGTGCGCCGTTTGCGGCGGCTCAAAAAGTGGTGATCGTTAACGGCAGTGCAGCCATGCTCGGGCTGCTCGAGTCGGCGTTCGATCCAGGTCGTTACGATGTGATGTTCGTGGCGTCGAGTGGCCACGCGTACACCCAGATCAAACGTGCGCAACCGGACCTGGTCATTCTGTGCGTACATATCGACGACGCCGACGGTTTCCACCTGCTTTCGATGCTGAAACTCGACGACGAGACGTGCGACATTCCCGTGCTGACCTGCACCAGCGATTTCAACGCACGCGACGAGGATCCTGAGCTTGAGGATCCGCTCGATACCGAGCTGTTCGTGCCGAAGCCCGCGGTGTCGATGAACTGAAAAATGTTATAGTCGCCGCGATGCCGGACTCCGACAAACGCGACGCTGAACGACTCGAAATTCTCGGCGCGTTGCACGGCGAAGTGATGGTCTTCCAGCCGATGGCGATCACTGAGGTCAGCCAGGGAGGCGTCCAGGTCGAAACCGCATTCCCTCTTCACCTCGATTCCCTTCACGATTTCAGACTCACGCTCGGCGACCGATCGGTCGTCGTCAAGGGACGTGTCGTGCACTGCAGCATCAGCGACGTGGACCAGGAAGTGGTGGTGTACCGGTCGGGCGTCGAGTTCATCGATCCGCCGGACCGCATCGCGTCGGCCGTATTCGACTTCATCGACGCCGTGAAGAACGGCCGTCGCGCGCTTTAGTTCCCGCCCTGCACGGCTGTTTCTACTGACCTGCCGTCTTCACGGCTCCGTCCGTTCGGGACGGTGTGACGTATGCCGTGACGAAGCTCTCGTGGCCAGCCGCGTCCACTGAGGCGACGCCAAACACGTAATCGTCGATCTGCATGTTCGGCATCAGCAGCGTCGTGACGTTGCCGACGAGCACGTCGTGCTGCCAGTCCGGACCCCAGGCTTCACGCCAGAACACGCGATAGCCCGCGGCGCCGGGGACGGCATTCCACTGCAGGTTGGCATCGTATCCGGTCGGCGCTCGCGTGATCATCGGAGCGCCACGGTCGGTGAGGACGCTCGGCGGCGGCGGCGCCAGGGCCAGGGTTGCCGCGGAGGCGGCATTGACGCGCGCGTTCTGCGCCAGATACGGCACCGACACGCCGTCGAAGGTGTCGCGCACGTCGTGCTGCTTGGTGAAATTCTCGCGGGATTCGCGGAAGCCGACCGCCGTGAACCCGAATTGCGTGTAGGCCGAGTGATCGCCGCCGCGACCGAATCGATCGGGCCGGGCCATCAGCCGCACCTTGTGCGATGGCACGTAGAGCGAGCCCCACCGCTGCACGAACCTGGCAAGCTCGCGGGAGGGTGAATCCTCCGGACCTTCCGAATACACACGAATCGTGGCGCCGTCCACGATGCCGTTGCCGCCATGGTCGCCGCCGACGATGTCGTTGTTGAAGACCGCTTCGATCGGCGTCTTGTCGGCAATCGCCTTCTGCGCGTGGAGACGCGCGCCGACCAGTCCCTGTTCTTCACCGACGTGGCACATGAACACCAGCGTGGCATCGAAGTCTATGCCGCTCTGGCTGAACACCCGCGCCAGTTCAATCGTCAGCGCAGTTCCGCTGCCATCGTCGTTCACGCCCGGCGCCAGATTGTCCAGCGGCGCGTTCGGATCTTCGGGGAGCGCGGTCAGCCGCGCGGCGGCGCCCGGCTCGCCGGCGTTCGAGCTGCCCTGTCCACCTGGCCGCGCCAGCGTGTCGTAGTGGCCGCTGACGTAAATCCGCCGTGGACTCCGGCCCGGGAGAATCGCCATCACGTTCCGCAACTCGACCTGCCGAGTGATCCGCCCCTGCGGCGCCACCTGATAAGTGTCGAAGCTCACCTGCAGCTTCGGGCTGTAGCTCTTCATCTCGTCGAGAATCCACTGGCGGGCGGCGCCGATACCGCGCGTCGGTGAGGTCGTCGACGACATCGTGCTGCGCGTCTCGAAGCTCTCGAGCTTCTTCAGCGTCGCCGTCAGGTGAGTTTCGGAAATCGCTCCTACGAGCTTGACGATGCGCGGATCCAATTCGCCGCCGGGCGCCTGA
>DASXGC010000026.1:0-12718 GCA_036489235.1 Vicinamibacterales bacterium
ATGTCATCGGTGGAGTCTTCGGATCCGAGGTTCGGCGTCTCCGCGGTTTTCTTCCACGGCAGTGCGTTACCCCACATCGGCATCCCGGAGACAATGCCTTCGGGTCCGCGTCCGACCGGCGGAAACACGATGACGTCGAACTTCGCGTTGAGGTGGTCGTCCTTGGCGATCTGCTGAGTGCTGAGGTAGGTGAACGGCACCTCGGCGTTGTCGAACGCCTGACGCCACCAGCCTTCGGTCTGCGTGCTCAGCCAGGTGTGGAGCAGTGCCACGCGTGGCGCGCGCAGCGGATGGGTCTTCACCGACGGCGCGGTGGACGTCGCCGTGATTTGCAGACCCAGGTCGGCCGCAGCCTGCTGAATCTCCGCGGCGCCGACGTTCTTGACGATGAACGAGCCGCGGCTGAATTTCTTGCCGTCGACTTCGAAACCCTCCTCGGCGGCTTCGAACGACGCGTCCTTGAACTTGTAGCGGAGGGTGACCAGCGCAGTGTCGGCGTTGTGGTTGATCAGGAATACCGATCCGGTTGCCGTCACGCCGCCTTTGGCGCGCACGCTGCTGGAGACCTTCTCAATCGGCGCGTCGAGCACCTTCACGTCCATCACGCGCGTTGCCTGGACGTTGAACAGTTCCGGAAATGTCCAACCGGTATCATCGTACGGCGTCTTCTGCGGATCGTTCGGGCTCCAGTACTGGTAGTCGAGCAGCGAATCGGCGATGCGGCTGTTCGGCTGATCCATGCGAACGATGTACGAGCCAGTGGGGAAGGTCTTCGAAACCGGCGCAGGCTTCTCGCTGGCGGCGCGCGCGCCACCACTCTGCGGCTCCTGCGCCGAAGGCCCACCCGGCCCGCCTGCGCCACCCGCGTCGGCGGCCGTGTCCGTCGTCGTCGCTGTGGGCCGTGCGGGAGCCTTCTTCCCCGGCACAGTCACAGTGAACGCCGCGGTCGCGCGCGAAATCTCCACGCCCTGCTTCTGTAGAATCCGCAGCAGTTCCGCCTGCGCCCCTGTCCGCGACTCGTCGGCCGCGAACACGTATGCCGCCGGCCCCTCTGTCTTCGCCTTCAGGATCGAACGCTTGCTTTTGGTGTAGTAGTTGCGGAGGAACAGCTTGCCGTTGCCGGCGAAGTAGTGGAGCGACGTGAGCAGTCCCGTTTGCTCGTAGTTATTGTTGTTCCGCTGCGACCACATCGTCTTTGGCAGCGGCGGGTTCTGCTTGTACCAAGTTCGCGCGTATTCGTCCGGCCGCAGCTCGCGTTCGACCGTATCGGCGCCGCCGTTCCCGAAGGTTTCGTAGAGGCGACTGATGCCGTTGTGCAGCGCGGCGATGAACATCAGGTAGCCGGGCGACCAGGTGTCGAAGTTGCCGTGGGTGAACACGCCGGGCATGCCGAACTTGGTCATCTCGGAGACGTTGTTCCAGCCGATCATTTCCCATTCGTCGGCGAGAATCGGATCGATCCACGCGTTGTAAGGTCCATCGCCGACGGTGTTGTCGTACATGTACGGCACCGACTCGTGCAGGTCGTGCAGCACCTGCGGATGCCACGAATTCCAGGTGTTGAGCACGTTCTCGGTGAGCTTGAGCGTGGCGCCCATCGCGTCGCGGTTGTTGTCGTGGGCCACGTACTTGCCCCAGTAAACCAGTCCGGGATAGTTCTGTCCGGGATGCGAGAGGTGCCACTTGTAGACGTCCACCATCTTGTCGCGGCCGTCCACTTCGATCACCGGCGTGATCAACGTGATCAGATTGTTGCGGATCGCCTTGATGTATTCGTGATCGTCTACGACCAGGCGATAGGCGAGCTCCATCAGCGCCGTCGGCGCGCCGGTTTCCGGCGAATGGATGGTGCCGGTGATGTAGTAGATCGGCGTCGATGCGTTGACCAGCGCCTCCGCCTGCACATCGTCCATGTTGATGGTTCGCGGATCGGCCAGCTTGGCGAGGCGCGCGCGATTCTCGTCGAGCTTCGCCATCAACGCGTCGGAAGCGATCGCGACCGCGATCATCTCGCGGCCTTCCTCCGTCTTGCCGATGGTGACCACCTTCACACGCGCCGGCGCCGCTTTCTCGAGCATGCGCATATAGGTGTAGACCTCCTCGGCGTATGGCAGCTTCCCGGGTGCGCCGGCGACGTCGCCGAGAACAGCCTTCGGCGTCGGCACCGTTTTCGAGGCCGGCAGGTAGTCCACCAGCGGCGAGCTGAAGAACGGCTCGGTGGTGTACTCCTTGATCTTTTTCGTGTAGTCCTCGTCGATCGCAATCTTGGAGTCGCGGACAAAGGGCTGGGCCGGCGACATCGGCGATGCGGCCGTTTTGGTTTGCGCAACCAGCGAAGATTGAAGGGCCGCGCAGGTCACGACCAGCGCCAGTCCCACGGACGTTTTCATTGGAGCCTCATAAAAGGAATCCAGGATTTTAACGCACTCCGGACGCGATAATACGGTCGGGAGCCTTCATATGAATCGATATTCGGCGGCAGCGGCGCTGGTCATGGTTTCTTCCGTCACCGTTGTATTCGCCCAGCGGCCGGTGACTGTGGACGACCAGGCGGCGATGCTTCGCGGCATCGACGCGAAACGCGAGGTCTATGCCGGCGTCGCCAAGGAAATCTGGGGCTTCGCCGAGGTCGGCTATCAGGAAGAGAAGAGCAGCGCGCTGCTGCAGCAGCAACTGCGAGCCGCCGGATTCACCGTGAAAGCCGGCGTCGCCGGGATTCCGACGGCGTTTGTCGCGTCGTTCGGCTCCGGCAAGCCGGTGATCGCGATCATCGGCGAGTTCGATGCCTTGCCCGGACTGTCGCAGGAGGCTCAGACGGCCAATCATCATGCGATCGAGGAGAACGCCCCCGGTCACGGCTGCGGTCACAATCTGCTCGGAACCGGCGCGCTGGCATCAGCTGTCGCCGTGAAGGAGTGGCTCGCTTCGTCCGGCCACACTGGTACGCTGCGCTACTACGGCACACCAGCGGAGGAAGGTGGCTCCGGCAAGGTCTATATGATTCGCGATGGCCTGTTCAAGGACGTAGACGTCGCGGTGTCGTGGCATCCCGCCGATCGCAACGACGCCAGCCCCACCAGTAGCACCGCCAACATCACGGGCAAGTTCCGTTTCCATGGCATCGCCGCGCACGCAGCCGCCGCACCCGAGCGTGGCCGCTCGGCTCTCGATGCGGTCGAAGCGATGGATTACATGGTGAACATGATGCGCGAGCACGTGCCGCAGGAGACGCGCATCCACTACATCATCACGCGCGGCGGAGCGGCGCCGAACATCGTGCCGGACTTTGCCGAGGCGTACTACTACGCGCGGCATCCCAACATGCCGATCCTGGACGGCATCTGGGAGCGCATGGTGAAGGCAGCCAACGGCGCCGCGATGGGCACCGGCACCACGATGGAGCTCGAGATCACCGGCGCGGTGTACAACATGTTGCCGAACACGTATCTGGCCGGCGTGATGAATGCCAGTCTCGAGCGGGTCGGCGGTTTTTCCTACACCCCAGCCGAACAGAAATTCGCCGAGGAACTGCGAAAGACGCTGACCGATCCGCCCGATATTGCGATTGGATCGCAGGAGTCGATTCGGCCGATGCGTCAGGGTCAGATCAACGCCTCGTCGACGGACCTGTCCGACGTGAGCTGGAACGTCCCGACGGTCTCGATGGTCGGGGCGACGTTCGTGCCGGGCGTCCCGGCGCACAGCTGGCAGGCGACGGCATGCGCCGGCGGCACCATCGGCGTGAAGGGCATGATGGTGGCCGCCAAGACGATGGCACTGACCACGGTGGACCTGTTCACGAACCCCGAACACATCCAGAAGGCGAAGATCGAATTCGACCAGAAGCGCGGGCCGGACTTCGTTTACAAGACGCGTCTGGCGGACCGTAAACCGGCGCTCGACTACCGGAAGTAAACGCCGGCTCAGTTCGCGGCGTTTCGCAGCAGGCGCAGCTCGAGATGCCGCCTCACGTCGGGCCACTCCGCGACGAGGATGCTGTACATCACTGAGTCGCGGACGGTGCCGTCCTTTCGCGCGGCATGATGCCGGATCACGCCGTCCTTCCTGGCGCCAATGCCCTCGATGGCGCGCTGTGACTTGAAGTTGAAGTTGTCCGTCCGAAGCCCGACGACCTTGCAGCCAAGTGTCTCGAAGGCGTGGGCGAGCAGCAGCAGCTTGCAGGTGGTGTTGACGTTGGTCCGCTGTCGGTTCTTCGCGTACCACGTGTAGCCGATCTCGACCCGATCGATGCTGGTGACAATGTCGTGATAACGGGTCGTGCCGATCACGACGCCGCTGGCGGCGTCACGTACCGCCCACGGCAACATGTGACCGTCCGCCTGGCCCTTCAGTGCGTCAGCGATATAGCCGCGCATCGCCCCCGGCGCGGGAACGGACGTGAACCACAGTTCCCATAATCGGCCATCGGCGGCGGCAGCCTCGAGGGCATCCTGGTGGAGATCGGCCAGCGGTTCGAGACGAATGCCATGACCCTCGAGCGCAACGGGATCGGGACTTCTCATGGCCGAAGCGTACTGCCAAACGCGGCGTCGAGCACCGCGGTATCATGCGGGTCTCGCGCTGATTCCGGAGGTGCCGCATGACCGTGTCCCGCCGTGACTTTCTGCAGGCCGGAGCCCTCACCCTCGCCGCGACCCATTTCGCTTCCGCTGCCACGAGCCCCGGTCAGGCTGGCGCCGCGCCGATTTCCGCGAAGGCGCTGGTGTTCGACACCTTCGGGACGGTGGTCGATTGGCGCTCGTCGGTCGCACGCGAAGTGGACGCCCTCGCCAAACGCAAGGGCGTCGTCGTCGACGGCGCAAAGTTCGCCGACAACTGGCGCGCCGGCTATGGCCCGAGCATGAACCGGGTACGGTCCGGCCAATTGCCGTGGACCAAACTCGACGATCTGCACCGCATCATCCTCGACAAACTGCTGGCCGATTCCCCGCTCGCCGGACTCAGTGAAACCGAAAAGGCGTCGCTGAACCATGCCTGGCGCCGCCTGACGCCGTGGCCCGATTCGGTGTCCGGGCTGACGCGGCTGAAGAAGAAGTTCATCATCGCGCCACTGTCAAACGGCAACATCGCGCTGATGACCGAGCTGGCAAAGTTCGGCGGCCTGCCGTGGGATTGCATCCTCGGCGCCGAGCTTGTGCGTCATTACAAGCCGGATCCTGAAGTCTATTTATCAGCGCCGGAGATCCTTGGCTTCAGGAAAGACGAGGTCGTCATGGTTGCGGCTCACCTCGGCGACTTGCGCGCGGCGAAAGCCGTTGGTCTTCGCACTGCCTTCGTGGCGAGGCCGAACGAATATGGACCAGCCGGCAAACCGGATCTGAAAGGCGACGCGTCGGTCGATCTCTCCGCGACGGATTTCAACTATCTCGCTCGTCGACTCGGTGCGTAGTCACTTTGGCCATGCACTCAAAGACCTTTACTAGCGTCTGCAGGTGACGGTCAGGCGCTTGTAGTGTCCGCCTTCAGGCGGACCTCGATGGCCGGCTGAAGCCGGCCACTACGTACTGCGTCAATCGTGTCGGTACTCCGTCATTCCTGTCGCAGGGCGATCGCGGGATCGACGCGCGTTGCGCGCCATGCCGGGAACGCACAGGCGACCAGCGCCGCGACGGTCAACACCGCTGCGGTGCCGGCGAAGGTTTCAGGGTCGGTTGGTTCCACGGCGAAGAGCAGCGTCCCGAGAAAACGCGTCAACAGAGCAGCGGCAACCAGGCCGATGACGACGCCGGCGGCGGTCATCTTCAAAGCGCCGTTGAGGACAAGCCGCAGCACGTCGGCCGTCCGCGCCCCGAGCGCCACGCGGATGCCGAATTCGCGGGTTCTCTGACCCACCGAGAACGCGAGCACTCCGAACACGCCGACCGTCGCCAGCAACAACGCCAGCACCGCGAACAGTCCGACCAGTTGCGCGCGGAACCGCGGCTGCGACGTCGCTTCGGCGGCGACCTCCTCCATCGTGCGGACACGCGTCAACGGCAAGTCCCTGTTGACACGCGCAATCGAGGCTTTCACCTGCGGCAGGAATGACATCGGATCGCCGGCGGTCTGCACCGCGATCGACGCGGTGTACCACGGGTTCTGGCGAATCGGCACGTATATCTGCGGCGGCAGTTCTTTTTCGCCGGCCTGTTCGATCACTTGCCTGCTCAGGCCGACGATTTCGCGCGTGACGAACGACGGCGTCCCCGGATACGCCATCATGCCGACTGAAAGCCGCATCCCGATCGGATCGCGGCCGCCCAGAAACCGCCTGACGAACTCCTCGCTGACGATACACACCGCGCCCGATCGGTCGTCGTCTTGTTCGGTGAACGCGCGGCCTCGCAGCAGGTCGATGCCGAGCGCGTGGAAGAAGTCCGGACTGACGATCTGATAGTGCGCCGAAGGAATCCGCGACCGCTCCACCGGCGGATCGCCGACGATGGTGAAGCCCTGGCCGATGTCCCAGCCATCGAGCGGCAGCGTGACGCTGATGGCGGCGGCGGTCACGCCTGGAATGGCCGTCAGCTCGCGCTCCGCCGATCGGTAGAACGTGGACAGCGTCTCCTGGGTTGAATATCGGTTCAGCGGCAGGCCGAGCTGCAGCGTCAGCAGGTGTTCAGCGCGGAAGCCCGGATCGACGCGGTTGATCGCGATCAGTGTGCGGACCAGAAGCCCGGCGCCTGAAAGCAGCAGCACAGCGGCGGCAACCTCGGCTGCCACGAGCGCCGCGCGGAGTCCGCCCGCGTGACGTGTCGAACCTCGCCCGCCGCCGCTCGCCATCTCGGCCAGGGGAGCGGCCGATGCCTGCCATGCGGGAACCAGACCGAAGAGCAGCGCCGTCCCGAGCGAGAGCGCGAACGCCATCGCCGCGACGCGCGCGTCGAAGGAAAGCACAACGGCTTCCGGCAGCGTCCGCGCCGGGATGACCGCCGGTGCGAATCGAACTGCGGCCCACGCCAGTGCGACGCCGCATACTCCGCCGATCGTCGCGAGCAGAAGGCTCTCGGTGAGCAGCTGCTGCACGATTCGCGCACGGCTGCCGCCAAGCGCGGCGCGGACGGCGATTTCGCGCGACCGGCCAAGTCCGCGTGTCAGCAGCAGATTGGCGACGTTCGCGCACGCCATCAGCAGCACGAATCCGACCACGCCCGCCAGCACGAGCGATGTCGTCTTCAGCTCGGCGTCGATGATGGCGTCGCGAAGCGGCTCGATGGTCACGCCCCAGCCTTTGTTGGTATCGGGCGCTATCTCTCCGATCTGATCGGCGATGCCGGCCATGTCCGCACGCGCCTGCTCGATCGTTGCGCCGGGTTTCAACCGTCCGATCACCTGCATGTAGTGCTGCTGCCGCTGCTCGGGACTCCGTTTCGGCACGAACAGCGTCCACATATCGCTCGGGTACAGGATCTGAAAGCTCGCTGGAGCGACGCCGACGATGATGTACGGCGTGGCATCGAGCGTGATCGATTGGCCGATCACTGCGGGGTCGCCGCTGAAGCGGTCGCGCCACAGGTGCTCGCCGATGACGACGGCGTAGCGGCGCTGCGCGGCGTCGTTCGCATTGAACATGGCTCCGGCGATCGGTTTGATGCCGAGCACGTCGAAGAACTGCCAGGTGACTGCCTGGCCAGGAATGCGGATGGCTTCGCCGCCGTTGCCGGTCAGGGTCCGGCCGCCGCCGGCAATCGCCGCGACCGACGTGAACGTGTGTTGCTGTTCGCTCCAGTCCAGGAAGTTGAGGGGCGCGACCCTGTTGTGACCGAAACGCGTCGATCGCTCCCAGAGCATTGTGAGACGATCGGCTTCGGGGAAGGGGAGCGGCCGAAGCAGCGCCGCGTCCACCAGGCTGAACATCGCGCTGTTGGCGCCGATGCCGACGGCCAGAACTACGACGGTGATGGCGGTGAAGCCGGGAGCCCGCCGCAGCGAACGCGCGGCGTAGCGAAAGTCGCGCCAGAAGGCCACGGCTGCTTAGACGGGCGGGGTCCGGACCGGTTGGTTGGTAGTGTCCGCCTTCAGCGCGGACCAGACCGGTAGTGTCCGCCTTTAGGCGGACCAGAGTGTCGTAAGTAGTGGCCGGCCTTAATGAACCGTAACGCGCTCGGACTCGAAACCGTCCAGCGCCCAGCCACTATCGAGCAATTTACGTTCGATCATCGCGTGCCGCTGGAACGCGGTCATGGCATCGTCGAATCGCTCGACTAACAGACCTGTCGGGTTCCAGTCGGCTGACACACGTATTTCGTACTCGCGGTCTTCGCCGGTCAACGCCAACTCGCACACCACCGCGTCGTTGCTGTCGCGGCGAAAGGTCCAGCGAAGCACTCTGATATGGCAGTAGTTGCGGCGGCTTCGATCGCCGGGCGGGACCCCGGCTTCAAGCGGCGGGAGGCTCGCGACGTTGGTCATGACCAAGCCCTTCGCAAACGGAGTGCCAACTCTCCAGAAAATGACGGTCCGCTTAGAGGGCGCTACAAGGTCCGCCTAAAGGCGGACACTACACGGCGAACGCTACACGGCGGACACTACCTAAAGGCGGACACTACACGGCGGACACTACGAGGTCCGCCTGAAGGCGGACACTACAGCGCGGACACTACAGGGTCTTGCCTACGGGTTCGCGCGCTGCGGCGACGCTTTCCGCAAGGCGACGGACTCCCTCGTCGATCTCCGTCGGCGTCAGCGCGCAGAACGGCAGGCGGATGAACCGCTCGCCGCCACCGTTTGGGAAGAAGGCGAGACCGTCGGCCAGATTCAGCGCGCGCGCGGATGCCTGCGTTCGCACCGCAGTCGATACAACCCCGGCCGGCAATGTGAGCGAGATAAAGAAACCGCCATCAGGACGTGTGGCGACGGCATCCGGCATGTGGCGATCGATGCCCGCGAGGCAGGCGTCGAGACGTGGTCCGTAGAGCGCCTTGAGACGTTCGATCTGCGGTGTCAGCAGACCGCGACGGCACCATTCGTAGGTGATGCCCTGCGCGACGTACCCTGGCGAAATGTAGGTATCCTCGGCGATCTTCGCAAGCTTCGCGATGATTCCGGGCTCGCCGATCATGAATCCGGTGCGGACGCCTGGCGCAATGAGCTTGGTGAACGAGCTCATGTGCAGCGTGCGGTCGGGCGCCATCGAGAACAGCGTCGGCTCTTCCCGGCCGCGGTACCGCAGCAGGCGGTACGGCGCATCCTCGACAATCAGGAAGCCATGCTTGCTGGCCAGCTCGACGATCTGCTTTCGCTTCGTCAACGAACAGGTCGCGCCAGACGGGTTCTGGAAATCAGGGATGACGTAGAAGAACCTGGGAACCTGTTTGGTCAGCGCCTGTTCGAGCGCCTCGATATTGGGACCGTCGGCATCGAGCGGGATGCTGACGACGGTCGCGTGATGGCGACGCAGCATCGTGACGGTTCGGTCATAGGTGGGAGACTCAGTGAAGACAACGTCTCCGGGTTTGATCGCGTGCAGGCACAGGAATTCGATCAGCTGGAGCGATCCATTGCCGGTGAGGACCTGTTCTGGGGTGACGCCTTGCCACTGAGCCAGCCACTCGCGCAATGGCTGAAATCCGGTCGAAGGTCCGTATTGCAGCATCGCCGGACCGGTGGTCTTGAGCGCCGCGATGGCGGCATCGACGACTTCGTCGACGGGAAAGGATTCGTTCGCGGGTACACCGCGCGTGAAGTTGATGGTCTGCATAGTCGGTGAAACTATTTTATCCCGACATCACGGTTTCGATCTCGCCGCCGCTTTCAGCGCCTGCCGCGCCGCAAGTGCGCCTGACCGGCCGTCCAGTCCGGTGCCCGGATGGGTGCCCGAGCCGCAGAGAAACAGGTTCTCGATTGGCGTCGCATAACGAGCCCAACCGAGCAGCGGTCGTGTCACGAAGAACTGATCGAGCGCGAGTTCGCCGTGGAAGATGTGGCCGCCCGTCAGCCCGTAAGAACGTTCGAGGTCGAGCGGCGTGACCACCTCGCGGCCCACGATAGACGACTCGAAGCCCGGCGCGTATCGGGCAATGGTTTGCGTCGCCACGTCGCCGAGACGATCGCGCTCGCTGTCCCAGTTGCTGCCGCGCAGATGATACGGCGCGTACTGAACGTAGGCAGAGACGACGTGCCGGCCTGGAGGCGCGAGTGCCGGGTCGGTGATCGATGGAATGGTCAGCTCGATCCAGGGTTCCTCTGCGAACCCACCGTACTTGGCCGCGTCGAACGCGCGCTCGATGGTGTCCACACCAGATGCCAGCCGGATTCGGCCCGAGAGTGCTGCAGCCTGCTCGGAGGCTTGGCGGAACCGCAGACTCGTGAATCGCGGCAGCGCATCGACAGCATAGTTGACCTTCGCCAGAGTGCCGTGGCTGCGGAGATTCTGCATCCGCCTCACGAATTCCGGACCGAGGTGCGTGGCTCCGACCAGACCGAGCAGCGTCCGTTTCGGATCGGCGTTCGAGATCACGGTCCTGGCGCTGATCACTTCGCCGGTCGTCAGGGTGACGCCGGTTGCCGTTTCGCCGGTGACGTTGATGCTGGCGATATCGGAGAGCGTTCTGATTTCGGCTCCGGCCCGCCGTGCGGCAGCCGCGAGCGCGTCGGCAAGCGCACCCGGACCGCCCGCGGCAAACCATCCGTTCGCCAGGGGTTGCCCTTCGCCCGCGCCCAGCAGCAGGAGCAAGGCGGCGCTCCCGGACGACCGGGGTCCGAGAAACGAGCCGAGAATGCCGCCTGCGGCGATGACGCTGCGCAACGGCTCGCTTTCGAACCATTCGTCCGCCAGGTCGGCGACCGACATCGGCATCCAGCGGAGCATGCGGTAGGCGTCCGCCTTGCCGAGACCGCGAAACGCTCGTCCGGTTTTGAGCAAGCCGAATAGATCCGCCGCGTTCGGCTCGTCGATCGATGGCGGGATCGACTCACACACACCGCGGAGCACAGCGGCGATTCGCGAGAAGCTCGCAAGAAAGCGCGGATATCGTTCGGCGTCGGACGCTGAGAACCCACGGATCTCCTGGGCGGCGCGCGCTCGATCGCGCCAGAGCACCAGCGCACGATCGCCGGCGGTGGGCGCACAGACGTCGGCGTCGGGGCGGATGATCCGCAGTCCGTGCTGCGTCAGGTCGAGAGCGCGGACGATGGCGGGATCGATCGACGCGACATGCGCGAGCGTGGGGCAGCGGAAGCCGGGGACGAGCTCGGTCGTACGAGCGCACCCGCCGACGCGGTCGCCACGCTCGAGCACCAGAACCTTCCGGCCCGCCCGCGCCAGAAACGCAGCAGTCACCAGGCCATTGACGCCGGCGCCGATGATGACGGTGTCAAAGGACATGTCGTTCGCTATTTGTTTCCGAGGATCTTCATCACACAATTCCTCGCCGGGGCGCCCATGATCCCTCCGCCGGGATGCGTCGCCGATCCACACATCCACAGGTTTCGGATCGGCGTCTTGTACTGCGCCCAGCCCGGTAGAGGCCGTGCGAAGAACAACTGCTCGAGCGACAGCTCGCCCTGGAAGATATTGCCTTCGGTCAATCCGAAATCGCGTTCGATGTCGAGTGGTGTCAGCACCTGACGGTGCAGAATGAGGTCGCGGATGTTGGGCGCGTATTCCGCGATCGTATCGATGACGGCGTCGCCGAATGCCTCGCGCTGCTCGTCCCAGGTCCCATTGGCCAGCTTGTATGGCGCGTACTGCACGAAGCACGACATGATGTGTTTGCCGGGCGGAGCGATCGACGGATCGGTAAGCGTCGGAATCACCATGTCCATGTACGGCCGCCGGGAGAACTCACCGTATTTCGCCTGGTCGTAGGCGCGCTCCATGTAGTCAACACTTGGAGAAATGGAAATCGCGCCGCGCAGGTGCGGACCGTCGCCGGGCATGCAGGTGAAGTTGGGCAGGCCGTCGAGCGCCAGGTTGACCTTGCCGGATGATCCGCGGAATTTGTAGCGGCGCACGTCGGCGACGAAATCGTCCGGCAGATCCTTCGCGTCCATGAACTTCAGGAACGTCAGGTTCGGATCGACGCTGGATAGCACCAGGCTCGCCTGCAGCTCATCACCGTTGGTGAGGACGACGCCGGATGCTTCGCCGTTGGCAACGGTAATCCTCGCAACGGCCGCCTCGGTTCGGATCTCGACGCCTGCCTCCTTCGCCGCCGCGGCAATCGCGTTCGAGATCGCACCGGTGCCGCCGCGGGCGAAGCCCCACGAGCGAAAGGCGCCGTCGATCTCGCCCATGTAGTGGTGCAGCAGCACGTACGCCGTACCCGGCGAGCGGACGCCGAGAAACGTCCCGATGATCCCCGACGCCGACATCGTCGCCTTGAGCACGTCGGTCTCGAACCACTGGTCGAGGAAATCGACCGCGCTCATCGTCATCAACTGAACCTGGTTATAGCGGTCCAGATCCGCGAGCGCGCGGAAACGCTTGCCGAGGAACGCCAGCTTCATCAGGCCGCGCGGATCGAGCGACATCGGATCGGGCGGCGTCATGTCCAGGATCGGCTTGACGAAGCGTGCCATCTCGACCATCGCCTTGCCGTACTCGTCGTAGGCTTCGGCATCGAGGGTCGAGTGGCGCCGGATTTCGCGCTGCGTCCGCGCGTGATCGTTGACGCGCCACAGGTGGTCGCCGTTCGGCATCGGCGTGAAGGTGCCGTCGAGCGGAAGAATCTCGAGGCCGTGGCGCGGCAGATCAAGATCGCGAATGATCTCCGGC
>DASXGC010000073.1:0-74668 GCA_036489235.1 Vicinamibacterales bacterium
GGCGGACTCTTCCTGCTGGTCGGCGTCGTCTACGAGCGCCGTCACACACGAGAGATTTCCGAATACGGCGGCCTCTCGAAAGTGATGCCGGTCTACGCCGCAATCTTTCTCGTCATGACGATGTCGTCGATCGGATTGCCGACACTGAACGGATTCATCGGCGAGATCCTGATCCTGCAGGGCGTATTCGTGGCCAACAAGATGTGGGCGTTCTTTGCCGGCAGCGGCGTCGTCCTCGGCGCCGCCTACATGCTTTACCTCTATCAGCGGACGATGTTCGGCAAGATCGAGAACCCGAAGAACGAGCGGCTGCTCGACCTCAGCCACCGCGAGTTCGCGACGTTTGCACCGCTGCTCATCCTGGCGGTCTGGATGGGTCTCTACCCGGCGCCTTTCCTGCGGCGTCTCGAGATGTCGGTCCGCCACATCGTCGGCCGCGTGAATCCGCAGTACGAGGCCAAGTACGCCGCCGACTGCGACACCAAGCCGCCGACCGCTGAAGCGATTGCGGCATCGACCAACGCCGCCGCAAAGTTCCTGTCGCTGATGCCGTGCGACGTCAACGGTAACCCGCTGCCGGCGACCGCTGCCGGTCAGACGCCCGAGAGGCGTTGATGCCGCCCGGGATCTCGCTCAGCGATTTCTACTACATCACCCCGGAGCTGGTGCTCACCGCCGGGGCGCTGCTGCTGTTGATCGCGGACGTCCTGCTGCCGCGGGCGCAGCGGGCGGCGCTCGCGTGGGTGACACTGCTGGTGCTCGGCGTCACGGCGCTGTCGCTGATTCCGTTTGCATCGACCCGCGTCGAAGTCGCGCACGGCCTGCTCGCCGTGGATCAGTTCGCGCTGTTCTTCAAGGTGCTGTTTCTCGGCGCCGCCGCCATCACCGTGCTGATGTCGATCCCGTATCTCCAGGTCGAGGGCGCGTCCCCGGGCGAGTACTACTTCCTGATCTTGTGCGCGACGCTCGGGATGATGGTGATGGCCGGCGGAATCGATCTCATCAGCATCTTCATCGGCCTCGAGACCATGGCGGTGTCGTTCTACATCCTGGCCGGCTTCATCAAGCCGAGCCAGCGATCGAACGAAGCAGCGGTCAAGTACTTCCTGCTTGGCGCCTTCTCGCTCGGCATTCTGCTTTACGGGATGTCGCTGATGTACGGCCTGTCAGGGACGACCAACCTGCGGGTCATGGCCGCTTCGTTTGCCGGGCAGGAGCACGATCCGCGGCTGGTGCTGGCGGTCATTCTGGTCGTCGCCGGCGTCGGGTTCAAAATCGCCGCGGTGCCGTTCCACATGTGGGCGCCGGACGTTTACGAAGGCGCGCCGACTCCGGTCACCGCCTTCCTGTCGGTCGGATCGAAAGCCGCATCGTTCGCCATGTTGATCCGCATCTTCGTCGAAGGGCTGCCGACGATGGGCGAGGACTGGCGGCTGCTGTTCTGGGTGCTGTCGGTCGCGACGATGACCGCGGGAAACATCGCCGCCGTCACGCAGTCGAATATCAAACGGATGCTGGCGTATTCGTCGATCGCACACGCCGGCTACCTGTTGATGGGCGTCGTTGCCGGAACGTCACGCGGCATCACCGCGATGCTGGTTTACCTGTTCATCTACTCGTTCATGCAGCTCGGGGCGTTCGGCGTCGTGGTGCTGCTGCGGCGCGCCGATGTGGTCGGAGACGAGTTGAAGGACTTCAGCGGTCTGAGCTTCCGCAATCCGTTCGCGGCGTTTGCGATGCTGGTGTTCATGCTGTCGCTCGGCGGCATTCCGCCGACTGCCGGATTCATGGGCAAGCTGTGGCTGTTCGGCGCTGCGATCGACTCGCACTGCTACTGGCTGGCCGTCATCGGCGTGCTGAACAGCGTCGTCTCGCTCTACTACTACGTCCGCATCGTCGTCTTCATGTACCTGAAGAAGGAAACCGTCGGCTCGACGCCGCGCCTCAGTCCGGCGCTGGGGCTCGTGCTCGGCGTGGCCGTCCTCGGCACCATCTTCCTTGGCGTCTACCCGCGGTTGCTTTTCGAGCTGGCCGACGCGTCCGCGAAAACCCTTGGGGTAGCTGGAGTTACAGCCGCACTCCGCTAGTGGGACCGGCCGGCGGTCGGTCCATGGGTCAGTCGCGTCCAGTTAAGTGAAGTTTTTCACAAGGTACGATATACTGCCCAGTCGGCGTCGGAGATAAGTCAGAGATAATGGTCTGCCCATGACGCCTGAAGACTCCGATTCAGATCTCGCCCGAAGCACCCGCGCGATGCAGAAAAGCGCGGAGCAGGCGGGTTCCGCATTGGGTGCTGGATACACGCTCATCGGTGCGATTCTGGTGCTGGGCGGTCTCGGCTACGGTGTTGACGCGTGGCGGGGCAGCTCGCACTGGGGAGTGGTCACTGGCCTGATCCTGGGCGTCGTGGTCGGGATGTACGAGCTTGCGAAGACGGTGTTCCTGAAGAAATGAAGCCGGTGGCGTGGATGATCGGTGCGGGCCTGCTTTCGTGGTCGGCAGCGACGCTCGGTTTTGGCGCACAGAATGCGACGGCGACGCTTCTGGGAATGCTCGGCCCTCTCGGCGTGGCAGTAGTGACGTGGCTGCTGGCGGAGCGGGCCTACCGCCGCAATCCCGAAGGACTGACCGGGCTGATGGCCGCCGGGTTCTTTGGCAAGATGGTGTTTTTCGGCGCGTACGTCGCGATCGTGCTCAAGGGCCTGTCGCAGCCGGCCGTACCGTTCATCGCAAGCTTTACGGGTTCGTTCATCGCACTGCATTTGACTGAGGCGATCGCACTGCGGCGCCTGTTCGCTTCCTAACAACAACGATGTTCGTCCAGGAAATTGCACAAGAACACGCCGCCGCCGCGGTGGAGGGACACGCCGGCAAGTTCGACGCCGGCGAGACCATCATCCATCACGTCGCCAACAGCAGCATCAGCGAGCCGCTGATCAAGCTGCCGACGATCATGGGCATCGACTTTTCGGTGACCAAGCATGTCTTCATGCTATGGCTGGTCGCGGCCACGTTGTTCGTCGTGATTACCTGGCTGGTGCGACGCTACCTGAAGCAGGATCGGCTGATTCCCTCCGGCGCCATGAACGGGCTCGAAGCGGTGGTCGAGTTCGTGCGGGACGAGATGGTGCGGCCCAACGTCGGTAACAAATGGGTCACGACATGGGCGCCGCTGATGCTCACGTTTTTCTTTTTCATCCTTGGCGCGAACCTGATCGGCCTGATTCCGATCTTCGACGTCCTCGGGCTGCTCGATCACTACGTCCTGCACACCGCGGAAGGCTCCTTCATCAAGGAAGTGATGCACGGTGGCACCACGGCGACGGCCAACTACAACGTGACCGCGGCGCTGGCGACCATCACCTTCGGCGCGATCATCGTCGCCGGTTCGAAAGCGCACGGGGTCGTGAAGCACTGGATGAACCTGGTCCCGCACGGGTTGGCGTGGCCGATCTACATCCTGCTGATTCCGATCGAAATCATGGGAATGTTCGTCCGGCCGTTCGCGCTGACGATGCGACTTGCCGCGAACATGACCGGCGGTCACATCGCCATTCTGGCGATTCTGTCCTTTGTATTCCTGTTCGCGGAGATGGGTGGCGCCCTGACCGGCATCGGTGCCGGCGTGATCGCGTCGGTGCCGCTCGCGGTCGGGATCTCGGGCCTCGAAATCATCGTGGTCCTGGTGCAGGCGTACGTATTCACACTCTTGACCGCCGTATTCATCGGCATGGCCATTCACGTTCATCACTGAGCGACAACAAGGGAGAAGAAGAGGCAATGGATAAGATTCATTATTTCGGTGCCGCCATCGGGCTCGGCATGATTGTCATCGGCGCCGCCCTCGGCATCGGCAAGTTCGCTGCGGCAGCTGCCGAGAGCATCGCGCGGCAGCCCAGTGCCGCCGACAAGATCACCGGCGCGGTGAACCTGCCGCTGTTCCTGCTCGAAGGCGTGGCGATTCTGGCCGAAGTGTTCGTCCTGCTGATCGTGTTGATGAAGTAGCGCTCGGCGCAGGCCGGACGCCAGCGAGATTGCCATGAATAATCCGTTAGTTCAGCCGGATCCAGGGCTGTTCATCTGGACGATCGTCACCTTCCTCGTCCTGTTGACGCTGCTGGCGAAGTTCGCCTGGGGGCCGCTGCTGGCGGCGCTCGAAAGCCGGCAGGCGCTGATTCGCAAGTCGTTGGACGATGCGGCGCAGGCCAAGAGCGAACTGGAGCGGCTGAACGTCGAAGCTGCTCAGATCATCCAGCAGGCGCGCGTGGACGCGGATGGCATCATCGTCCAGAGCCGAGTCGACGGCGACCGGCTTCGCGAGGAACTCCGGACGAAGGCGCGCGCCGAAGCCGACCACATCGTGAAAAATGCTGAGCGGCAGATTCAATTGGAGACAAGTCGCGCTCTCGAGCAGCTGCGACACGAAGCCGTTGATCTGTCGGTGATGATCGCCTCGAAAATACTGCAACGAGATGTCTCCAAGGCCGACAACGAGCGCCTCATAGACGAGGCGATCAAGCAGGTCGAGTCCCGCCGCAACTGATCACCTCTGAGTCCCGGTTCCGCCCATGGCGGATTCGGGACTTCGGATTTCCGGATCCGTCATCGTTCTCCTCTCCCTACCGGTCAAAATTGACGCCGAAATTATTGCGTGCGTACACCTATGGGTGTTACGCTCGCCGCCCGGTGCTGAAAAGCGCATCGATCCCATCATCGAACCGAGGAGGGTTTTAGATGAGACCTCGAGGGCTTCACCTGTTTGTGGCCGCGTTAGCGGTCCTAGTATTTACATCGACCGGTTTCGCACAGGGCGGCGGCGCGAGTACGACCGGTTCAATCAACGGCAAGGTAAGCGACACCAGCGGCGGTGTGCTGCCTGGCGTCACCGTGACCGCGACGAGCCCGTCGATGCTCGGTGCGCAGACGACGGTCACCGAAGCCGGCGGCGGATATCGATTCCCCGCGGTGCCTCCCGGCACCTACACCGTCACGTTCGAACTCCCCGGCTTCAACACGCTGAAGCGCGAGAACATCCAGATCGCGCTCGGTTTCGCCGCGACCATCAACATTGAGCTCGCGGTCGCCTCGCTGCAGGAAACGGTGACGGTCACCGGCGACTCGCCGGTCATTGACACGACCAACACGCAGGTCCAGCAGAACTTCAAGCTCGCCGCGCTGGAGGAGATTCCAAACTCGCGCGACATGTGGTCCCTCCTCGCCGTGACGCCGTCGGTCTCGATGGCGCGCATCGACGTCGGCGGCAACCGCGCTGGCACGCAGACGACCTACTCGGCCTACGGCTACAGCGGCCAGAACCGCGTGCTCGTCGAGAGCATCAACACGACGGAAGGCACGAGCGGCGCAGGCTTCTACACCGACTACGGCTCATTCGAAGAAGTGTATTTCGGCACGATCGGCCAGGGCGCGGAAATGCCCACGCCGGGTGTGCAGAGCAATTTCCTCGGCAAGTCGGGCGGCAACAAGTTCCAGGGCGAGGTCTACAAGGACTTCGAGACCAACGGTTTCCAGTCCGACAACATCGCCGGCAACCTGCCGGCGCAGTTTGCGTACAACCCGACAACGCTGCCGAACGGCATCCGCGATCACAGCAACGAGCTGCAGAAGTACAACGACTTCAACCTGAACGTCGGCGGCCCGATCGCGAAGGACAAGATCTGGTGGTTCTTCTCGTATCGGTATCAGACCACCGCTGTCGGCCAGCCGAACTTCGTCGGCCCGATTGCCGGCCAGGCGTTCAACACCAAGCTGTGGAATCCGTCCGGCAAGGTCACCTGGCAGCTCAACAAGAACAACAAGTTGATCGGCTACTACCAATGGGGCCAGAAGGTTCAGCCGAACCGCCTGCCCAGCAGCACGCTCAACTACACCGACCTGTCGCAGACGCTCGCGCAGACTTCGGCGAGCTGGGTGTACAAGGGCGAGTGGAACGGCACGCTGACGAACAACCTCTACGCGGAAGCGCGCTATGGCGTGTTCGGCTACTACTTCCCGCTCGTGTCGAACCTCGGTCCCACCGCGACCGGCACGAACCCGGAAATCTGGGACACCGGCACGTCGAACTTCGTCTCCGGCGGTGACCAGCTGGAGCAGACCAACCGTCGCCGGCGTCAGTACACCGGTTCGATGACCTACTTCAAGAACGGCACGGGCGGCACGCACAACCTGAAGTTCGGCGCGGAGTACCTTGTCGAAACGGGCTGGTACGGCTCGACGCAGCTGTACTCGGGCGACGTCCGCGAGACCTTCGTCAACGGTGTGCCGTCGAACATCCGCATCGGCGTCCCGACGGCGACGGCGGTCAACTCGATCTCCCCGTCATCGATTCCGGGGCTGACGAGCATCGACGCGCTGTCGACGTTTGATTTCTTCCTCACCGACCAGTACACGATCGGCCGCGCCACGATCAACGGCGGCATCCGGTTCGACCACTACAACTCGTACTCGCCGGCCCAGACGACGCTCGCGTATAACTATGGTCCTGTGAACGTGGCGTCGGTGTCGTATCCGGACACGAGCTACGCCAAGTTCAACAACTTCGCGCCACGCATCGGCGCGACGTATGACCTGACTGGCGACGGCAAGACCATCCTGAAGGCCAACTACGGTCTCTACTGGTTCAATCCGGGTCCGACGCTCGCGTCGCTCGCGAATCCGAACGCAGCGGCCAAGTTCGTCCAGTATCAGTGGAAGCCGACAGCCGCCCAATGCCCGCCGGGCACGTACTGCGTGTATCAGCCGGGACAGGAAGGCACCGTGCAGTCCACCGTGCTCGCGGGCACGACCACAGTGAGTTCGAACCTCGTCGACCCGCACTCGAATCAGGCGACGGCCTACGTCGAGCGGCAGTTGACGGAAGGCGTTGGCCTCCGCACCGGGTTCGTATACCTCGGCGTGTCGAACCAGTACGGCACGTTCCAGCCGCTGCGGCCGTCGTCGCTCTACACCGTGCCGTTCAACGTCACCGATCCGAACGGCAACGTGGACACGTTCCTCGGCATCCCAAACGCGCAGGCGACGGCCGCGTCAGCCGCCAACGTGATCGCGAACTCGCCGGACAACGGCGTCTACAAGACCTACGAGCTGTCGGTCAACAAGCGCATGAGCCACCACTACTCGGTGGGCGGCGGCTTCAACTACACCTGGATCAACGACTATCCGGTCGGCTATCCGAACTCGCCGAACTCGCCGGGTCAGTCCCAGTATTCGAACTACGGCGCGAAGTTCAACGCGCAGGTCGAGCTGCCGTGGGGCATTCTCGGGAGCGTCGTCTACCGCTTCCAGGCGGGCCAGAACTACGCGCAGCAGTACACCGTTACCGCTCCGGCATCCTGCGCGTGCACGTTCAGCGCGGGCGGCGGCGGCCAGACGGGTGGCCAGACCCTGGCGGCGGCGCCCAGCATCTCGTCGACGGTGGTCTTCCTCACGCCGTACAACCAGTACCGGATGGACAACATCTCGGTGCTCGACCTGCGCGGCGAGAAGACGTTGAACCTGCCAGCCAACCTGAAGCTGCGCCTGTTCATCGACGGCTACAACCTGACGAACGCCTACGCCGGTGAGACGATCAGCTTCACGGCTGGAACGTCCTTCCAGCAGCCGACCGCGATCCTCGGACCGCGCACCGGCCGCATTGGCTTCCGCTTCATCTGGTAGTCGTTCAAGCCAGCTAAGACGGTAGGGCACGCGGGTCATTCACAAAGCCGGGTGGGTTCGTCCCACCCGGCTTATTTTTTTTGCCGCTCGAGTATCTCGCGCAGCTGCGCGATGTCGCGCGCGTATCGCGCGAGCGGCGCGGTCTCGACGAATCGCTGGAGGTACGGCCGCGCCTCATCGTGCAAGCCGGCGTCGTCCAGCGTCACGGCCAGGTTGTAGAGGGCGTCGTAGAGGCGCGGGTTCAGCTGCACCGCCGTTTTCCAGTGGGCGATCGCCTGGTCGGGACGTCCCTCGCCGGCCAGCAGCGCCGCCAGCGCGTTATGAGCCGCCGCAAGACGCGGATCGAGTTCGAGCGCGCGCGAGAGATCCGCGGACGCCAGGTCGCGCTCACCGGCTCGTAGCTCGTCGACGCCGAGGTTCTCGTACGCGGTCGCCGACGTTGGATCCAGTTCCAGCACTTTCCGGTACGCCGCGCGAGCCGCGTCGTGCTGTCCGAGCTTCGAATACACGCTGCCGAGCGAGTTGTACGCCTCGACCTCGTCCGGATGCGCCGCGATGACCGTCTGCAGCACGTCGATCGCCTTCCGGTCCGCGCCGGACTCCTCGAAGTAACCCGCCAGGACCACGAGCACGCGTTGATCGGCGATGCCGCCCTTGACGATGCCCTCGAGCGTGGCGATGGCGCCGGGCAGATCGCCGGTCTCGCGCTGCATCGACGCGTACATGCCGTAGGCCGTTGTGAAGCCCGGATGCTGCGCGATGATCGTCCGAACGGCCGCCATGGCCGGCTGACGCGAGCCGGCGTTGAAGGCGCTCGTCGCCTGGTTCAAATCGTTCGAGACCGAAATCAGCGTCTTTGGATCGTCCGCGTCCGTGTAGACGCGCCGTCCTGGATCGGCGCTCATCGCGACGTAGCCGAGCGCCTGCAGCCGCTGTCGCGCATCGGCGTTGAGCGTCGTCTTTTCGGCGGCGCTGCCGCGCGACTGGAACCCGGCCGTCACGTCGCGCAGGCGCGCGTCGAGCGTGCGTGCGCGCGCCGGGTCGCGCATGAAGAGATTCGTCGTCTCGTGCGGATCCGCGGCGAGGTCGTAGAGCTCGGGGATCGGCAGATCGATCAGCTTGAACTCGGGCGTGACGAGGCCGGTCAGCGGCGCCCAGTTGCGCGTGAGATTCGCGTCCATCGCTTCGACGTACGCGGCGGAAGTCTCGTCCGCGCCAGACGCGATCGCCGGAAGAATCGAGCGGCCTTCGAAACCCGCAGGCGCCGTGACGCCGACCAGATCGAGCACCGAGGGCGCGAGATCGATCAGGCGCACAAGCGCGTCGGACGACTGACCCTGACCAGGGACTGCCGGACCTGGCACCGACGACCTGGGACCTGGCACTGCGATGATCCAGGGCACCCGCATCGTCACGTCATAGGTGAACACCCCATGCGTCCGCTCGCCGTGCTCGCCGAGACTCTCACCGTGATCGGCCGCGATCATCACGACCGTGCGATCGAGCTGTCCCGCCGTCCGTAGCTCAGTGAGCAGCTTGCCGACCATCGCGTCGGTGTAGGCCACCTCGGCGTCGTAGGGCTCGTGCTGCGAGGCGTACGGCTCCGGCGCGCGATATGGTTCGTGCGGATCGTAGAGATGGACCCACGCGAAGAAGGGCCCTGAGCCCTGAACAATCCACGCAGCGGCGGGCCGCACGACATCTTCTGCGCGTCGTTCCGCGCCCTCTGCCGCGTCGCCGGCTCGCTTCTCGCCGTATTTGTCGTCGTATTCGTTGAAGCCTCGATTGAGGCCGAAGCGCGAGTCGAGCACGAACGATCCGACGAACGCGCCGGTGCGGTAGCCCGCGGACTTCAGCACCGTCGCGAGCGTCGGGATGTTCGGGCCGAGGCGGAACAGGCCGTTGGCGCGCAGGCCGTGGACCGGCGGCGAGACGGCGGTGAGGATCGACGCGTGCGACGGCAGCGTCAGCGGCGCGGAGCTGTAGGCGCGCGTCAGCCGCACGCCTTCCGCCGCCAGTCGATCGAGATTCGGCGTGAGACCGCCGCGGCCGCCGAACGCGCCGACGCGATCGAGCCGAAGCGTGTCGATCGTGATGAGCAGGACGTTGCAGCCGTGACAGGCATTGGACCGCAGCGGCATCGTCCGCCCGCGCCACAGCCACCAGCCGGCGAGCACGACGATCAACGCAAAGCCCGCGAAGACCGCAAAGAAAGAGAATCCGTGGCTGTCCTTGCGTTCTCTGCGGTCTCTGCGTTGACCGTTGCGGTCGCCCATGCCGCTACTTCGGCGCGACGCCGAGCCCCTTGACCCGTGCGCCGGCCAGCCTGACGCCGACCTTCACGTCGTTCGGCTTCGAACCCGACGGAACGATGTACTCGATCAGCAGTTCGCTCGTCAGTCGTTCGGCGAGCCGATCGAGTGCGGACTGAAAGGACACTGCCGAGTAAATCGTCGTGTATTGACCGCGTGATTGCTCGGCGAGCGCACGCAGGGCCTGCGCCGGTCGGAATCCCGGACCCGCTGGCGGCGGCGAGGAACGGTTCGCGATGACGTGGAGAATGGCGCCGCTGTCGACGATGGGCGCGATCATCTCGTCGGGCCGGTCGCGGCTCGAGTCCAGCGAGCTCGACGACAGCACGATGATCGTCGAGAACAAAGCGCCGGTGCGTTGAATCGCGTGCGCTGCGAGCGCCGTTCCCTGCAGCAGCGAACTACCGGTGGCCGTGGTCAGTTCGATTTCGCCGAGTCGTTTTACCACGGTTGCGCGGTCGTCCTCGAACGTCGACACCATCGCCGGGATGTCGCCGAAGGTGCCAACCGCCACGGGACGGGTGCCGATCTTCTCGAGGAATCGTGTCACGGCTTTTCGCATCAGCGGCACGTCGTTGTGGGCCTCGCCGCCGGTATCCAGCATGATCGCGATTGGATAATCGGCAGGCCGGACCGAGAGCACTTCGCGCGCCGCCCCTGCTTCCTGCACCACGAAGTCGTCTGGTCCGACATCCATCAGTGGACGATTCTTCGGATCGAGAACCGTCGCGAGCGCGACGCGGCTGGCGCCGGTCTGTTGCTCCTTCGGCGCAGCGCTTGCGGCGACGATGGTTGTCGCCAGCGTCCCGACCGCAATCACAAGACGAACCACGACGCGATTATAGACGCGAAAGCTCTACCGTCAGTCGCGCCACGCCGATGCTGGTGTTGTCTGGAGTCGTCTCGCTTGATCAGTTGGAGCGACGATCTGTCGAGGTAGTTCCGGCGCGGCTGTATCTCACTTGCGGAAAAAACAGCGTCCGTCGTTCCCGGAATTTGGATCGCGTGATCAAGAAAGTGCGTAAGTGTTCGATCTACGAGATCCCAGGACAGCGTGCGCGATCACAACATGGCCGGGAGTGGGAAGGGAGCTGATATGAAGAGGACGTTCATGTTGGCGCTCGTCGCGATTGCAATCGCAACGACGGGCGCGACTTCGGTATTCGCACAAGGTATTCAGTCGGGCACGATCCGCGGAACGATCAAGGATCAGCAGAATCTCGCGGTGCCCGGAGTGACGGTGACGGCAACGTCACCGTCACTGCAGGGGTCGCGTATTGCGATCAGCGACGGGCAGGGTCTTTACACCATCAATGCACTGCCGCCCGGCGCCTACACGCTGAAGTTCACGCTCAGCGGCTTCGGCGACGTCACCCAGACGATGACATTGCCGCTCGGGTTGGTGGTCGAGCAGAACGCGGTGCTCAAAGCCGCCGGCGTCGCCGAGGCGGTGCAGGTAACGGCGGCGCCGCCCACGCCAATCGCCACCGGGGTGGTCGGCGGCAACTACAAGCACGAGGAGATCGAAGCGCTGGCGACGCCGCGGACCCTCGAAGGGATTGCGACGCTATCGCCTGGCGTCACCGAGAATTCGACCAACGCCGGTCAGATCGTGGTCAACGGTGCGATGGCCTTCGACAACATCTTCATGATTAACGGCGTAGACGTGAACGACAACCTGTTCGCGACGCCGCAGAATCTGTTCATCGAAGACGCAATCGAGGAGACGCAGGTGCTGACGGCCGGCATCTCCGCCGAATACGGGCGTTTCACCGGCGGCGTGGTCAACGCCATCACCAAGAGCGGCGGCAACATCTTCACCGGCAGTGGCCGCGTCAACTTCCTCGATCCGGCGTGGACGACGGCGACGCCGTACGAGGTGACGAAAGGGATCGAGGACACCGCGCATCCGTCGCAACTGCAGGAACGGTACGAAGGGACCTTCGGCGGCCCGATCGTGAAGGACCGGCTGTGGTTCTTCAGCTCCGGCCGCTACCAGAATGTGAACCAGCCGGCGACCTTGCCGCAAACCGGCGCGACGCTTCCACAGGAAACGCAGAACAAGCGCTTCGAGTTGAAGCTCACCGGGACGGTGGCGCCAGGGCACACGATTGCCGGCGGGTTCCTCACCAACTCCACCAACCTGACCAACAACTCGGGTCTGTTCTCGTATGTCATCGACCCGCACAGCCTGGTCAACTACAGCGAGCCGAACAACTACTTCTACACGAACTACAAGGGTGTGCTCGGCAGCAGCCTGCTGGTCGAGGCGCAGTACTCGCAGCGCCACTTCCGCTTTGACGGAGACGGCGGAACGAGCACGGCGATCACCGATTCGCCGTTCCTGTCGGCAACCCAATGCGCCTGTCTCTACAACGCCCCGTACTTCGACGCGACCGACGGTGAGAACCGCAACAACAAGCAGCTGACCGGCAGCGTCACCAAGTTCTGGAACAGAGGCGGCCGTCACGAGACCAAGGGTGGTTACGAGTGGTTCCGCAGCCAGCGCACCGGCGGCAACTCGCAGTCGTCGACGTCGTATGTCTTCTCGTCCGACTTCGTGACCAACGCCGACGGCACGCCGCAGCTCGATTCCACCGGCCGGCCGATTCCGATGTTCGTCCCGGGCACGTCATTCCTCGACTATTACCCGGCGGTTCGCGGCGCCGTCCTGAACGTCGACAACAACTCGTTATACGTCCAGGATCACTGGACGATCAGCAGTCGCATGTCGGCGGATCTGGGCGCGCGTTACGAGCACGTCAAGGCGCTGTCGACCGGCGACATCCAGAGCGTGGACGTTGGCCGCATCGTGCCGCGTCTCGGCCTCGCCTACGCGCTCGATGACAACGGCGACAAGATCCTTCATTTCAACTACGGCCAGTATTCGGGTCGCTACAACGAAGCGCAGATTGCGGCTAATAGTCCGGTCGGCAATCCGGCCGATATCGAGCCGATTTATCGTGGACCGGCGGGGCAGGGCTACGGCTTCGCGCCGGGATTCAATCTCGCGAACTATCCCGTGAACTCCGCGAACGCCACCGTCACGGATCCGGTGCAGAACGTTGTGATGGATCCGAATCTCATCTCGCCGCTGGTGCACGAGTTCTCGGCCTCGTTCGGAACGAAGTTCATGGGCGACCATGGCTACGGCGAAGTGAGTTACGTCGCCCGCATCACGCACGATCTGATCGAGGACTATCAGACACTGTCCACCGGAGTGACCGACGTCACGGTCAACGGCGTCAGCGCCGGCCTGTTCACGAACAAGCTCTATACGAATGCGCCGAACGATCAGGTCTATCGGCACTATCAGGGACTGGTGTTCCAGACGCGCTACCGGATCAACAGCGCGTGGAGCGTGTACGGCGCCGACACGGTGCAACTGCAGAACACCGGCGACTACGAAGGTGAGGCGACCAATCAGCCCGGAAATACGTCCCCGATCGGCAACTTTCCGGAGGCTTTCAGCGTCGCGCGCACGTATCCGTTCGGCGATCTTCAGAACGCCGAGAAGAACCGGCTGAGACTGTGGAGCGTGTACAGCTGGGACATGCACTCGAAGGGCAACCTGACATTCTCCGGGTTGTGGCGGCTCGAATCGGGGTTGGCCTACAGCATTGCCGCGCGCAATCAGCCACTCACTTCTCAGCAGGTCGCGATTCTTGCGGCGGCCGGCTATCCGGATCTGCCGGGTGCGCAGACGGTGTTCTTCACCGGCGAGCGGGGCGATCAGACGTTCGCCGGGTATGGCGTGATCGACATGTCGATCAATTACGACATTCCGGTGTTCCGCACCGTCAAGCCGTGGATCAAGATCGACGTCTACAATCTGTTCAACAATGAGAAGTTGATTGCCTGGAACACCACGGTGTCGCAGAACGTCGCCGGCGGTGTCGACGCGCTCGGCCTCGCGACCAACTACACAAAGGGCTCGACGTTTGGTACGGCGACCGGAAATACCGTGACCAACTTGAACAACGCGAATATCAACACGTTCCCGCTGGCGTTTTCGGGCGCGCAGGCAGGCGGTCGCACATTGAGAATGGCTATCGGCGTCAGATTCTAGAGCTTCGCCATACCGCTCGGCTGGAGTCCGATTAGTCGGGCTTTGGCCGAGCGGATCCCTCCTTCTATCCCTGCCACTACTCCAATTCCAGCTCGTCATTAGCATTTTCATTCGAAAATAGTACGAATAGGGGACGTCCGTCCCATTATTTGGATCGACTTTCAACATAAGTACATAAAGGTCCGATTATGGAATTTAAGGACAGTGTTCGTGATCGTTATGATGCTCGGTGGTTTGCATCCAAGTATTTGGCTGCATGCATGACCCAGATGTGTTGTTTATGAGTCAGCTCGTATCTGTTCTGATACGTCTTCCTCGACCACGCTGGGGTTTCCCTTCTGGAGGATTGAACGAATGAAGTCGATCATCGCGAAGTTATCAGCGCGCGCGGTCGTCCTGGTGACGATGGCGGCGACGCTGACATCCCCGGCCTTCGCTCAAACCACGGCACGCCTCGTTGGGTCCGTCGTCGATGCGCAGGGAGCAGTACTACCCGGCGTGACGGTCAGCGTCACCAGCCCACAGCTGCAGGGCACGAGTACTGCCGTGACCGATAGCAGCGGTCAGTTCCGTTTCCCGTCGCTGCCTCCAGGAACCTACAACGTCAAAGCCGATCTCTCGGGATTCAAGCCGGCAGAAGAGACCAATATCCGCATCGCGCTCGACTCGACGATCACGCTGTCGCTGAAGCTGTCGCTGGCTGGCGTGGCCGAAACGGTCAACGTGATGGCCGCGCCACCGGTCGTCGACACGACGTCCACCACCGGCGGCATCAACGTCGGCCAGGAAGTTTTCGATCAGCTCGCGGTGCGGCGTGACATATACGACCTCACACGGCTGGCGCCTGGCGTAACGAAGGACACCTTCGGTCCGACCTTCTACGGATCGACCAGCGCGGAGAACAGCTACATCATCGACGGCATGAACACGACCGGCGTCGATACCGGCACGGAAGGCAAGCAGCTGAACACCGACTTCATTCAGGAAGTCCAGGTGCAGACCGGTGGTCTCGGCGCCGAGTACGGCCGCATGACCGGCGGCAATCTGAACATCATCACGAAGTCGGGCGGCAACCAGTTCCACACCGATCTGTTTGTGTTCGGACAGGGCGGGGGCCTGCAGGCGGCGAACACCACCGGACCGCAGCTGCCGAAGACCTCGACCTCCGTGACCAACACCGCGCACCTCGCCGATTACGGCGGCGACCTCGGCGGCTACATCGTCAAGGACAAAGTCTGGTTCTTCGGCGCCTACGACCGCGTCGATCAGCTCGACGAGGCGACGATTATCGCGCCGCTCACCTCGCCCGGCAGCCCGGCGGTCGGCAGCACCGTGCCGGCCACGATCGCGAAGAATCTGTTCGCGGCGAAGGTGACGTTCAAAGCGTCGCAGGATCACACGTTCACCTTCACCACGTTCGGCGATCCGAACACGCGCACAGGCGCCATCTTCACGACCAATAACGGCCTCAACTTCAGCGTCAACGGAGCGCCGAGCACATTCCAGGGCACGCTCGACCAGGGCGGCACCGACAGCGTCGGCAAGTACGACGGCATTTTCGGCGCGAAGACGCTGGTAAGCGGAATGGTCGGCTTGCACCGGGAGAGCCAGCAGTACAGCGGCCCGGGCTTTTCCGTGCCGTACTTCACGAATAATACGGTCGTCCCGACGCAGGCCTCGGGCGGGTTTCCGGGCTTCGACAATCAGGATTTCAAGCGCATGACCGTCAAGGGCGACCTGACCCACTATATGGGCAGCCACACCCTGAAGGCGGGCGGCGACTACGAGGACGTGAACGCCACGGTCGATCGCTACCAGGGCGGCGCCGGTCAGCACGTCTACGAGCTGATCTCCGGCAGCACGATTTACTATCGCCACCGCTACTACGTGAACGATCTCGCGACGGGCTACAACCGCGCCGATCCATCCACGTGGCAGATCAACCTGCCGCTCGAGGCCAAGCCCGAAACCAAGAACGCGTCGTTCTACGCACAGGACGGCTACAAGCCGATCGGCAACCTCACGATCAACTACGGCGTGCGGTGGGAGAAGCAGCAGGTGATCGGCCGCGATCCGACGGCGGGCTTCTCGCTGAACAACAACTGGGCGGGACGCGTCGGCGTCATCTGGGATCCGACGAATACCGGAAAATCGAAGGCCTACTTCAACTACGGCCGCTTCTACGAGAACATCCCGCAGGACATCAACATCCGCTCGTTCGGCGGAGAGTTGACGGCGTTCAGCTACAACTTCTCGCCCGATCCGGCGAATTACCTGCCGGTTGCCGGCACGCCGGGCAAGAACACGCTGCTCGGTGGACCCGAAGCTGCTGATCCGAACCTGAAGGGTCAGTACATCGACGAGTACATCGGCGGCTTCGAGTACGAAGTAGCGCCGAAGACCACCGCGAGCGTTCGCTACATCTACCGCAACCTGGGCCGCGTCATCGAGGACTTCCTCGTGCCTGCGAGCGGCGAGTACTTCATCGCCAACCCGGGCGAGGGGGCGCTGGGACAGTCGCTGGGCTTCTACAACGGCGGCACCGCGCCGTCGCCGAAGGCGCAGCGCACGAACAACAGCGTAGAGTTCTCGGTGAAGAAGCGCTACAGCGACAACTGGCAGCTGCTCGCGAGCTACGTCTACTCGAAGCTCGATGGCAACTACGACGGCACGTTCCAGCAGTCTACCGGTCAGCTGGATCCGAACATCAACTCCGCGTTCGACTACGCCGACTTCCTGGTCAACGCGCAGGGCGAGCTGAGCAACGAGCACAAGAATCAGTTCAAGGTCGATGGCAGCTACGTCGTCAGCAACCACGGCGTGCTGGATGGCCTCAGCCTTGGCCTGTCGTTTCACTTTCTCTCGGGTGTGCCGCTCACCGCGTTTGGCTACTCGCAAGCGTACGCGAACTGGGAGTACTACCTGACGCCGCGCGGCTCGCTCGGCTACGGGCCGGCGGACTACGAGACGGATCTGCATGTGAACTATCCGATCAAGCTTGGAAACGCCAAGGCGAACGTCGTGCTGAACGTGTTCAACCTGCTCAATCGTCAGGCGCCGACCGTTCTGGATCAACGCTACAACCTCGTGTCGGACGGTCCGTGCGCCGGCGTCCCGGGCGCGCTCTGCAACGGTGACGGCGGCCTGGTCACGAACCCCGGCACGCTTACGCCGGTGGCGCAGCTTACGAACGCGCGGGCGTCGGCGACGAACCCGGACTTCCTGAAGGCGGGAACGTTCTTCACGCTGCCGCGCAGCGCGCAGATCGGCGTTCGGTTCTCGTTCTAACTCGACACCGCTCGGTCGTGTAGGATCAGGGCCTCGCCTCGGCGGGGCCCTTTTCTTTTCGGGAGACTGCAGTTGAAGCGTGTGCTCATCACCGTATCGCCTGGCTCCGCGCTCGGATGTCTGGCAGCGGTCGTTCTGAGCCTGAGCGGCTGCGGTGGGCAGACGCCGGCGTCGCCGCCGCCGACCAGGAACTCCACGCTCGCCGTCGCTGACATCGCATCGCTGGCGCAGCGCGGGCATCCGGTCATCTTTCTCGGCCTCGACGCCGCGGACTGGTCGCTCCTCGACGTTTACATTGCCAAGGGCGTGATGCCGAATCTCGCGAAGCTCGCGTCTGAGGGCACCAGCGGTCACCTCAAGACTATTTCCCCGGCTCTGTCTCCGCTGGTGTGGACGACGATGATGACGGGGACGAGCCCGCTCGAGCACGGCATCCTCGATTTCCTCCAGTTCGATCCGGTCAGCGGCAGCAAAGAACCGATTACCAGCAGCGAGCGGCGTGTGCCTGCAGTCTGGAACATGGCCAGCGAAGGCGGCAAGCGCGCGGCCGTGTTCGGCCTCTGGGCGACGTATCCCGCCGAAACCATCGATGGCCTCGTCGTCTCCGACCGCCTGTTCACCTTTCTCTACAAGGAGTCGGCGCCGCCTCCCGGCATCGTCTTTCCGGCGGACCGTGAAGCCTGGGCCCGTGACGGCCTCGCACGCGCGCAGCGCGCGGCCAACTACGACGCTGTCCATTCGTATCTGCCCTGGCTCAGCGAATCGGACTACAACAAGGTGGCCGACTCGAACGATCCGTACTCGCAGCCAGTGAGCGCTCTGCGGCGGATGCTGACCGAGACCAACGTCTACGGTGATCTGTCGCTCCAATGGATCCGTGAACAGCGCCCCGATCTCGCCATCGTCTACCTGCAGAGCACCGACACTGTCGGCCATGTATTTGCGCCGTTCGCGCCGCCGAAGCAAGCCACTGTCAGCCAGGCGGACTACGATCGCTACAGCGGCGTGCCCGAGAAGTTCTTCCACGCGCTCGACGAGCGCATCGGTCAATACCGCGAAGCCGCCGCTGCCAACGGCGCAGTGCTGATGATCGCGTCCGATCACGGCTTCTTCTGGAACGAAGGCCGCCCGACCAACCTGTCGAGCGTCGCGACAGCGAGCGCCGCGAAGTGGCACGCGGAGCAGGGCATGTACCTGATCTGGGGTCCTGGCGTCCCGGCGAAACCGGGGCACGGAGCGCAGGGGGACGTGCAGCAGATCGCGGCGACCTTGCTGGCGGCGCTCGGTCTGCCGCCCGGTCGCGACGTCAACGGCGATCCGCTCGACGGGGTCACGCCGGTGAAGGCTGCGCGCGCTGACTATGCGGCGCACTATCGTCCGGCCGCGGTGGAGGCGCCCGGCGTCTCGCGCCCGGCCGCGGACAAGGAAGCCGTCGCGAACCTGAAGTCGCTCGGCTACATCAGCGGCAGCGAGAGCAGCAGCGCGCCGCCCGGCAGTCGCGGCACGACCCGCACCGCAAGCTCCTACAACAACGAAGGAGTGATTCAGAAGGAGCGGCGCAAGTTTCCGCAGGCGATCGAAGCCTTCGAAAAGGCGCTCCAGATCGAGCCGGGTCTGGCGTCGGCCCAGTGGAACCTGAGCGACGTTCTTTACGCGATGGGACAGAACCTGGATCGTTCCGACGAACTCCTGATTCACGCAGTTGCCGGCGGGATGCCCGACGGCGGCAAATATGCGGTTGGCCGCGCCATCGCGTATCAGCGCAATGGCGACGCCGCGCGCAGCCTTCGACTGATGAATGCAGCGGTCGAAGCCAATCCGAAAGATCCCGATCTGTGGCTGTTCCGGGGTCGCTACCGCACCGAGAAAGGAGACTGCCGCGGTGCGTCGGATGATTTTTCGCGCGCGACGGCGCTCGGGCCAACGAATCCGGCGGCGTTCAGCGCGTCGGCTCTGGCTCGGCTGTGTCTCGGGGATCGCGCCGGCGCGCGTCGTGACTTCGAGCATGCACTGCAGCTCGATCCCGCCCAGCCGAAAATCCGCGAATATCTGTCCACGCTGGATCGATGACGAACATAGCGCAGCGGCGGGACACGGCCGGCCGGCGACGCGTGAGTCTGCGTCTCGCCGCCGCCCTGTGGTTTGCCGTCGCCGTGTCTCTCTGGTGTGTCGTCAATGTCCTGGCGACTCAGCTTCCAGCGGCGCCATCCGATCCCCGCGACCACGCCCAAGCGATGCGTCATTTGCGTCTCGGTCAAGAGAACCTGCGGGCGGAGCAGTGGGACAAGGCGGAAGTCGAGTTCAAAGCCGCGGTTAAACTCGAGCCAACGCTGGAGATGGCTCACTACGGGCTCGGCCAGGTGTACATGAACACCAGGCGCTTTCCGGCGGCGGTTGCGGCGTATCTTGCGTGCCGCGACGCCTTCATAACCAATATCTCCAAGTTGGCCGCCAATGACATGCAGACTGAGCGCGCGCTCGACGATGCAATCAGGAATCTCGAGGACGAGCGCATGCTGCTGGCCAGTGGTCGGGGAAGGCCGATGTCGGGCGGTGCCGCCGACCTCGACCAGCGCATCAACGATCTTCGCCAGCGCCGATTCCGCGACCCCAAGACGGCGACGGTGACGCCGACCTGGATCTCGCTCGCGCTCGGCAGCGCCTACTTTCGTTCCGGCGCGCTGGCAGACGCCGAACGTGAATATCGGGCGACGCTGGCCGTCGATCCAAAGCTGGGCGAAGCCCACAACAACCTTGCGGTCGTCTGCCTGCTCACCGGCCGTTTGGACGAGGCTGACGTCGAAATCAGGATGGCGGAGAAGGCTGGATTCAGGGTGAATCCGCAGCTCAAAGAAGATGTGAAGAAAGCAAGGGCGCGACCCTGACGCGCCGGGTGCGGACGCGGTCCGGGCTATCATGGAGAGTTGCTGGAGGATTCCCGGACATGACGCGTCGGAACTGGTCGGCTGCTGCCGTAGCAGCATGGATGTGCGCGCTCTTATTTGCAGCGCCGGCGCACGCGCAGGTATTCATGGGGCGCATCGACGCGACCATCGAGGATGCCGGCGGCGCTCCCATCCCCGCGGCGCAGGTGGATCTCACCAGCGGCCAGATTCTCGGCCAGGTCACTGACACCCAGGGGCGGGTCCATTTCCTGAATCTCCCTGCCGGCCTTTACGCCGTTCGCGTTTCTGCGCCGGGTTCGGCGGCGTCCGCCACGAGTGCTCTCCTCACGGTTCTTGCGGGCTCCAGCACCCGTCTGGTGCTGCGCATGCCGGCTCCCGTCGTCCCTCCAGAGGCGAGTAAAGGAATGGTGGTGGCGTCCTCCGGTGACGTGATGCGCATGACCACGACGACTCACGTCGAGCTTGAACCGCTCCAGGACATTCCGAGCGGCCGCACTCCATGGGTCGTCCTGCAGACCGTGCCGACGATCTACGTGGATCGGGTGGACGTCGGCAGCTCCGCCGCGAAGGATCAATCGAATTTCTACGGGAAAGGCGCGATCGGCACCGACAACACCTGGAATCTTGACGGCGTGCCGGTGACCGACATGGGCGACAACCTGCTGCCGCCGGCGCTGGTGAGCGGTTCGTTGGGAATCTATTACGACTTCGACAGTGTCCAGGAAATTGCGGTCACCACCGGCGGCGCCGAGGTGCAGAACGCCACCGCGGGGGTGGGCGTCAACATGATCCTGAAGTCGGGATTCAATACCCCGACCGGCAACATGCGCGTCAACTACCAAAATGACTGGCTGCAGGCGGTCAATATTTCGCCGGCGCTGGCGGAGTCGCTTGGCAACACGGCCGAGCGCGGCAATCGGATCGATGAATATTTCGACCGTGGCGTCGACATCGGCGGGCCGATTTTCAGGAACCAGCTGTGGGTGTGGGGAACTGCCGCCTACACCAAGCTCCATCTGACCACGCTGCAAGGCTTCGCAGACAACACGGACTTCACGAACTACTCGCTCAAGTTCGATGGCCGCGCCACCGACGACATCCGCGGCAACTTCACGTATTACTACGACAACAGGGAAGAGGAGGGGCGCGGCGCCAGCGCCTTGCGGCCGCCCGCGACGACCTGGAACCAGGCCAGCCCGACCAGCTTTTACAAAGGCGAAGGGCGGTTCGTCGTCGGCAACAAGTTCTTCGCCTCGGCCAGGGTGGCCGTGCTCCATGGCGGATTTGATCTCGAACCGGTCGGCACGCTGCTTCAGACGTACTACTTCGACGCCGGTCTGGTTGCCCAGAACAGCTTCTATGCGTATCGCAGCGATCGGCCGCAGCGCTATGTCGGCGGTGACGGCAACTACCTGATCGGCAACAATCAGCTGAAGTTCGGCGGCGCCTGGCGATCGACTCCGGTGAACACACAGCAGATCTATCCAGGGAATCATCTGATAGCGACCTGGAGCGGCTATCCGAACATGTACGTGCAGGCAGCCCGTGACTACGGGGCGGTGACCGACGCCAGCTATCTCAACGGCTTCGTCTCGGACACCATCTCGCTCAACCGCCTCACCCTGACCGGCGGCGTCCGTTTCGACTATCAGACTTCGTCGCTTGGCGAAGCGTTCGTGCCTGCGGTTGACGGCGTTCCCCTCCTGCCGGCGCTGACCGCACCCGCCATCAGCAACGTCCTCAGCTGGACCAACCTGACGCCACGCGTCGGGCTGACCTTCGCGCTCGACGAGTCGAGGAAGACGATCGTGCGCGCCAGCTATGCGGTCTTCGCGTCGCAGCTGCCCGGCACCGAGGCCGCGTTCGTGTCGCCGATTCAGCATTCCTACGCGTACTACAACGCCATCGATCGCAACACCGACGGCGCCGCGCAGATTGGCGAGGTGCTGTTCACCCAGGGCTTACAGGCCTACAGCGGATTCGATCCGGCGAACCCGTCCAAGCTGGCGTCGGTGAACACCGTGGATCCAAACGTCAAGGCGCCGACGACGCGGGAGCTGATGGCAGCTTTCGACCGGCAGCTGGCGCCGAACGTCTCGGTCAGTGCCGGTGTCACATATCGCAAGATGATGGATCTGCTGTGGGCGCCGCTTACCGGCGTCACCTCCGCGAACTACACGCAGACCGGTGTGCTGGTCGGCACGCTTCCGGAGGGCGCCGGCGCCTACCGCGTGCCGGTCTACGCGCTCAACGCGTCAGCCGTGCCACCAGGTGGCGGTGAAACGCTGACCAATCGCCAGGGTTATTACCAGCGCTATTTCGGCATCGAAGCGAGTGCGACCAAGCGCCTGTCCGATCGCTGGGCGGCTCACGTCGGCTTCTCAACCAACAGCTGGCGGGAATACTTCGATGATCCGTCCAAATCGATTCTCGATCCGACACCTGCTCCCGCGCCCTCACTGAACCGGCCGTTCGCAGGTCCGCAGGTCACTGGTGGCACGATCGCGAGCCTCTCGAGCGGCAGCGGTCAGAGCAGCATCTACACGGTCGCGCCCGGCTATCAGCTGAACGCGAACGGGACGGTGCAGATCAAGTGGGACATCAGCATCACCGGCAGCGTGCTCCTGCGCCAAGGCTACGCGGAGCCGTTCTACGCCAGCAACATCTCAACCGGCGATCCGCTCGGCAAGAAAACCGTGCTGCTGGTGCCACAGGTGGATACCGTCCGGTTGCCATCGGTGACAACCCTCGACGGCCGCGCCGAGAAACGCTTCAAGTTCGGCAAGTCGGTTCTTGCTGCCGATTTCGACGTCTTCAACATCCTCAATTCGGCCACGGTTCTTGGCAAGCAGTACGACGCCAGCGCCTCGAACTACGACCAGACGCTGGAGATCATGAACCCGCGGGTCATCCGCGTCGGCGTCAGATACTTCTTCTAACTTGAAAGAGATTCTGGGGGCTTGGTTCGGTCATAGTCATCGAACCACAGAGCCACCGGGACACTGAGGGGTCCGAAGCTCGATTCGACGGCCAGCCGCGGCGCGGCTGACGTCAGGTGACCCGACGCCGGATACGAGTCGGCCTCGACGGCACCAGTGGACTCGTATCCGGCATCGGGCCGCCTGGCTATGCGGCCAGCAATGCTGGCCGCGGCCGTCGAATCGATTGGTTTTCCAAGGTCCGTTCGCGATCCCGATTTGCGTCCTTTTGTCTCGGTGCCTCGGCGTCTCCGTGGTGGGATGAGAGAAGGCGGCGTTTGGACGAAGGCGCCGACTCACTGACGCCACTCCAGGCGCGCGAGGCCCTCGCGCGCCTGTTGACTGTACGGTCCGCCGCTCGCGAGGTAGCGCCGGTAGTTTTCAATCGCATCGCGACGATCCTGCTCGTTGGCGATCCAGCGTTTGGTCGGCTCGTAGAAACGCCGCCTGGCGAAGTAGCGCAACTCCATCGCCTTCCCGAGATTGAAGTAGCTCGTGGACTCGGATGGATTCGCCTCGATGCCCTTTCGAAAGGATCCGATCGCGTCATCGAGGGCGCCATGCGAGGTCTGAACGACCCCAAGCGCGTTGAACATATCGGGATCCTTCGGCCAGCGCAGCGCGCCGTCACGCAACAGACGGATCGCCTTGTCGGGCTCCTTCAGCTGCACGTAGCCGTCAACGAGATCGAAGTAGACCGGTTCGAATCCGGTCGCCATGGCGCGCACTTTTTCCCACTCGGTCACGGCCTCGCGGTATTCGCGCAGCGCATAGTCGGCCTGGCCGAGCATGTAATGCGTCCACGGCTCCGCGGATGGACTGGTCACAGCCACGCTGAGCGCCATTCGCGCGCCCACGACGTCGCCGCGCTGATAGGCGTCCCAGCCGTCCGACGCGGCCTTGTCGGCCGACGGATTCGGCAGCAGCAAGTCGATGTGTTTGTCGGCGTCAGGCCGCCAGCGGACCGCCGACGCCGGATTGATGTTGGCCGTCTCGTTTTCGAGGTGAGCGCTCCCGAGGGCGACGGGGGGCGCCGGCAATTCAGGCGAGTCCAATGGCGCCACCGGTTCGGCCGGTGATCCGGCCGCTGGCTCCGGCCACGGCTCGCTGCCGCCGGCGCTCGGTCGGGCCGCCGGCGCAGCCCCGGCCCTGAGCGTTCCAGCAGCGCGAGGCGCGGCGGTATAACCACGGCGGGCGCGCACGGTGACGCCGGGTCGTTTCACGGTGACGCTGATCTTGTGAAACTTGCCGTCCGGCGTGGCCGTCGGCGTGTAGCCGAGGACGTAGTAGTTCGTCGCATCGTCCATGATCTTCGCGATGGCGCGATCGAACATGTTGGTGTTGCGAACGACGAAGCCGCCAGTGTCCACCGCCAGGCTGTTGACCGAGTCGGCGCCCATGTCCATCTGCTCGAGCACCCGCATCATGTTGTCGCTCGCCATTTTCTGATCAACTGAAACGAGCCCCCTGGTGGCGCCTCTGGCGTCGAGGGTGTAGATGCGGGCGTTTACGCGCGCCGCCAGGCTCACGGCGTCTTTGACCAACGACCAGGAATCGTCGGCGAGAAACCCTTCAGTGAGCAGTACAACAGTCTTGCGGCCATCGAATTTGCCGAGCCCGATCAGCAGCGTATCGAGCAGCTGCAACGTTTGCGCGCTCTCGGCGCGAACGGACTCGGCCAGCTGATTCGCCTTCGCTGCGACCGCGCCGGCCGCATCACCGGCGACGCACTGGGTTCGGTCGTCCGCGCAGGCGCGCGTGATGGCGTTGCCAAGAACGTCCTGCTGGCCGTTGACGACAATTTGCACCGCTTCGGTCTCGGTGAGGCGCGGCCATTGAGCCTCCTCGAACGCCCGCATGTTCTTGCTGTGATTCGGCCGTGCGCTTTTGACCGCCTTGATCAGCTCGTCGCGGTCACTCGTCACCCGGTTGTTGACGATGTGGCCGTTCGCAACGACGCCACCGAAATCGCCAGCGTGGAGCTGCCTGGTGAACAGGTTCAGCGCTGCGGCCTGAGTTTTCTGAAATGCGCTCGAGGTCATGTGCGCATCGTCGAACACGACCATGAAGAGGTCGGGTTGACGTGGCGGCGCGGGTAAGCCGGTGGTCGCGCCCGCGATTGGCGCCGGTGCGCGGTCGGCCGTGGCCTCGCGGCCACCGGCCCACGCGTTTGAGGTCGTCAGGCGAAGGTACAGCTGCTGGAGCTGTTGCGGATGCCCCTCATCGCGCAGCTCGAAGTCTTCCATCGACAAATCGCTGACAAAATGGCCGGACTTGTCGCTGACAATGACGTCCACTTCAACGAGGTCGGTAGCGGCTTTGAAGGAAGGACCGGGAGGCTGTGGTGTCTGGGCGTGGAGGCAGACGGCGAGTGCCGCAATCGAGACGGCCTGGAGCAGTGAGCGGGGAATCTTCATGTCCACGCTCCCTTATTTCACCACACCGCTTTCAGGGCGTTCCACACAGGTTTTACGGCCGACCGCTGCGGCTCGCGCGGTGCGGCGCGTCCGCGAACAGCCGTTTTGCGTCGGCACGAACCACCTCGGCCTGACGGCGATTTCCGAACATCGTGAATAGCCGTGCGGCCAGCGCGTAGCTGTCCGGGGTCGGCACGATCCGGATCATGTCCGTCAGGGCCTGTTCGGCCTCCGCGGGTCTGCCGTCGGCTTGATAGAGCATCGCCAGGCCGCCCCGGGCACGCGTGTTCTGCGGGAAGAAGCGCAGCTCCTGGCCGAATTCGGCTTCGGCTTCCGGATAGCGTTCGAGTCGAGCCAGTGTATCGGCCGTGTAGAAATGCAGCTCGGCGACCGGCACCGCGTCCGGTTTTTTCGAGTCGGCCGACGCTTTCTCGAAGAGCGGCAGGGCGTCCGTGTATTTGCCCTGATCGTAGAGGATGCGCCCCTCGATGTAGTCGGGAAGGGGGAAAGCGGGATCGTCTTCGTGCGCCTGCGCGGCTTCCGCACGGGCGGTCTCGGCGTCGTGCTTCGCGAGTGCAATCCGAGCCAGCATCTCGTGCGCCGACGCCCGCGAGCGGTGGTCGTCAGCGGCGGCGACTTCGATCGCCAATGCCGCGCGGTCGCGCGCCTCGTCCAGCTTGCGAAGTTTCAGCAGAGCGGCAGCGGCGCCGATGTAGGCGGCGGGCTCCTGGGGTTTCAACTCGCTGTAGCGGTGATACGCGTCGAGCGCCAGATCGTAGCGGTCGACGCGCAGCGCAAACACCGCGAGCTGGCTCCAGACGTCGGCCATCTCGGGATCGTCGCGCAGAATCTTCTGCAGCAACGCGATCGCCTCGGGCCATTTTCGCGCCATGGCGAAGTCCACCGCCGCCCGGTACTGCTCCAGAATCGGCAATTTGTCCTTTGGGTCGGGCAGCGAGTCGCCTTCCGCCATCGGCGCGGAGGCCTGTGCGCCGACGTAGCCGAGCGACTGCAAACGCTCGCGCGCCTCCGCCGAAATGCTGCCAGGAGCCTGGATGGTCGCGCCTGCCGTCACGCTAGCGAGCGCGCTTCGGAGCGCCGAGCGCACCTGAGTCCGCTGGTCCGCGATGTTGGTGCGCTCGTGCGGGTCCCGGCTCAGGTCGTAGAGTTCTTCGCGCGGCGCCTTGATGTAGCGATAGCGTTCGTCGGTGAGGGCGAGGAGTTCGCTCCAGCCGAAGTGGTAGCGCGCGTAAAGCGCCTCGGAATAGATGGTCGCGGGCGGGAGTTGGCCGCTAGCCTCGAGTAACGGTTTCAGTGACCGTCCCGCCAGGTTGCCGGGCGCCGGCGCCTTGACCAGGTCGAGGAGTGTCGGCACCAGATCGACATGCTGCACGAGATCCGGGACTCGGCGTCCCTTTCCAGCGTTGCCCTCCTGCTTGATGATGAGCGGCACGTGGATCGCTTCCTCGTACACGAACAGCCCGTGCTCCTGTTCGCCGTGATCGCCCAACCCCTCGCCATGGTCCGATAGCAGGACGATGGTCGATCGGTCGTAGAGCTGACGCGATTTCAGGTACGTCATCAAGCGCCCGACAATCTCGTCGCTGTAGGCGATTTCGCCGTCGTAGGGCGCGTACTGCTTGAAGCGGTCGGGTGGCTCGTATGGTTTATGCGGCTCGTACAGGTGCAGGAACAGGAACACGCGCGAGGTGCCGACCGAGTCGAGCCAGTGTTCGGCGATGGCTTCCGATTCGCCGCCGTCGCGCTGGACCTGACCGATCGAAAGATCCGGCGAGCTCGGCGGCATCTCGGCGTCGAAGAAGTCGAAGCCCTGACTGATTCCGGTCTCCTTGCGCAGCACGTACGCAGACACCACGCCGCCGGTGGCGAAGCCGCGTTCGCGCAGCAGCTGCGGCAACATCCGCTCGCCAGCTTTCACGACGAAGCCGACGTTGTCGCGCACGCCGTTCTCGAACGGCAGCCGGCCGGACAGCAGCGCCGCGTGAGCAGGCAGCGTCTGGGGCGCGTGTGAGTAGGCGCGCTCGAAGACGAGGCCATCGGCCGCGAGGGCATCGATGGCCGGAGTCCGGACCCCGGTGTAGCCGTACGCCGGCAGGTGGTCCGCTCTGAGTGTGTCGATGGAAATGAGGATGATGGGGCCGGCGACCGGCGCCGACACGCGAGCGTAGCGCCAGCCACCGACGGCCGCAAGCCCGGTTCCGACCGCCGCGAGAACCAGGATGACAGCGAATCGAATCGGACGGGACACGTTGCCCCGCTACTTTTTGATCTGTTCGATGATGGCCTTGGCCTGCGCCGCTTCAGGTGCCGCGGGGTCGGTGGCGATCGTTTTCTCCAGCAGCTTGACCGCGCCGTCCTTATCGCCCTTGTTCAAGGCGACCAGCCCCAGCTTGAAGATGGGTTTGCCCCAGGTCGGATCCATGTCGGTGGCGCGCTGGTACAGCCTGGCCGCTTCGTCGGTCTCGTTCTTGGCGAATTTCACCTCGCCGAGGTTGTAGAACACTTCGCGCGTCGCCGCGGGGCCCTGCGACGCCTTCGTGAGCGTGTCCTCGGCGCCCTTCAGATCGCCCTTCTCGAGATCGGTCATGCCGATGCCGATGGTGGCTTTCTCATTGCCCGGGTCGACCTTCAGGATCTCGTTGTAAGCGGCGAGCGCGCTGTCGTAGTCCTTCTTGTTTCGATACGCCGCGGCAATCTGCAGGTTGATCGCGCTGAGGGCCGGCGCCTTGGTGAGGATCGCCCGGTAGGCGGCGATCGACTCGTCCCAGTGCTGACCGTTGTAGAGCGCATCAGCCGCGGCCAGTTCGGCCTGCAGATCCTTCGGCGTCATGCTTCCGAGGGCGCCGACCGGCGCCGGGCCGCTCTTCTTCAAGGTGAAGGTGAGCGGCGGATTCGGCGCGCCGATGGTCTGGACGTTCAGCTGGGCGGCCTCGCGGCCGAAGCCCGGCGCCTGCGCGGTGAACGACCAGCTGCCGGTACGCAGCCCGATCATCGAGAAACGTCCCTTGTCGTCGGTAGTGGCGGTGAAACTGCTCGGAGAGGCCGCCGGATTTTCGGCTGTCACAGTCGCGCCCTTGAGCGCCTGGCCGGTATCGTCCTTCACCGTGCCGCCAATGCGGCCGGTCTGTGCGATTGCGTTGAGGGAAAAGGCCGCGGTAAAACACACGGCCAGCGCGATTTTAAACACTGAGAAACGCTGCCTCATAGTCGGTCAGTATATATTGAATCCCGTGAGGCGAAACGCGGCTGCAGTGGCTCTTGCGGTCGTCATTGTGGCCGGCCGGCCGGCGGCACAGACGGGCGTCGGCGCGACTCCGCCAGCCAGCGAATCGGCCCAGGCATTCGCGCCGATCGCGCCGCTGGTCGACGCCGCCATCGCTCGCCACGAACTCCCCGGTGCGGTCGTGCTCATCGGCCGCGGCGACACCATCCGCTATCAACACGCGTTCGGACAGCGCGCCGTGCTCCCGGTCCCGGAGCCGATGACCGAGGACACTATTTTCGATCTGGCCTCGCTCACCAAAGTTGTCGCCACGACGACCAGCGTGATGATGCTGGTCGAACAGGGACGGATCAGGCTGACCGATCCGGTATTTCAGTTCATCCCTGGTTTCGAGGCGCACGAGAAGCGCGGCATCACCATCCGTCACCTGCTGACCCACACCTCGGGCCTGCGTCCGGATCTCGAGCTCGAGGTGGAGTTTCACGGCGCCGACGAGGCGATCCGCCGGGCCAGCGACGAGACGCCGACCTCGCTTCCGGGCGAACGATTCGTCTACAGCGACATCAATTTCTTTCTGCTCGGGGACATCGTGCGGCGGGTCAGCGGCGAGCCTCTCGATCGATTCGCTGCCGAGCACATTTTTCAACCCTTGGAGATGAATGACACCGGCTTCCTTCCGCCGCCGGCCAGGCGTCCGAGAATCGCGCCGACCGAGCGGTGCGTGGCGCTCGAATGGCCGTGTGCCGCCATCGCCGGAGTCGACCGACCGTTTCTGCGCGGGGTTGTTCACGATCCGACCGCCCGGCGGATGGACGGAGTTGCCGGCCACGCCGGGCTCTTCAGTACAGCCGCCGATCTCTCTCGCTTCTGCCGCATGCTGCTCGCTGGCGGCCGGCTCGGCAGCGTCCGGATCCTGTCGCCAGCGACGGTGGCGCGGATGACGCTGCCGTCCACGCCGATCGGCATGCGCGACGTCCGCGGCCTCGGCTGGGACATCGATTCGTCATATTCCGCGAACCGCGGCGAACTGTTTCCCATCGGATCGTTCGGCCATACCGGTTTCACCGGCACGTCGCTGTGGCTGGATCCTGCGTCGAAGAGTTATGTCGTGTTCCTGTCGAACCGCGTGCATCCCGACGGCAAGGGCGATGTGACGCCGCTGCGGGGACGCGTTGCCACCGTCGCCGCCGCCGCGCTGCTGTCGTCTGACGACATCGGGTCGGCTGCCGCGCAAAACGAGGCAGCGCACGTGGCGCAGGCCACCTCGCGTGACGAAAGGTCCACGGTGCCGGCGACGAGCCGCACGGCGCCGCACCAGGTACTGGCCGGCGTTGACGTACTCGTCGCGGACGATTTCGCCGTCCTGCGCGGAAAACGGATTGGTCTGCTGACGAATCAGACCGGCCAGTCACGCCGCGGCGAGAGCACGATCGACCTGCTCGCACACGCTCCCGGCGTGTCGCTGACCGCACTGTTCAGCCCGGAGCACGGGATCCGGGGCGAACTGGACGACAAGGTCGCCTCTTCGAAGGACGAACCAACCGGGTTGCCGATTTATTCGCTCTACGGCGACACCCGGCGCCCGACTCGAGCGATGCTGGGCGGTCTCGATGCGATCGTCGTTGACCTGCAGGACATCGGCGCGCGCTTCTACACATTCCCCGCCACAGTTGGCTACGTCATCGAAGAAGCTGCCCGGGCCCACGTCGCCGTCATCGTCCTTGACCGGCCGAACCCGATCGACGGCGTGGCGGTCGAGGGTCCGAACCAGGATCCGACGGCGGTCGGGTTCAACGGTTACCTGCCGATGCCGATTCGCCACGGGCTGACCATTGGCGAGCTGGCCCGCCTCTTCAACGGGGAGAAGGCGATCGGCGCCGCCTTGACTGTGGTGCCGCTCAAGAACTGGCGGCGCGACGACTGGTTCGACGAAACCGGATTGCGATGGGCCAACCCGTCGCCCAATATGCGAACGATGCTGGCCGCAACCGTCTATCCCGGCATCGGCGCCCTCGAAGGCACCAATATTTCGATCGGCCGCGGTACCGACACGCCATTCGAGCAAATTGGTGCGCCGTGGATCGACGCGACCGCGCTGGCGATGGCGCTGAACGCTGCGGCGATGCCCGGCGTGCGCTTTTATCCGGTGACCTTCACGCCGGCCGCAGGAGCCAAACTCGGCGGACAGGCCTGTCATGGGGTGTTCCTGGTCGTCACCGATCGCGACCGCCTTCGGCCAGTCGCCATGGGCGTCGAGATCGCGTCCGCGCTGTCACGCCTCTACGGACCGCAATTCAAGCTGGAGGACGCCGCGCTGCTTCTGGGATCGAAGGCGAGCATCGCGAAAATCCGTGCCGGTGAAAGCTCCGCGTCGATCACGGCATCGTGGTCCGCCGATGAAACGCGCTGGCGCACGATCCGCGCAAAATACACGTTGTACTGAATTGAAGAATCGAGTGCCTGGCTCGATTCAGAGCAGCCAGGTCGGCTGATACAGCAACACGTAGACGAGCACTCCGGTCACCGACACGTACATCCAGATCGGAAACGTCCAGCGCGCGATGCGCCGATGCTGTGCGAATCGTCCCTTCAGTCCCCGCGTCAGCGTGATGATCGCCAGAGGGACGACCGTTGCGGCGAGCGTGACGTGCGTGATCAGAATCGTGAAATACAACGGGCGCACGAAACCCTGGCGGACGAACCGCACCGATCCCACCTGCGCGTGATAAACGAGATAACACACCAGGAACAGCGACGAGGTGATGAATGCCGAAATCATCACCTTGCGGTGCAGCTCGATGCGACGCATCCGGATTAACACGTAGCCGATCGCGAGCAGGATGCCGGAGAGGCCGTTCAGCGTGGCGTTGACCGCTGGCAGGTCGTGAACCGTCACCGATGATCGCCCATCATCACGATCCACAACAGCGGCAGGTAGGTGATCGATCCGAGGAACAGCGCCCGCGCAGTGGCCTCGTTGCGCACGTTGGCAAATCGAACGGCCAGCCACAGGATTCCTGCGCCGAGCACAAGCGCGACGGCCAGATACGCGTTGCCGGCAAGTCCGTTGAACGCCGGGTCGAAGCTGGCGATCACCAGCAGAATTCCCCAGTAGACCGCCTGCTTACCCGCGCGCTTGCCCTCGGGGTCGATCACCGGGAGCATCGGAAATCCGGCCAGACCGTAGTCTTCCCGGTAGAGCCAGGCGATCGCCATGAAATGCGGCAGCTGCCAGCAGAACAGGATCGCAAAGAGCGCCGCCCCGCCGCGATCGATGCTGCCGTGCGAGGCCGTCCAGCCGATCAGCGCCGGCAGCGCGCCCGGCAGCGCGCCGACAATCGTGGACAGCGGCGTGCGGAGCTTCATCGGCGTGTAGATCGCCAGATATGTGATCAGCGTGAGGAATGCCAGGAGCGTTGACAGCCAGTTGGTGCGCGCGGCGAGCAATGCGAGTCCGCCGATTGACAGCGCAATTCCGAAGATGCGCGCGTCGGCTGGCGCGATGCGGCCGGCCGGCAGCGGGCGCATCCGGGTACGTCGCATCAACCCATCGGTATCGCGCTCGTAGAGCTGATTCAGTGCGGCCGCTCCGGCCGCGACCAGCGCAATGCCCACCACCGCCTCGGTCATCGCAACGAAGTCGATGACGGTGGTTGCGCCCAGGTAGTAGGCAACCGCGCTTCCTGCGACGACCAGAGAATTCAGGCGCGGCTTGGTGAGCGCGACGTAGTCGTTGATCGCGCTCGACACGCGAGGCGTCGCGGCCATCGGCAACGAGGCGGCCTCGGCCGGCGTGTTTTTCACGCGTGCGCCCCGGAGACAGTCGTCGGCGTCGTTTTGGTGCAGGTGGCATGAGCGCCACCGAGGGACGTTGGGGTGGAGCTTCCCCCACCAACAGGCCGAGCAAGCTCGGCCTCTACGGCGCTAACAGGCCGAGCAAGCTCGGCCTCTACGGCGCTAACAGACCGAGCAAGCTTGGCCACTACGGCGGCCGGCTCGGATGCGAACTTCACGCGCCAACTGCGCAGCGTGATAACCAGCGACGTCGTCAGCACCAGCGCGCCGCAGACGACGTGGAAACTGTTGATCCAGACGTCGCGGGCGGTGAGCACGGTCAGCGCGCCGAGCGTCACCTGCGTTGCGACCAGCGCCGCGATCAGCATCGCCGGCTTCGTCAACTCAGGCCGATCGCGGTGGCGCGACCGGATCCACGTGCACAGTCCGACGCTGCAGACGGTGACGAGGAGTGCGCCGACGCGGTGCGTGAAATGAATCGCGATTTTCGCGGACCAGTGATCCGGCACGAGGTGGCCGAACATCCACGGGAAGTCCGGTATCGCCAGGCCGGCGCCGGTGTGGCGCATCGTCGCACCGACGAGAATCTGGGTGTAGATCAGCGCCGTCGTCGTGGTGGCGATCCGGCGAAGCGTCGGGTCGTCTACCGCCTTGTTGTCGGCGATCCAACGTGGCGACGTGAACAGCGCAATCGCCACGGTCATGCAGAAGAAAATCTCAGCCAGCCCAGCGTGCGCGGTCGAGATGGCGGCTGGCAGGTAGAAGAGGACGGTGAGGCCGCCCAGCAGTCCCTGCGCCACGACTGAGCCGAGCGCCGCGACACCGAACCATCGGACCCAGCGCCGCGGGTCCGCGAACCACAGCCACGCCGCCATGATGATGGTGAGGAAGCCAACGCTGCTCGCGATCAGCCGGTGCCCGTGTTCGTAAAGGATATTGGCAACCCACATCGACGGCGGGAACGTGAACATGTTCCAACCGTAGCTCGTGGGCCAGTCGGGAACCGACAGCCCTGCGTCGTGACTCGTGACGAGGCTGCCCGCCAGAATCAACAGGACCGTGCAGGCGACGAGGAATTTCGAAAAGCGGTGAAGCATTTCTGAATGGCTGATGGCTGATGGCTGATGGCTAAAGGCTAACGGCGAATGGCGCATCGACCCGGATGGTCAATCGAACCATAGCCATCAGCCATCAGCCATGACGCGCGTTCTTAGTCCTCAGCCATGACGTGCGTTCTTAGTTCGTAGCGACAGCCACCGGCTTGAACGTGAAGGTGACGTCCTTCGACTCTTTCGCGCCGATCGTCACGCTCGCCGTCTGTGCGCCGAGCTTCTCGTGCCACGCTTCGAGCGTGTAGGTTCCGGGCGGCAGATCCTTCAGGTCGAACTTGCCGTCCTTGTCGGTGACCGCAAAGTACGGGTGGCTGACGACGCCGACGTAGGCATTCATCCAGCCGTGCACGTCGCACTTGAACGGCACCATGATTTCCTGGGCGGTGAAGGTGTGGGTCATCTTCATGCCCTGAATCGGCTGGCCATTGTTGAATTCCTGGTTGGCCTTGGGCATCGCGTGGATGTTGTGCAGCGTCGGATCGCTATTGACGATTTCGAGCGGCTGACCGACGCGCATCCCGAACACGTGCGGATGATAGCGGCACTCTTTCTGGTCGATGGTCGCCGGCGTGGTCGGCACGTCGAAGGAGTAGTTGCCAAGGCCGTCCTTGACGTAGACGAACACGTTGGCGAGCTTGCCGTCCGCGACCTCGTAGGTCTCCTGCGTCTGCGGCGTCTTGTTCTCACGCATGCAGACCGGATCGGCGTTCATCTTGATCGGTTCGTTGTTCGGCGCGGTGCCGTCAAGCGAGACCACGCCCTTGACTTCTCCGGTCGTCGCGGGATCAACCTTCTGTCCACCGCCGGCCGCCGCGGACGCCGCCGCCGTGTCGGCGGCCTTGCTCTCCGAACTTCCACCACCGCACGCGACGACGGTGGTCGCGAGCGCAATTCCGAGGACACCGACCCAAGCGTTACGTAGGCGCATTCAAAATCTCCTCAAAACAAAAAGGACTGTAAGTCAGAACAACAGACCATTCTACCTTGCTTCTTTGAGCTTCCGATCCACCCGGTCCGTCATCCAGTGCGGATCCCACCACTCGACCGGATTGACCATCCGCCCCCCGACCAGCATCGTGAAGTGGACGTGATCGCCACCGGCCAGGCCGGTCGAGTCGCTGCGGCCAAGCAGCTGCCCGCGGGTGACCTTGTCCCCGACCTTCACGTCGAACGACATCATGTGGCCGTACAGCGACTGCACGCCGAGGCCGTGATCGATGATCACGCAGTTGCCGTAGATACCGAGCCAGCTGGCGTTGACGATGATGCCGCTGTTGGCGGCGAGCACCGGCACGTGCTCGGTGACCGCGAGATCGAAGCCAAGGTGGGTCTGCTGATCCACCTCTTTGCCTTTGTAGATGTAGGTGCGGCGGTCGGCGAAGCTCGCTTCGACCTTTGAATTACCCATCTGCGTGAACGGTCCTTCCCACAGGCGGGAGGGCGAGGTTTTTGCCGCCAGCGCCGCGATCTCGTCGGCGTTGATCTTGCGCAGCTCGCCGTTGATCCGGAGAAACGCCGCAAGCATCTCCGGACTGTCCTGCGGCGGCGCGGTCATCTTCAACTCTGGTGAATGCTCGATGATGTCAGGCACCACGCGATTGATGAACTTGTCGTCTATCTCGATCCGGCTTTTCTTGAACGGCTTCTCGAAGACGTTGTCGACGAACGTGGCCTTGGCCTGATTGCCGGCCTCGTCGCGCGCGAATGCGACGATCGGCGTGTTCAGCGGCTGATCGTAGAGCAGCGCGAAGAACGCGACCTTCAGTGCGGGATCGGCGCCTTCGACACCGGCGCCGGTCGCCGGAAAACCCGGGTATTCGATGTCGCCGACGCGCACGCCGGACATGACGTCAGCCGGCGTCGCCTTGTAGACGACCATTTCAGAGCCGCCGTGGTTCACGTAGTGATGAGTGGAGAGGACGGCGATGCGCGGCGGATCGAGCCGCACCTGAAATTCCTTCGATGCGGTGCTGGTCAGCTTCGTCAGGTTGAGAAACGAAGGCCGCGTCGCCGATACCACGATCTTCGCCGGCCCCGACTGCAGTTCCGGCAGGTTCATCTTGCCGATGGCGCGCGCGATGCGAATCTGATTGCGGCTGACCGGCGTCACGGTGGCCGTGTCCGGCTTGTCGAGCGTGAACAGGGCAACGGTTTTACCGTTCTGCTCGAGCGAAACCGTGAGCGCCGTGAAGTGGGCGTTGGGCGCTTCCGCCGTCAGTTCGACCGCGCCGGTCTGACCGACGACTTTTTCGGGCTTGACGATCACGATCACGGGCGGCGTGCCGCGTGCCGCGACGGCATAGGCGCCGCCCAAACCGAGGGCCGCGAGGACGATGAGCAGGAGGAGCCACCGGAACATGGACTCCATCATACAAGTTTGGTAAAATACGAGGTTCGGGACGGCGAGTGGCGGTATCGTCTAGGGGTCAGGACACGTGGTTCTCAGCCACGGGACCGGGGTTCGATTCCCCGTACCGCTACCATCATTCATAGATCGTTCGATCGGCTCGACAGCAGTTTTTCCCTTCATTCCAGCCCCGGCCGTTGGCCGGGGCTTTTTATTTGAGCCGGTCAAATCGGCAGCGACCTACTCCGCCCAAATCAGCACTTGAGAGTTGCGGCGATCGGCATGGTCGAGGATGAGCCCGGGCCCCCGGCGCTCGAGATCGTCGACCGAGAGGTGCAGGCGATCGGAATCGAAATCGACTCCGTTGTTCATGAGGGACAGGTTCTTCGACGGCGCGAGCCGCACCAGCCAGAACGGGATCGCGACGTGGACCAGCTTGCCGGCGTTCGAATCGTAGACCAGCACGCGAAGCGTTTCGAGCTTGGTCGCGGGCATCGACGCCGGGATCCTCTCGCGGTGGACGATGGCATCGTCGCGACCGCGAATCTCGATCAGCGGCTGCTGCCCCGCGAAACGCTGCCGCGCGGCGTCGAATTCCCTGGCCGCGGCGTCCGATTCGGCAGCCTCGGTCCTGATGTGTCGCGAGAAGAAATACGCGGTGCCTCCGACCACGGCCACCGCCAGGATGCCGATCAGGATGATCGAGGCGACGACGATGGAGATCCACGTTTTCCGGTTCGTGCCGCTCATGGCCTTATCCATCTAGACGAAGGGATCGCGAGCCGGGTTCGCACTTACTTCAGGAGCCGCCGCGCCTCGTCGGCGGTGTTCGGATCGTTGTCCTCGTCGCAGAGAGCGATGGCGTCCTTGAATTCGCTGGCCGCTGCGGGTTTGTTACCCTTCTTCAGGGCGAGCTTGCCCAGCTCGAAATGGCTGCGGCCGTGGACCCACTTGCGGCCCTCCAGTCGAATCGACTGCTGCAGCTCGGTGGTCGCCTCGGCGGCCTTGCCGAGCGCCGCCCGTGCAGCACCCAGCTTGTAGGACCACAGCGCGTCCTCGCCGTACATTCGCGGGCGGTGGTCGTCCGCGAATCGCGCCATTCCCTCGCTGAGAAACCGTTCCGCCTCCGCCGCCTTGCCGGCGCGAAGGCTGGTCGAACCGGTCTCCAGCCAGACCAGCCGGTTGCGTGGAAATTTCTCCCGCAGAAGCCGCAGCTGCGTCAGCGCATCGTCGTATCGGTGTTCGCGGTTGTACATCAGGATCAGCGCGAACCGCGCGTCCGACTGATTGTCGCCGCCATACGCAGCCGCGCCCTCGATGAGCGCCATGCCCTTTTCCTTGCCGCCGCCGAAGCCCGCCATGTACGCCATCATGCGAAGCGGCATCGACAACGCGGCCACGATGTAGCGGTAGGTGCCGACGATGAGGCCGGCGTCCTTCCGCTCGGGTGCCAGCGACAGCACCTGTTCGTGCTCGTCGTACGCCTCGTGCGCCGCGCGGAACGCCCCCATCACGCTGCCTTCGACCGTCGCCGTGTAGGAGGCCTTCAGGCCGACGGCCGCGCCGAGCTGGAAGTGCGCGTCGGCATTGCGTGGATCGGCCGCAATCTGGGCCCGGGCGATGGCGGTGGCGCGGTCGAGCGCCTCATGAAAGCCGGTGATCGTTTCCTGGGGGGGAGGCGGCAGTTGTGCGGTGCTCGGCTTGTTCGGACGTCCCAGGTAGTCGTCCACCGTCATGTTGCCGCGCCGGAAGGTGATGCTGAGCCACAGTGAGGTCGCGAGTCCACGGTAGGCCGCTGCATCCTGGGGGTCGGCGGCAACGGCCTGGCGGAACATGGCGAGCGCGACGTCGTGATCGAGGTTGAGCATCGCGAAGGCGGCTTTGGCCCGCAGCGCGCTCGATTCCGGGTTGGCCACGGCCGGCGATGGCCATCCGAGCGCTGCAATCATGACCAGAGCGCACGCGGCGTTCGCCCAGCGGCCGGAAACCATTGCGATCGATCTTAGTCCGCCGGACTGAAACCGTAAACGGGCCTCCGGGCAGTACTTGCGCCGCTTGTGCCTTCTGCATACAATCGCCATTCCTATCGATCAGTCTTCCTGATAAGGAGTCCGGCGTTGGACAACGCGATCAGCCACGGGAGCGCCGCGCATGCTCATGAACATGCGCACGCTGAACACGAGGAACTCGGATTCTGGCGAAAGTACGTCTTTTCGCAGGATCACAAGGTCATCGGCATCCAATACACGATCACCTCGCTGCTGTTTCTCCTGTTCGGTTTCACCCTGATGATGATCATGCGGTGGCAGCTGGCCTATCCAGGGAGGCCGATTCCGCTGATTGGCCTCTGGCTGGGGCAGGACCGCGCGCCGATGGGCATCATGCTGCCCGAGTTCTACAACCAGCTGGGCGCGATGCACGGCACCATCATGGTGTTCCTCGGCGTGGTGCCACTGGCGGTCGGCGGCTTTGGCAATTTCGTGATGCCACTGCAGATCGGCGCGCCCGACATGGCGTTCCCCAAGCTCAACATGATGAGCTACTGGGTGTATTTCTGTGGCGGCGTCACGATGCTGGCGAGTTTCTTCCAGCACGGCGGCGCGGCGCAGTCCGGTTGGACCTCCTACGCACCGCTCTCCGTCATCTCGCCCGGACAGACGATGTGGCTGATCGGCATGATCTTCCTGATCACGTCGTCTCTACTCGGGTCGGTGAACTTCATCGTCACCATCGTGCAGCTGCGGGCCAAGGGCCTCAGCTGGATGCGGCTGCCGTTTTTCGTGTGGGCGCAGTTCGTGACGTCGTTCCTGCTGCTGCTCGCGTTCCCGCCGCTCGAAGCCGCCGGCGTACTGCAGCTGATGGATCGTCTTGCCGGCACCAGCTTCTTCATGCCGAGCGGCCTGGTAGTCTCGGGCAAGCCGCTTGTGCTTTCCGGCGGCGGCAATCCGCTGCTGTGGCAGCACCTGTTCTGGTTTCTCGCGCACCCCGAGGTCTACGTCCTGATCCTCCCGGCGATGGGCATCGTCGCCGAGATCATCGCCAACAACACGCGCAAGCCGCTGTGGGGTTACAAGGCGCTGGTGTACTCGGTGACGTTCCTCGGTTTCATGTCGTTCATCGTGTGGGCGCACCACATGTTCATGACCGGCATGGGCACGACGATGAGCGCGTTCTTCCAGACCACGACGATGATCATCTCGATTCCGTCGGTGGTAATTCTGACGGCGCTGCTGCTGTCGCTGTGGGGAGCGTCGATCCGCTTCACCACGCCGATGCTGTTCGCGCTGGCGTTCCTGCCGATGTTCGGTATCGGCGGTCTCACCGGCCTGCCGCTCGGCCTGGCGCCTTCCGACATCCACCTGCACGACACTTACTACGTCATCGGGCACTTCCACTACGTGGTGGCGCCCGGGACGATCTTCGCGCTGTTTGCGGGCATCTACTACTGGTTCCCGAAGGCAACCGGCAAGAAGATGAACGAACTGCTCGGGCGCATCCATTTCTTCGGCTCGTTCATCTGCATCAACATCGTGTTCATGCCGATGTTCATTCAGGGCCTGTCCGGCATGAATCGCCGCATGTATGACGGCGGCGCACTGTACACGCGCAACGCCGGTCTACCGCTGAAACTGAACATCGTGATCGGTATGGCGGCGTGGACGCTGGGCCTCTGCCAGCTGCCGTTCATCGTCAATTTCTTCGCCAGCATGAAGTGGGGCAAGCCGGTCGATCGCAACCCATGGGAAGCGACAACACTCGAGTGGGCGGCGCCGTCGCCGCCGGGACATGGCAACTTCCTGACTGAGCCGATCGTCTACCGCGGGCCCTACGAATACAGCGTGCCGGGCGCCGCGAAAGACTTCACTCCCCAGTTCGAGCCGGAGAAGGCGTAGTCCATGAATATTCCGTTTACCGTCGAAGAGCGTCCGGACACCGGGCTTACCAACGGCAAGCTCGGCGTCTGGTTGTTCCTGGCGTCTGAAGTCATGCTGTTCGGCGCCCTGTTCTCGACCTACATCATCCTGCGCATGGGCGCCGTCGAATGGCCGCACGGCGAGCTGAACGTCAAGCTCGGTGCGATCAACACCGTGATCCTGATCAGCTCGTCAGTGACCATGGTGATGGCATGGGCGTCGCTGAAGTTGAACGACTTCGCCAAGCACAAGCTCTACCTGATTGCGACGTTCGTTTTGTCAGGCATCTTCCTCGTCAATAAGTATTTCGAGTACGCGGATCACTTCGCCCGTGGCGAAGGGCCGTGGCACAGCACGTTTTTGGCGATTTACTTCACACTGACCGGGCTGCATGGGATCCACATCCTCGGCGGCATGGTGGTGATGCTGTATTTCATCGGCCCCGGCGCTCGTATGTGGAAGAAGAACCCGGAGCAGTTCACGAACCGGATCGAAATCACTGGGCTGTACTGGCACTTCGTGGACCTGGTCTGGATCTTTCTGTTCCCGATTTTGTACTTGCTGTAGCAGGTAGTGTCCGCCTTCAGGCGGACCTGGCGTCCGCGTGACGCGGACCGTGGAGAACGCATGCATTCGGATCCTGAAGCCGTCAAGAAATCGATTCGCACCTACATGATGGTGGGTGCGTCGTTGCTCGTCTTTACCGGCATTACGGTCGCAGCCAATGCGCTGCACCTGGCGGTGCCGGCGGCGGTAGCGGTGGCGCTGATTATCGCGACGACGAAGGGATCGATGGTCGCGTCGATCTTCATGCACCTGAGTCACGAGAAGAAGTGGATCTATGGCGCGCTCCTGTTGACGGTGGTCGGATTCATCATCCTGATGACCGTTCCGATCTTCACGATCATGGACCACATCGGGACGCCTGGCCAGGCGGTGGGTGTCGCCGCGGCGCCCCACCCGGAGCACTGAGATGTCGCTGCGGGCCTTTCACCTGTTGTTTATCGCGCTGTCGGTTGTCCTCGCGGCGTTCTGCGCTGCCTGGTCGGTCGGGATGTATCGCGCCGCACACCAGGTGATCTACGTGTTGTCTACGGCGGGTTCGCTCGCCGGTGTGGTGGGCCTGAGCGTGTATGGTGCGGCGTTTCAGCGCAAAACGAGGCAGCTGTAGTATGCGAAAAATCTTCGTTATCCTGGTGCTGCTGCTCGCCGTGCCACGGGCCGCGCTGGCCTGCCCGGTCTGCTTCGGCGACAGTAACTCGCCGCTGGCCATCGCGACCAACATGGGCATCATCGCCATGCTGGTGGTCGTCGCCGGCGTGCTCGGCGGGTTCGCGTCGTTCTTCATCTACCTGATGCGGCGCGCCAAACGCGTCGCAGCGCAGGAGGGAATCGCTCAATGCTGAACTACCTGGGGCTGCCGGTTGAGGCGTCGACCCACGCCGGCGAAATCGATCAGATGATCTCGCTGGTGCACTGGCTGATGCTGGTGCTGTTCGTCGGCTGGGGCTTGTATTTCATCTTCGTGCTGTTTCGCTTCCGTAAGAGCGCCAACCCGAAGGCCAGCTACAGCGGCGCCAAGGGGAAAATCTCGAAGGGCACCGAGGTCGCGGTTGCGCTGATCGAAGTGCTGTTGCTCGTGTTCTACGCGATTCCGGCGTGGGCCAAGCGGGTCAAGGCATTTCCCGCCGAGAACGAGGCGGTGGTGGTGCGCGTGGTCGGTGAACAGTTCGCGTGGAACGTGCACTATCCGGGGCCGGACGGGAAGTTCGGACGTACCGACATCAAACTGGTGAGCGCCGACAACCCGCTCGGGCTCGATCGCAAGGATCCGAACGCCAAGGACGACATCACCACCGTCAATCAGCTCAACCTGCCGGTCGACCGTCCGGTGCTCGTCCATCTCTCGACCAAGGACGTGATCCACAGCTTCGGTCTGTTCGAGATGCGGGTCAAGCAGGACGCGATCCCTGGGATGCAGATTCCGGTGTGGTTCATCCCGAACCGCGTCGGCGATTACGAAATCGCCTGCTCGCAGCTGTGCGGCCTGGGCCATTACCGAATGCGCGGCTTCCTCACGATTCAGACTGCTGCGGACTACCAGAAATGGTTCGACGCGCAGGAAAAGGAACTGCAGCCGCCAGTCGCTGCGGTGGCCACAGCGACGCCTACGCCGTAGGACGTTCTCTACAGCGTAAGTTCCTGACCGATTCCTCGTTCGACGGCGCGCCGATACGCCCGGTCGGCCGCCGTCACATCCTCGACCGCCAGCCCAAGACTCTTGAAGATCGTGACGTCGGAATCGGTCTGACGGCCGTTCGCCTTCCCGGCGATCAGCTCGCCGAGTTCGCTGATGACGTGTTCCGGTCCGAATCGCCCTTCCTGAATCCCAAGGACGACATCGCCGGATTCGACCAGCGCGGCGACACGCGAATCGACGAACACGCGGGCTCGCGCGACCAGCGCCGGATCCATCTCGCGCTGGTTCGGCCGGGTGGCTCCCACCGAGATGACGTGCGCGCCCGGTTTCACCCACCCGTTCTCGAGGACTGGCGTCGGCGACGCGGTCACCAGGACAACGATGTCGGCGCCCACGACCGCCTCACCGGCATGCTCCACCGCTGCTACCTTGTAGCTCGAACCCGGGACCTGTACCGATTCGACGAATTGTTCTCTTCGCTCTTTGTTGGGGCTCCAGACGGTCACCTGTCGCAACGTGTGAACGCGGGCCAGTGCCTCGAGGTGGCTGCGTGCCTGGACGCCGGATCCGATGATCGCCACCGATGCCGACGTCTTGCGCGCGAGCAGGCGGGAAGAGACCGCTGACACTGCGGCCGTGCGCGCTTCGGTGATGTAGCGTCCATCGAGCAGCGCCAGCAGGGCCCCGGTGTCAGGATCGAGCAGGACGATGGTGGCGAGGTGCGAGGGCAGGCCGCGCGAGGCGTTGGCGCCGAACACGGTGACGAGCTTGGCGCCCAGTGCGGCTTCTCCCGCGCCGGCGTCCGCCGCTCGAACCAGCGCCGGCATGGTCGCAAAGAATGCGTGATCGCCGCCGACTGAAATCACCGAACGCACAGGCTGGGTCACGCGCCCGGTCGAGAAACGTTCGAGCGCCGACGTCATGGTGTCGATGAGATCGTCCATGGTCAGCACGGCTCTCACGTCGGCTTCAGTCATCAATCGAAATCGGACGGACAATTGGTTCTCCTATAAAGTGCGTGGTGCGAGGTGCGTCGTGCAGGCGCATTCGCCAGTCATGCCGCAGCCGGCGACGCGCATGCGGTCACTGCTTCACGGATTGTATTCGAGTGGATGGTGACGATGGCGTTGACGTCAGGTGCGTAACCGCCGCTCATCGCCACCGCAACCGGAATCGCGCGGCGCCGGCATGCATCGAACACCAGACGATCGCGTTCGCGTAACCCGCCGACGGTCAGTTTGAGACGACCGAGCCGGTCCCCTTCGTACGGATCCGCGCCGGCCAGGTAGAAAACGATGTCGGGACACTGCTGGTCGAGGACACGCGGCAGGTGCTCCGCGAGCGCGGCCAGATACTCGTCGTTGCCCGCGCCATCTTCGAAGGTGACATCGAGGTCGCTGACTTCCTTGCGAAACGGAAAGTTGTGCGCGCCGTGGAGCGACAGAGTAAAAACGGCCGGCTGATTGCGGAAAATCGCGGCCGTGCCGTTGCCTTGATGGACATCGCAGTCAACGACGGCTGCGTGGCTGATATGGCGGTCGCGAAGCAGAACCGCAGCCGTCACCGCCACATCGTTGAATACACAGTAGCCCTCGCCGTGGTCGGGGAAGGCATGATGCGTTCCGCCAGCAAGGTTCGCCGCGACCGCGAACGACCGTGCCGGCGCTTCAAGGCGGTCACGCCGCGAAGCCGGATCGCCGTGACTCGCCACGTTCAACACGTTCATTGCCGCGGCGAGTGTTGCGCCGACCGAACGCCTCGAGCGCTCGACCATCATCGGCGACCAGGGAAAGCCAATGCGGCGCTGCGCGTCGGCCGACAGGGTGCCGTCGGCCACGGCGTCGATATATTCGGTGTCGTGGACCAGACGCAGATCCGCCCAGTCGATCGCCTGGGGCACATGCAGGTCGGCAAGTGTCAGCACGCCCTCGTCCACCAACCGCTGCCGTAGCAGCTGATACTTCGCCATCGGGAAGCGATGGTGGTCCGGCAGCGGAAGGACGAAGGTGTCTGAGTAATACGCTTTCATGATCATCGAAAGTGCCGGTGCTGGGTGCGCGGTGCTCGGTGCTACAGTTTTACCCGATGGTGCGACTCAAGACAATCGACGCTCATGCCGCCGGCGAGCCGTTGCGGCTCATCGTTGACGGATTCCCGTCACCGCGCGGCAAGACGATGCTCGCCAAACGTGAGTGGGTCAAGGCCAACGCGGACCACCTGCGGCGTGCGTTGATGCTCGAACCCCGGGGTCATGCGGACATGTACGGCGCGCTGCTCACCGAGCCGGTGTCGGACGGCGCGCACGCGGGCGTCCTGTTCATGCACAACGAAGGCTACAGCACGATGTGCGGACACGGCATCGTGGCAGTGACGACGATCGCGCTCGAGCGCGGCATCATCATGCCGGGAGGCGACGGTAATCAGATCGTTTACGACTCGCCGGCTGGTCAGATCCTGGCTCGCGCGCGGTTCAGGGTGGGTGCGTCAGGGGATGGGGAGGCAACGCGAGTTGAGAGCGTCATGTTTCTCAACGTGCCGTCGTTTGTGTTCGAGGGTGGTCTGAGCGTCAAGATCGGCACGCGGCAGGTTCGCGCGGATGTCGCGTTCGGCGGCGCCTTCTACGCGATCGTCGACTGCGAAGCGGTGGGCTTGCCGATTGACGCGCCCCACCTGCCGGAACTGCGCCGCGTCGGGATGGAAATCAAACACGCCATCGAGGCGGCGGTCACGGTCGCTCATCCGCTCGAGCCTGGCCTTGCCGGCATTTACGGCACCATTTTCACCGGGCCACCCAGCGACGAGCGAGCCGATCTCCGGAACGTGACGATCTTCGCGGATGCGGAAGTCGATCGCTCGCCGTGCGGGACCGGAACGGCCGCAGTGATGGCGGTGGTCGATGCGATGGGCCTGCTAGGCGCCGATCGGCCGTTCGTTCACGAAAGCCTGATCGGCACGCGCTTCACGGGACGCGTCGCATCACGAACAACGGTCGGCGATTTCGAGGCGATCGTGCCCGAGATCGAAGGGTCGGCGTGGATCACCGGCGAGCATACGTTTCTCGTCGACGAGAACGATCCGTTGAAGGAGGGATTCCGGATCTGAAAGCCTGCCCTCACCATCCGATCGCGAGGCCGTCCTTGCGCACATCCGATCCGCCCATCAGCACACCGGTCCGCGGGTCGAGCAGGATGCCCTGAAATCCGCCAAACGCACCGCCGGGGTTTGCGTTCGAAAACACTTTGTGCCCCCGTTGGATGAGCGCGGCGCGCACCGCTTCCGGTACGTTGCTCTCGACCTGCAGCCCGTTATTTCCGTGGGTGACGCGCGCGGCTTCGCCGCCTTCCTGCACGTTCATGCCGAAGTCGATCAGGTTGACGAGCACCTGGGTGTGGCCCTGTGCCTGATGGTCGCCGCCCATCACGCCGAACGACAGCCACGGCTTCCCGTCCTTCATCACGAACGCCGGAATCAACGTATGGAGCGGACGTTTGTGCGGAGCGATCTGGTCCGGCGATCCCGCTGTCAGGTTGAAGCCGCTACCGCGGTTGTGGAGCAGGATGCCGGTATCGCCGGCGACGATACCGGAGCCGAAGTCGGAGAAGAGCGACTGGATGAGCGACACGAAATTGCCCTGACCGTCCGCCGCGGTCATGTAGATGGTGTCGCCGCGATCAAGGCCGGTGAAGTTCTGCAAAGCTTCCGCAACCGCCGCGCTCGGCGTCACGCCGGGCATCACTCCCGGCTTATAGGCCTCCGCCGCGTGATCCTTATCGATCTCCTTGCGGCGTAGCGCGGCGTAGTCCTTCGAGATCAAGGTCTTCAGCACCGCCGGCGGCACCGACGCGGGGTCGCCCAGGTACGCCGACCGATCGGCGAACGCGATGCGCTTGGCCTCGGTCAGCGCGTGCAGGTATTCGGGTGAGTTATGGCCCATCGCCTTCACGTCGAAACCTTCGAGAATGTTCAACATCTCGAGGACGACGAATCCCTGCGTGTTGGGCGGCAATTCGTAGACGTCGTAGCCGCGATAGCTGGTCGAGATGGGATCGACCCAGTCAGCTTTGTGATCCGCGAAATCCTTCTCGTCCAGGAGCCCGTCGCGCTTCTTCATGTCGGCCACGATCGCCCGGGCAATCGCGCCTTTGTAGAACGCGTCGCGTCCGCCCTTCGCAATCAGTTCAAGCGAGGCCGCGAGGTGGGGGTTGGCGAAGATCTCACCCGGCACGGGCGGATGGCCATTGGGCAGGAAGGTCGCGGCAGTCGTGGGATCCGCCGCGAGTTTCTTCTCGCTCGCCTTCCACTGTCCGCTGATGATTTCGGACACCGGATAGCCGCTCTTCGCGTAGCCGATGGCCGGCGCGACCGCTTTCGACATCGGCAGCGTGCCGTACTTCGACAGCAGCTCCGACCATCCCTCGACGACACCCGGAACCGTGACGGTCAGCACGCCCGCACCCGGCATCCGGGTCTGGCCGCGCTTCGCGTAGACCTCGGGCGTCGCTGCGTACGGCGAGCGTCCGCTGGCGTTGAGCGCGTGCAGCGTTTTTGTTTTCGCGTCGTAGACGATGGCGAAGAGGTCGCCGCCGATGCCAGTCATCGACGGTTCGACGACCGCGAGTACCGCGGCGGCGGTGACGGCAGCGTCGATCGCATTGCCGCCATCCTGCAGCACCTTGAGGCCCGCAGCGGAAGCCAGCGGCTGGCTCGTCGCGATCATGCCGTTCCTGCCCATCGCGACCGAGCGTGTCGCGTGGACGTTCGGTGCAGGACGATCGCCGGGCAGTTCGCGCTTGTCCGGACTCTGCGCGGAGATGGACACGACGAGGAACGCGGCGAGCAATCCGACGGCAAGGCGTTGCATGCAACCTCCAGCAATCAAATGTAGTGTCCGGCTTTAGCCGGACAAATAGTGTCCCGTTGTAGCCGGACCAGCATGGTTCAGGCCGATTCGAGAAACGTGTGCGCCAGGCGGTCGAGTAACACCGGTAACGTTTCGCCGTCCAGCGCGAACGCGCTGAGCTCCGCCGCCCACGAGAGTTTATAACTTCTCGACATCGCCGAGACCCAGATCTGCCGCACCGGAGCATTCGGCGAGACCACAAACTTCATGTCGCCCGGCTCCTCGAATACGAGGTTCAGCACGCCGTTCTGCAGCTCGACCTCGAAACCTTCGCGATCTGCCAGTGGCAGCAGTGCGTGCCGCGCGGCATCTAGGGCCTGGTCGCTGGTCACGCGGAATTCCTGTTCGGAGAGGGCGGTCATGGAGCCTATTAAACCTTTGCTGTGGTGCGTGCGTCTAACTTTAAGAAGGGCAGGTGAGTTGAGCAATGCGCGAATGGAGTTTTTCGGCTTCAGCCGAATGGGTCGTCGGTCTTCTCCTCGTCATCACCCTCGTCGCCGCGGCGTTGGTCTGAACCGGCGCCACCGCACGTCGAACACGGAACTACCTGGCTCGTCTGAGCGGCTGTCCGGCTGCTCAATCCCAGCTTCAGTGTGAGACGGTGAACTTATCGGGGGCCGCCAGGTAACTCCGGCGCGCCCTCGCCGTCATTCCCGTCTGTTTCATCCTCACGGCCAGCTTGTGTACTTTGTTATCGAGCTGTGTCGGCGCGAAGCCAATCACGTATTGACTGTGCAGCTCCTGCGCGACCTTGGTAAAGGTCGGCGCGAGTTCAGCGGTCTTGGTCAACTCGAAGTACCCACCGCCGGTTTCGTCCGCAATCTTGCGCAGGCCGCCGTCCGGCTTGCTCCTCACCATTCGCTGACCGTTGAAGTAGTTGCTCTCCAGACCGATGGCGTAAATCATCACCTCGTCGGCTCGGGCGCGGTCGATCACCTTCCCGAGCGTGCTGTTGTGGCTTTCGGTGTCGTCGCCGTCGGTGAACAGCAGGATCACCTTCCGGCCCTGCGTGTTCTTCAGCTCCTCGAGGCTGGCGTCGGCAGCGTCCCACAGCCGCGTCCCGTTACCGTAGTCCAGCTGTTTCACGTCGGTGACCAGCTGGTCGCGATTGCTGGTGAACTCCGAACTGAATTGAATCTTGTCGTTGAACGCCCCGACGCGGCCCCGATCCTCGGGCAGCAGCCGTAGGATGAACTGCTCCGCAGCCTGCTTCAGGAGGTCGATGGTCAAGGTCATGCTGCCGCTCGTATCGAGCATGACGACCACGGTGATCGGCTGGATGCTGTTGTCGAAGTAGATGATCGGCTGCGGTTTCTCGTTGTCGAAGACGGAGAAGTCGTCCTGAACCAGACCGGGTATCAGGCGCTTCCCGGCATCCTGGACGGTCACGAACAGCGACACCACAGAGGTGCCGGCTTTGAACGTGGGTTGCTGCTGGGCGGCGATCGCCGCCGACATCGACGCTGCGCAGGCCGCCGCGATCGCCATCCGCTTCCAGCGGCTGCCCGAGAAGCTCGCCCGCTCTGTCCAACGCATCATCGTTTCACTCTACCGCAATGCCCGCGCTCGCGCGAGAACCGATCGAATCACTGGCTCGAGGCCTGCTGCCATCAATTTGTAACCTTCTGGCGCGGGGTGCAGGCCATCAGGCGAGGCGGCGAGGTGATCCGGTGCGTCGAGTGCAGCAACGGCTGCGCGCGTATCGCAGAACAGGACGTCTGCATGACGCGCCGCGTAGGCTTGAATCCATTGATTGATCGCGTGCATGCGGGCATTCTGATCCGGCGTTGCGGTGTTGTAAGGCAGCACGCTGCCCGCGACCACCGGGATGCCGGCGCTACGCGCGGTGTCGTACATCGCTTCGAGCTCGCCCTCAGCTGACTCCGCCGACCGGCCCTGATACACGTCGTTTACGCCGCCGATGATGACGACCAGATTGGGCCTGACGTCCACGACGTCGCGTGTGAACCGCGCGCGAATTTGATCGGTGCGCTCGGCGTTGACGCCGCGATTGAGCACGCGCCAGTCCGGATGCGACTGCATCAGCCAGTGCGCGTACTGACTCTCGACGTTTCCCGCGCCGTGCGGCGGCGCTTCGATGGGGGACCTGAATGCCGGTGTGCCGGCGGTTGTGGAGTCGCCGAGTGCGACGATGGTAATGACGGCCGCCATGATGGATAACGCAGGGCTGGGATTGGAGATCGGCGATGGGCGATCGCCGATCGGAGGCTCGGGGCTCGAGGCCCAACTTTCAACACGTTGAGCCCCGAGCCCGTAGCCGCGAGTCTCAGTTTGAGCTACGTGCCGGGAATCATGATGTGCGCGGTGGTCGTGCCCGCGTCCATGATCCACGCGCCGCCCTGCTTGCCGTCCGTCGGCAGACCCGTCGACGCCGTCGTCGCGCCGGGGATGGCGATCGTGCGGTGGATGCGAGCGTGTTCCTTGTCGGCTCCGTTCATGTCGATCCACGGCGAACCGTAGACCGGCTTGACGCGGGTGCCGTCCTTCTCGGCTGCGTCGATTGCCGCCTGGCGAGCCGCCTTGTCGCTGATCGCTTCGAACTTGCGGTTCTGCGCGACGCGCGGCAGGTTGCCGAGCACGGTGCACTGGACGTTGAAGCCGGTGCGTCCCAGCTCGTTCGACCGGTCGTAGCAGACCAGCTGTCCGGTGCCCTTCTTCAGGGTGTCGTAGGTGCCGTCGGCCTTCCACTTGACGACCGAAACGGCTTCCTTCTGTTGCGGCGTCGTGGGGGCCAGGGCCCGTTCGATCGCCTCGTCGGGCGTCTGCGCGACCGCGCCGGCCGCCAGCGCCAGCAGCCCGAGACTTGCAAGCACGAACTTCTTCATTTCAGTGAACCCTCCAGTTCAGATGGACGAATCCTAGCATTTCAGTCAGCTCGACGCTGTTCAGACGAGGTCATCCGGATCAAAGGTTTCCGGCCGATCGAATCCCCCTGCCTCCTCTATCCCCGACTTGACTGGTCGGATATGTCGCGATAGACTGAACTCTCATCCTGAGATTGGGTCTCATTTTCGAGAGTCGGACGCGTCATGTTTCAGGGATTTGACAGCAACGTGTTACAGGCGTTCGTCATCACCCTTCGCGAAGGGTTCGAAGCGTTTCTGATCGTTGCGATCAGCCTGTCGTACCTCCGCAAGTCCGGGCGCACGACCCTCACGTCCGCCGTCCATTGGGGCATCGCCGCGGCCCTTGCGGTCAGCGCACTCGGCGGCTACCTCCTTCACGACGCGCTCAATCAGGAGTGGCTCGACGGTCCGCTCGCCTTGATCGCCGCGATCTCGGTGACTTGGATGATCGTGCACATGTGGCGTACCGGACGCCGTATGAAGGGCGACATCGAAGCGCGGCTCAAGTCGTCGAGCATCCAACCCGGCGCTGCCGCCTTCCTCGGCGTGTTCCTGTTTACCGCACTCATGATCAGCCGCGAGGGCATGGAGACCGCGCTGCTCCTGATGCAGTTGCGCGGGACGCTCGATCTCGCGTTCGGGGCCGCACTCGGAGTCGTCGGCGCCGCAGGGATTGCGTGGCTGTGGTCGCGTTACGGTCACCGCATCAACCTCGCGCTCTTCTTCCAGGCGACCGCGATCTTCCTGTTCGTCTTCGTCGTGCAGCTGCTGATCCAGAGCGTCCACGAAATGTCCGAGCAGGGTTTCCTCCCGTTCAGCCAGGCGATCCACGCGGCCACCGAGTCGTGGGGGCCGGACAGCACATTCGGCCATTCGCTCACCTACATGCTGGTGGTGTTGCCGCTGGCGTGGGTCTCGATCAAGTCGTTCGTTTCGCAGCGGCCGATGTTTCAGCCGCCATCGGTGCCGCCGACCCCGACTCCGACTGTTCACACGGCGGTCCGGACCACAGCGGTCGGCGGCTCGGCGGTCCGCTAGCCCGCTGCGCGCGCGAAACGGCTACAATCCCCCTCCGAGGGTGTTGTGGTAAAGCCTCCGGTCGTTGCCGATCTCACCTGGATCGGCGAGCTCAAGTTCTCAGCGGTCAGCAGCCATGCGTCGATGACCCTCGACAGCGCCGGCATCGCCGGACCGTCGCCGGTGCAGACGCTGGTCTTCTCCCTCGCCGGCTGCATGGCGATGGATGTCGCCTACATCCTCACCAAAGGGCGATATGCCGCGCGAGCGCTGAAAGCTCACCTCACGGCTGAGCGCTCCCCCGGTGAACCGCACCGTCTCGTGAGCGTGACCCTGCATTTCACCGCCGAAGGCGACATGCCGGCGGACGCGGTTGGTCGCGCCATCGCGTTGTCCCACGAAAAGTACTGCTCGGTCTGGCATTCGATGCGGCAGGACATCGCGTTTTCGACGACATACGAAGTGCGTGCATAGAAAGGGTTACATCGATTGGGCCCGGGGCGTCGCGGTGCTGCTCATGATCTGGGCGCACACCACCGATGCCTGGACACGTTTGAACGTCCGCGGGACGATCGCGTTTCGCGACGCCAACGTGATCGGAGGTTTTGCCGCACCGTTGTTTCTCTGGCTCGCCGGCCTCGCTGTGGTCCTCGCCGCCACGCGCAGCGCGCAACGCACCGGCAGTCGCGGCCGCGCCGTCGACGCGATCTGCCGCCGCGGCTTCGAGATCTTCATCCTCGGATTTCTGTTCAGGCTGCAGGGATTCATCGTCACCCCAGGAAGTCACCCGGTGACGTTGTTCCGTGTCGATATCCTCAACATCATGGGGCCGGCGATCGTCGTCGCCGGCATCGTCTGGGGACTCGCACGTTCCACAACGGCTCGTGTCGTCTGGTACGCCGTGATTGCTTCCGCGATGGCGATGCTGACGCCGATCGTCCGCGCCTCGAAGCTGGTGGATGCGCTGCCGCTCTGGTTTCAGTGGTACATCAGGCCGGCGGGGGAGTTCACGATCTTCACGGCGTTTCCCTGGGCTGGGTTCGTGTTCGCCGGCGGTGCCGTCGGCGCCTTGATTGCCGCGGCTCGTGACGACCGCACCGAACGTCGGCTGCAGATCATCCTCGTCGCGGTCGGGGCCGTGCTGGTGGCGGCTGGCTTCTACACGGCAGGACGTCCGTCGCTCTATGCCACTTCGTCGTTCTGGACCTCGTCACCAACGTGGTTTGCGATCCGGCTCGGTATCCTGACGATCGGCCTGACGATGATCTACGCGTGCGAAGCGGTGTACGTGGCGTTGACACGAACATCGGCGGCCCAACGCGTCAGCGATCCGCTGGCGCAGCTCGGTCGCAACTCGCTGTTCATCTACTGGATCCACGTCGAGCTCGTCTACGGCTACGCGAGCTGGGGTTGGCGCCACCGTCTGCCGTTGTGGGGATCAGCGATCGCGTTCGTGCTGTTCAGTGTGCTGATGTACCGCGCGATCGCCTGGCGGGATGCGCTCGTCGGCAGGTGGCGCCGGAGAAAAGTAGGGGACGGCATTCAGGCCGTCCCGTTTGGTGGCACGGCCTGAGCGGCCATGCCCTGAGTCGTTCAGCCTAGCGAGCCGCGGGTGCTGTTGTTGAAGTCGTTGCGGCCTCCGGCGCCGTTTTGATGTCGTTGTAGTTCAACACCGTGTTGAACAGCATGTTGAACTCGCCGAAATTCTGCCACCGGTAACACGGATTGCCGGCGAACAGGATCACGCGCCCCTTACCAGACGGCTGATCGACGATCGCGGGACGGTTGCGAATCTCGTTGGCGCCGCGCATCAGCCCGCTCAACACGTGATCGTCGCCGCCGGGCCATCGCATCAGCACGCTGGCCGGTGTCGGCGGCGGCCCTGGCGGCGCGTTCTCGCCGAACGGATTAGCGCTCTGGACTGTCAACAGCGGTCCATTGGCGTAGCGGACCGGGATCATCTTTTTGTCGTAGCCGTAGAAGATCGGATTCTCCGGCTGCAGGATCTCGGCGTCGATGATCGCGCCGGGCGAATAGAACTGACCGGAGGTTCGCGCCGCATCCACCCGCGGCGCGAGGCCGAACTCGGCCGGGAAGAAGCTCGCGTTACCGAGCGTGACGAGCACGCCGCCGGCCTTCACGAACTTGTCGATTTCCGCGACGCCCTCGATCCCCATCCCTCCGGTGATGTCGTCGGACTCGCCATACATGCCGAGATACTTGAACTGCTCGCTCTTCTTGTAGGCGATCGGCGTACCACGCGACTCGATGTCGAATACCAGGCGCTTGGCGCTTCCAGCCTGGTGCGGAATCACGATGACGTCGTAATTGCCCTTGAGATTGCCCTGCCGTACCTGATCCTTGTAAATCAGATCGAAAGGCACCTCGAACTTGTCGAACGCGTAACGGACCCAGCCGACGTCCTGGGTGCCGCCCCACGTGCTAAAGACGGCCACGCGCGGCAGATCCAGATCGTGCAGCGGAACCGCCGGTGCAGCCGGCAGCGCCACCGCCGTGAGTCCGAGCGACTCGACCGCTGACGAAATCGCTCGCGCGTCGCCCGACACGATGAAGGAGCCCGCCGGGAAGGTGACAGCGCCCTGCTTGAACTCTTTTTCCGCGGCCTGAACCTTCAGAGTCTTGAGCCGATAGCGGAGCGTGATCATGTTGTTCGAGCCGAGATGCGCGACTGCGAACATCGAGCCGGTGCCGGTCACCGTCCCTGCCAGCTTGACCTCGGTCACCGGTGTGACGGCGACACTCAGTACCGCCTTGTCCTCGATCTCCTTCACGTCGGTCTGACTCATCATTCCCATCGTCCACGACGCATCGTCGTAGGTCCGCGTCACCGGATCCGGGTAGACCTGTTTCTCGAGCAGGATTTTCGCCAGCCGCGCGTACGGCTGATCGCGTTTGACGATGAAGGAGCCGGCAGGGAAGGTGCCTTCTTTCAGTTTCACCTCGGCGTTGGCGGTGCCGACTTCGATCCCCTGCATGCGCAGGAGATTGATCAGTCGTACGACGCGGGTCGGATCGCGCTGACCGGCGGGAATCACGTAGCCGGCCACCGCTTCCTTGCGTCCCGTGTCCACCGAGTTCCGCGATTTCTGGTAGAAGTTCTCGAGAATCACGCTGGGGAAGGCTGCGGTGTACTGCAGCGCCGTGAGGACACCGGTCTCGCCGTAGTTGGTGTTGTTGCGCAGCGACCAGTCGAACTCGCCAGTCGCGGGCCATGGCCGGAACCACTCACGCTCGCTCTGATTGCCGCGTCCCGCGGTAATCGCTGCCGCATCCGGACCGGGCGCTCCGCCGCGACCACCGCGTCCGGCTGCGGCGTTGGGATTGCCGAGGCGCATCTTCGTCGTGTTCGCGCCGCTCGTGCCTTGAATCTCGTACATCCTGATCATGCCGTTGTGATTCGACGACATGAACGCGAGATAGCCCGGGGACCACATGTCCACATAGCCGTGGGTCCAGACGCCAGGCATGCCGTACTTCGCCATCTGCGCCATCTCGAAGTTGGCCATCATCGGCAGCTCGCCGAAGAGGATCGGATCGAGATTCGGGTTCTGCGGCGCCTGCCCGCTGAACGTGTAGAGCAGCGTCTGCGCCTGATGCAGGTCGTGCATGATCGGCGGGTGCCACTGGAGGTACCAGTCGAGCAGCGCGCGCATTTCGATCTGCGAGTAATTGATGTCGCGGTTGTCGTCGTGGAAGATGTACTTGCCCCAGTATGGAACCCCGGCGCCGGTCGGGTGGCCGTCGGTCTCGTGGATGCCGTACTTGTAATACCAGTCCACGTTGCGATCGCGGCCGTCCGGATCGGCCACTGGCGTAATCGACACGATGACGTTGTCGCGGATCTGCTTGATCAGGCTGGAGTCCTCGGTTGCCAGCCGGTAGGTCAACTCCATCAACATCTCTGACGGACCGACCTCGCCGCTGTGCAGACCGCCCGAGAGGTGATACAGCGGTTTGGCTTTCGCAATGACTTCCTTCGCCTGTTGATCCGAAATCGTCCGCGGATCGGCCAGCTGAGCGAGATAGCCGCGATAGGTATCGAGGTTCTTGATGGTGTCGTCAGCGCCGACGAACACGACGACCAGGTCGCGGCCTTCGGTACTCTTGCCGATGGTGATGACCTTTACGCGCGGCGAAGCAGCCGCGAGCGCGCGGTAGTACTTCAGGATGTCCGCGTAGTAGGTCAGCTGCTTGGGAGCACCGATGTGGTGGCCGAGAATGTCCTTTGGCGACGGCACGCCGGCCACTTTGGGCAGGTGATCCACCAGTGGGCTGCTGAATTCCGGTCTCGTCGTCCATTCCTTGACCAACCGCGCGAAATCGTCGTCTACTGCTTTGTTTGCAGTGGTTTGGGCGAGTATTGACGAGTCGAACGCGACTGCGAACGTCAGAAGGATGGCTGAGATTATTGACAGGCGCCTCAGCAGCAACATGACAGAACTCCTTATATACGTGATACTTAGCAAGACTGAGGCTGGGTTGGTGCGGAGCCGGTACCTGCGATACAATCCGCCTCTTTGAGCCGCATCTGCGGGCCAGTCTGAGGCTTACGGGACTCAACCTATGATCAACGTTGCCGCGATCCGCATGCAGCAATTCGGCGTGCAATTCTATCAAGCTTCGCTGACGGCGAGTGACATTGATAAGCTCGTTCGCTTCGAGGTCCTCAACTACGGCGAGAACACGCAGGCGCCGGTCCGTGGCGGCCGCCAGAAGCCGGGCATGCCGACGCCGTCCAAGGTGAACTGGGATTTTCTCGAGCGGCGAATCGCGTCCAGCGACAAAGCCTACCAGCGGCAAATCATCCGCAAGAAGATTGACGAGCTCGTGCAGTACTACGAGCAGTGCCGCCAGGCCCGCGACCTGCCGTCGATTCCAGGCGCGGTGATCATTTCGTGCGACGAGAAACTGGCGTTCTCGCCGGCGGACAGCGACTCCCGCGTCGGCATTCTCAAAGTGCCGGAGCGCGAAGGGATTCTGCGCGCGATTGACGGCCAGCACCGGCTGCTCGCGCTGCACGCCGACATCGATCGCTTCCAGGGCGAAGACTTCGCGGTCCCGGCGATCATCTTCGATCGTCTGCCGGAGGATCACGTCGTCCAGATGTTCGTCACCATCAACGCCAAGCACACCCGCCTCAATGCGTCGCACCTCGTGAGCCTGTCCGGGCGCCAGTTGTATCGCGACGAAGCGTTGGCTACGGGGCACGACGTCGTGCGCGCGCTGAACGATCGCGAGGACTCGCCGCTGTACGACGAGATCAAGCTGCTCGGTGTCGGCCGCGGACGTGTGGCGCAGGCTCCATTGGCGCAGGAATTGAAGAAATTATTCGCCCCGGAGGGAGTCTTCGCCGGCAAGAAATCGGATCAGCACGAGGAGGCGAAGAAATTCTTCGTCAACTACTTCAAGCAGATCGCGATGGTGTTCGGCGGCGCGTGGAACGGACGCAAATACAGTATCCGTTCGGCATCGGCGCTGCGTGCGTTCATCCGTGTGGCTCCAGATGTGATCAGGCGGTTGGATCAGGAACACGCCGATCGGTCGGATTTCCGCGCCATCGGGCGCGTGCTGGCACCGTGGGGCCGCCGGATCGGCGACTTGCGATTCGAAACAGAAGGAGCCTGGAAGCGATCAGGGACGACTGTCGACTCGCTGTCGAAGGAACTGCGGTTGGCGCTGATGTATCCCGAAGGTGCCGCTGTTTGAGGTTGGACCGCCTCGGGACGTTCGGCGTTGGCATTCTTCGTGCGACGTGTGTTTCGTACGTCGTTTCGCGCGTCGTTTCGTGAAGACCACCAATGCAGACCTTGTTGATTACCGGTGGAGCCGGTTTTATCGGCTCCAACCTCGTTCACTACGCTCTCGAGCACACGACTGATCGCCTCGTCATCGTCGACAAGCTGACCTACGCCGGCAGCCTCCTCAACCTCGAACAGCCACTGAAGAATCCGCGGGTCACGTTCGTGGCAGCGGACATTGCCGATCGAGACGCGATCGCACAGGTCTTCGCGGAACATCGTCCGTCAGGCGTATTGAATCTGGCGGCGGAGACCCACGTCGATCGCTCAATCGATGGGCCGCGTCCATTCATGGACACGAACATCATTGGCACGTTCGTGCTTCTCGAAGCGTCGCGGACGATGTACGGCGGGCTCGAGGAGCAGGCGAAAAAGGCATTCCGGTTTCTGCACGTCTCGACCGACGAGGTATACGGTACGCTCGGCGAGAGCGGCTTGTTCAGCGAAGACACTCCGTACGCGCCGAATTCGCCTTATGCAGCGAGCAAGGCGTCCGCCGATCATCTGGTCCGTGCCTACTTTCACACCTACGGTCTGCCGACCATCATCACGAACTGCTCGAACAATTACGGACCCTTTCAATTTCCCGAAAAGCTGATTCCGCTGATGCTGCTGAACGCGCTCGAAGGACGCGCGCTGCCGATTTACGGCGACGGCGGCAACGTGCGCGACTGGTTGCACGTCGAAGACCATTGCGCCGGCATCATGCTCGTCCTTGCACGCGGCCGTCTGGGAGAGAAATACAACATCGGCGGCGGTAACGAGCGGACGAACATGGAAATCGTGGATCGCATTTGCGACGCGGCCGAGCGGCTGCGTCCGTCCGCGTCGAACGCGGCACTCAAAGGTGCGGGCTACCAGTCGCTGAGGACGTTCGTAGCCGATCGTCCGGGACACGACCGCCGCTACGCGATCGACGCCTCCAAAATCCGGAAGGAATTGGGATGGACGCCGCGCCATTCGTTCGAGGATGGGCTCGCCTCGACGGCGCGCTGGTACGTCGAACATCGCGACTGGTGCGAACAGGTTCAGGCTGGCCGTTACGACAGACAGCGACTCGGGCTGAAGTAAATGTTGAAAGGCATCATTCTCGCCGGCGGATCCGGATCGCGGCTACACCCACTGACCCGTGCGGTCAGCAAGCAGCTGGTCCCGATCTACAACAAGCCGATGATCTATTACCCGCTCTCGACGCTGATGCTCTCGGGCATTCGCGACGTGCTGGTCATCACAACACCACACGAGCAGGACGGGTTCCGCCGGCTTCTGGGTGATGGCGCCGAACTGGGCTTGAACATCGAGTACGCGGCGCAGCCGAGTCCGGATGGCCTCGCCCAGGCGTTCATCATCGGCCGCGAGTTCGTGGGTGGCGATCGGGTGGCGCTGGCGCTCGGCGACAACATCTTCTACGGCGCACATTTCTCCGACTATCTGCGCAGCGCCGCGATACGTGAGTCCGGCGCCACGGTATTCGGGTACCAGGTTCGTGACCCCGAACGCTACGGTGTCGTAGCGTTCGATGCCGCTGGACGGCCCTCGAGTCTCGAGGAGAAGCCGTCGAAGCCGAAGTCGTCGTTCGCAGTGACCGGACTCTATTTTTTCGACAATCGGGTACTGGACATCGCCGCCAGTCTAAAGCCGTCGCCGCGAGGCGAGCTCGAAATCACGGACGTCAACCGCGCCTACCTCGATCGCGGCGAACTGCACGTCGAGAAGCTCGGACGCGGCATCGCCTGGCTGGACACGGGAACGCACGAATCGCTGATGCAGGCGTCCAATTACATTCATGCGATCGAGGAACGCCAGGGCCTGATGGTCGCGTGTCTCGAGGAAATCGCGTATCGCAAAGGCTGGATCACATCCGCCGACCTCTCCCGTCTGGCGTCGGCGATGAAATCCAGCGGCTACGGCCAGTATCTGCTTCGACTGCTCGAGATGGAGCCCTGACGTGAACGTTGTTCGCAGCCGCATTCCCGAAGTTCTCATCATCGAGCCGGCTGTCCATGTCGACGGACGCGGATTTTTTCTCGAGACGTATCACGCTGAGCGGTATCGCGAACATGGAATCGTCGAGCCGTTCGTTCAGGACAATCAGTCGCGATCGATGGCGGGCACGCTGCGTGGGTTGCACTTCCAGGTCCGGCGCCCGCAGGGCAAGTTGGTTCGCGTCATCGAAGGCGCCATCTTCGACGTCGCCGCCGACGTTCGACGCGGCTCACCGACCTTCGGTCAATGGATCGGCGTCACGCTGACCGCCGAGAACTTCAAGCAGTGCTACATCCCACCGGGCTTTGCGCACGGATTCTGCGTCCTGAGTCCCGTTGCCCAAGTCGAATACAAATGCACCGCCGTATACGACCCGGGCGGCGAAAGCGGCGTCATCTGGAACGATTCGACGTTGGGCATCGCGTGGCCGATCGATCAGCCGACGCTGTCGGCCCGCGACCAGCAACTCCCGCCGCTGACAGACATCCTCGAGACGCTGGCGCCTTACCGGACAGAACCGTAACTTCTGCGACAACTGCGTCAGCCTCCCGAGCCGTCCGACCGGCGTCCGGGCCGTTTTCACAGCAAACAGCGCGGGTACGTCAATTGCGACGACCAGATCATCGTTGATCTGATTACGGCAGGGCGCCGTGAATTGCTGGGGGAGCCAGATCAGCGGAGCAGGGGGGCATCGCAATCACGCGGTGCCCTTTTGTTTATACTGGTAAATTCTTGAGGTGGCCAAACGCCTCCCCCTGCTTGCCCTGATCATCGCGCTCAGCCCGCTTTTGGGTTCCGGACAACGCGCGGATCCGCCGGCTCCAGGCACCGCCTTATCAGACCTCTTCAAGCCGGGAGTCATTCTCCAGGATCGGAATGGCGACGAAGTAATCGACTTCGTCGACGTGCGGATCGTGCTGCCGCAGCACCCGTCCGACAGTGAGACGGCCGCCGCAGCCGACGTCGCCGCGCGCCTCGGATTCGAAACGTCGGCGATGAACCTGCCGCTCGCCAAAGTATTCCAAGCGGCCGCGGTTGGCTCCCCGGCTCCCGCCGCTCCCGCCGCGCCGCAGATCTTCGTCGGCGCGAAGTCGCTAACCGGATCAGGCGTCACCGTTGAGGCGATCGGTGGAGCGGGTCTCAAAGCCGGTGACGGATTGGTTGCTGCGTTCACCGCCGGCGGCAAACCGGCGTTTGCCCTGCTCGGCGCAGATGACGATGGGTTGAATGCTGCGGCGGTGATGCTCGGCGGCCACCTTCCCTATGTCTGGGATCAGAAAGGCCCGACAATCGACAAAATCGCCGCCGACGTGAAGCAGTTTCTCGCCGGCAAGGGCATCACCGCGGCGTCGGCCAATGCGACCGCAGTGCTCGTGCATCGGAATGGCGATGGCGTCGAGCGTCTGACGCTGGATCTGCAGATGGCGAACTTCGGAGACGTGGTGAAGGCCCAGGTCGCGCTGAATCAGTTCAAGGCGACCAGCGGCCGCGACCCGAAACGCGCGCTCTCCTACGTCAACGTTCGAACCGTGCTCGTTCGACTGCGCGCGCCAGGTTCCGGCGCAGTTCCGGTTGATTTGCCCCGCGCCGGCGCGACGCTGGCCGCGGCGGACACCGCATCCGCACCGCCGCCGCCCCGTCGTCCAGGTGGCGCCGCGAAAGAGAATTTCGATCTCTCGACCTTCTACGCGAACGAAGGCGGGTTGGGCGATTCCGACAACAACCTGATTCCGGATCGTGTGGACGTACTGCTCAGCGCGGCAGGCGAGGGTACGTCCGGTGTCATCGACCTCGCGGCGCGTCTCGGCCTCGAATCGACCGGCATGGCGATACCGATCGCCAAGCCGCCGAAAGCGATTCAAGCGCCGGACACCGAGCCGATGCTCGTCCTCATCGGCACCGAACACCCGATCATCGATGACCTGATCAAGAGTCACAAATGGACGGCGCCGGATCTGCAGCCTGGCGATGGCGACATCGAAGTCGTCAAGAAGGCCTTCGGGGAGAAGAGCGCACTGGTCGTCACCGGAGGTGACGCGGCCGGCGTCAACCGCGCGGTCCAGCAACTGGCCGAGACCTTTCCGCACATCTGGCAGCGAGGCAAGGACCGCACGACGCTGGACGATGTCGAAGACGATGTGCGGAAGTTCGTGGCGGGCAGGTCCCCGGCCGGCCAGGCGGCGATGAGCCTGTATAAGCTCGATCGCCTCGCGAGTGAATTGAAGGGAAAGGATCTCGCGTCGGCTCGCGTCAAGGTGTTCGTCGAGAAAGCCGAGGACGGCCTGGCGGCCGTCGTCAGGCAGCAGGCCGCCGCGACGATCCAGGCTGCCGCGATCACTGTCGACGTCCAGAACCTCGACGTGCAGCACGGACGATCGCTCGTCGACGAAGACTTCGTCATCCCGTCAGAGGTTGACGCGTTCTGGACCACCCTTCGCACCAAAGTGATCCCGTCGCTGAAGAAGCGGCAGCCGGTCTCGATCGAAGCGCGGCTCAGCGAGCCGCCGGAAGTTCGCAAGCAGGTCGAGCAGCAGGCGCGTGCCGAGCTGGTCAAGGCCGGCGCCGACGACAAGGCCACCTCCGTCACCGTTCTATCGGCCTACAAGCAGGGCTACAGCTGGCTCTATGACGTCGTGCGGCCGGCACTCGACGGAAAAGCCGTCGACCAGATCACCATCAGGTTCGCGGAAATCGGACCTCCGGCCGGTTGGACGCAGCAGGGCATGTACGCCCCGAGCCGCTGGCTGCTGGAGCTTTATCCGATCGACGAAATCCTTGCGAACGAACTGAAGATCGATCTGAAGAAGATTCATTTCGAGAAAGCGCCGATTGGCTCGCCCGCCTACGAGGTCACCGCCACCGCAAGAGATGGCAGTGTGCTGTTCAAACGGACATTCGATCCGAAATTCGTCGAACGGCCATTTTTCGATCGGTTCCCCGACTACGAGCACGTCCGCGTCACAACCGGCTGGATCAAGGCCGACGTGGCCGGACGTACGGTCATCGACGAGCGCATCGAAACCGATCCGGAACGCTTCTGGGATCACTTCCAGGCCAAAACGCTGCCGGCGCTCTACGACCACGTGATGGCATTGAGCAACGGAAAGCCACGGCCGGAAGATGCACCGTTCTTCGGCGAGCTCACGGTGGATCTCTCAATGAGCGAGCCTGACTACCGACTGCCGGTTGACCAGGAGCAGATATCGTCGATGGAAGCGCTGCACGAGGAGATTTACTTCAACACCATCCACTTCTTCGACGTGATGGGACGCTTCACCCGTGGTGCAGGCCTGACCTATCCCGGACGGATCATTCCCGTGATGCATCCGAGAGCGGATGGCAAGCCGGGCCGCGCCAGAATCTCGATTACCGGATTCGACGCCGCCAGGCCGTCCGTTGTCGTCGAGTACATCGAGCGGGGCGGCCGCACTGGTGAGGTCCGGCTCGATATTCCGAAGATTGCGGTCGATCGTCCGCAGACACTTGCTGCCAGAGTTCGCGCCGGCCAGGACGGTGTCGATCGTCTCGATCTGCGCCTGAAAGTCGATACCGAGAAGGACGAGCGCGACGCGCTCGTCAAGCGCAGCGACGAGACTCGGGTCGATCGCACGATGATTTCCGCCGAGCAGGCGAACGCCGTCTTCACCAACCTCGGCCGCCTCCACGACGCCAGGCTGTACCGTGACGCCCTGGCCTACAACGATCTCGGCAACTTGCGGATCACGATTTCTTGGGAACACGAAAGCAAGCCTGGCACGGAGATCGTTGCCACACTCGATTCGCACGGGCTGCCCGCCGCTTTCCCTGACATCAGGAAATACCTCACCGACAAAAACTCGAGCGAACCGATCGCCGATCGCCAACCCGAAGATCGCCGATTGGACGCGCCTCTGGTGCAATGGGACACGCCGATTCCACCGCCGGAGGCGTACGAGATTCTCGCGAGGATGTCCGCGTTCAAAGAGGCAACGGTCTACAAGGTCGGCCAGAGCTATCTCGGCAAGGACGTCTGGGCGATGGACCTGATGCCGCCGATCGAAGCGTCGCACTGGTCGCAGGCCAAGCAGACGACGATGAAGCCGACGGTGGTGTATTCGGCGCGTCAACACGCCAACGAAGTGTCGTCAACCAGCCACGTCCTCAAGATGGCCGAGTTGCTGCTGACCGATCCGGCCTATCGCGACAAACTGAAAAAAGTGAATGTGGTCGTGCATCCGATCACCAATGCAGACGGCGCGCAACTCGCCTACGATCTGCAGAAGATCAACCCCAACTTCATGCTCCACGCGGGGTACCTCGGCCCGCTCGGCGTCGATGTGGTCGCTGCGCAATGGGATCCCGATCCGATCTACCCGGATAGCGGCATCCGCCCCAAGATCTGGCGCACCTGGCTGCCAGACATTTTCCTGAATCCGCACGGCTACCCGTCGCACGAATGGGTGCAGATCTTTTCGGAGTATGCGGCCTGGGTGCGCACGCGCTCGGTCGAAACCCGCGACTACTGGACGATGCGCGGCTGGTGGATGCCGGGATTCGCGTGGCTCGACGACCCACGGTATCCGCGTCACAAGGACGAGCAGATGAAGCTGCTCAACATGATCACCGACTACGCGAAAGCGGCGCCGGCGACCGTTGCTCTCAACGATCGCGCGTACGATCGCTACAAACGCTACAGCTTCGACTTCGACCAGAAGAACTTCAAGCTCGATTTCACCAACGGCGTGCTGATCTACAAGGCGATCAAGGGCGCGCGCGCCACGCCGACCAGCCAGGATTTTATGACCAGGCAGCCGAACGTCACGATCTGGGATGGTACGACGGAAGCGCCTGACGAAACGGCACGCGGCGACTGGATGAAGCTGGTCGCCAACGCCGGGCTGCAATGGGACAAGGCGGTCCTCGACTATCTTGTCCAGGGCCACCACGAGGTCGAGCGCAAGGTCGAACTGTTCTGGAACGGCGTCAGCCTGTCGATGAACCGGCCGCGTCCGCCGAAGCCCCCGAAAACCGACGACGAAAAGAAGACGCCGTCGGACGATGGCAAGTAGGTCAGGTCGGCTGGATAAGGGTGGTAGACCGGGCAGTTCAGGGAATTCGCGCGATCACTGTTGCATCAGGCGCTTCGCGCTGATGACCCTCACGGGCGACTTCAGTGCCTGCAGTTCCGTCGGCTGCTGCTGAATCTTGCGCACGACGTCCATGCTGTCCATGGAGACGTATCCAAACGCCGCAGCGCCCTGGTTGTCGTCGAATCGCTTGCCGCCGTAATCGAGCGACGGTTGATTGTTCAAGAGGATGAAGAAGTCTGATGTCGCAGTATCAGCGTCAGCACCACGCGCCATCGAGACGACGCCAACGCTGTGCCTGAGCCCGGTCACGCTGGTGCGCTCGAGTGGAATCGGCGGAAACGCCCTCGCCTTCATGTCGGGATTGATCCCGGCCTGGATGCATTCGAGCAGCGGCCGATTCGGCAGGTTGACAACGTAGTTGTCCGCCCGCGTCGCGCGATGGAACCGGCCATTGTTGTAGAGGCCGCCATCGACGTATTTCAGGAAATTCGCCGAAGTCAGTGGCGCGTGCTGGCTGTCAACGGCGATGTCGATGTTGCCGAGTGACGTCTCGACCCGGACGACGACGCCATGAAAGAGCAGACCCGGGAAGCAATCGTCGCACGGCCCGACCATTTTCAGGCTCACGTTGCGTTCCACGCTTGCATCGACAGTAACTACGATTGCGCTCTCGACTGCCGTAAGAAAACCCGTGACGGCGTACCGCGCGTTATATGTTCCCGGCGGAAGTGAAATGTCGTAGCGGCCGCTCCGATCTGTGACGGCCGTTGACGGAACAAGCAGTTGCGCTGAGGTTACACTGACCTCGACGCCGGGGAGCGCGCCTCCACGGGCGTCGGTCACCGTGCCGGTGAGTCGGCCGTTGTGCTCTGGCGTTTGGGTCACGAGCGCTGGCAGAAACAGCGCCAGAATCAACGTGCGAATCAGCGACATGGTGCCCGCCATCCTATGCCACAAGCAAGTCGGGTGCTATCCTCTGCCTCTGTCGACTTTGCGCCCTCTGCACTATGCGTATTGATATCAATTCTGATGTGGGCGAATCGTTCGGCGCCTACTCGATCGGCAACGACGCCGGCCTGTTTCGATCGATCACGTCGGCGAACGTCGCCGCGGGATTTCATGCCGGCGATCCGTCGGTGCTGCGGGCGACCATCCGGCTGGCGAAGGAGCACGGTGTCGCCGTCGGTGCGCATCCTGGCTTTCCCGATCTCCTTGGATTCGGACGGCGCGAACTGAACGTGACCGCGGCCGAAGCCGAGGACCTTGTGCTCTATCAGATCGCGGCAGTGTCCGGCGTCGCCGCCGCCGAAGGCGTCCGGCTCCAGCATGTGAAGCCGCACGGCGCCTTGTTCAACATGGCAGTCCGAAATCTCGAGCTGGCGAGCGCGATCGCCAACGCCGTGGCGGCCTTCGATTCATCGCTGATTCTGTTCGGGTTGCCTGGCTCGGAAATTCTCAACGCCGGACGTGCCGCTGGCCTTCGCGTCGCTGCCGAGGTGTTCGCCGACCGTGCCTACGAGCCGGACAGTTCGCTGGCGTCGCGACGCAAGCCCGGCTCGGTGATTCACGATCCGGCCGCGGTCGTCGCCCGCGCCGTCCGGATGGTCAGGGATCACACCGTGGTTGCAATCGACGGCTCGGTGGTTCCACTGCACGCGGAAACAATCTGCGTGCACGGCGACACTCCTGGTTCCGATCAGCTCGCGGCCCAGATTCGCGCCGGCCTCGAAACCGCCGGCGTCGCCGTCAAATCGTTGGGCGAAAAATGACGTCGTCGCGCGGACCGTCGTCGACCCAGCCATCGTCCAGCGAACCATCTTCCAGCGAACCATCGTCCAGCGAACTATCGTCCATCGGCCCATTAGCCATCAGCCATCAGCGATCAGCCATCAGCCATGGAAAGGGTCATGGAGGCGACGGTTTCCTGAGCTGGTGGACCGAAGCCGACGCTCGGGCCCGCTACGCGTTCGTCGCCGCCGCGCTCGGCTGGATGCTCGATTCGTTCGACGTCATGCTGTTTGCGCTGGTCGGCGCCGCGCTGATCACCGATCCGACTCTTCATCTCACATTGCAGGCCAACGGCCTCCTCGGGTCGATCACCCAGCTTGCCGCCGCCACTGGCGGAATCATTTTCGCTGTCATCGCGGATCGGTACGGCCGCAAGCGCGCGCTGATGGCAGCGATCCTCGTCTATTCGGTGTTCACCGCAGCGTGTGGTTTCTCGCAGACGGTGGTCCAACTCGCGATCTTCCGCGTCTGCCTCGGACTCGGCATGGGCGGCGAGTGGGCGACCGGCGCAGCGCTGGTGTCGGAATCATTCCCGGCGCGGCATCGCGGCAAGGCGCTCGCCTTCGTGCAGAGCTCGTGGGCGATCGGCTACGGCCTGGCGGCGCTGGTCAATCTGATCGTCATGCCGATCTGGGGCTGGCGCGGAGTCTTCTTCGTCGGTGTCCTGCCCGCGCTCTTCACGATGTGGATCCGCCGCAACGTCGAGGAGCCGCAAATCTGGCGCGACGCGCCGAAAGCCGATCGCGGCCGGCTCAGCCTGTTGTTCACGCCCGCGATTGCGAAGATCACGGTGTTCGTGACCTTGATGAACGCCTGCACGCTGTTCGGATGGTGGGGACTCAACAGCTGGGTGCCGTCCTACCTGGCGCTCGGCCCGGACCGTGGCGGCATTGGCCTGTCTTCCTCGGTCATGTCGCTCTTCGTGATCCTCATGCAGACCGGCATGTGGCTCGGTTACGTCAGCTTCGGGTACATCGCAGACGCCATCGGCCGGAAGAAGACCTACGTGACGTTCGTACTGGCCGCCAGTATGTTGCTGCCCTTGTACGGCTTTCTCAAAGCGCCGGCGCTGCTGCTCGTGCTCGGTCCGCTCGTCGCATTTTTCGGGACGGGATACTACAGTGGCTTCGGCGCGGTCATCGCCGAGCTGTACCCGACGGCCGTGCGCGCAACCGCCGCCGGCGTGTGCTACAACACCGGCCGCATTGCCAGCGCCGCGGCGCCGTTCGTAGTCGGATCGCTGGCGACATCGCACGGGTTCTTCGGCGCCTTCGCCGTTGCCGGCGGCGCCTTCCTGCTCGCGGCGGCGATGTGGATTTGGATTCCTGAAACGGGTAACGCGGAACTCTCCTGAACATTTCCGTAGTGTCCGGCTTCAGCCGGACCCTTTGATGATCCGAACCTTGGTCGGTAGTGTCCGGCTTTAGCCGGACCGTTTTGTGAGGCCCGATGAATAAGAAAATGGCCGCGTTGGTGCTCGCTTTCGCGCTCGCGTCCGCGGAGTCAATCGCGCTGCACGCCCGCGCACAATCGACGGCGGGCGCGGCCTCAGTCCCTATCGGTCAGACCGCACAGGACGAGCGTGCGAGTTACGATCTGCTGGCGCCGGAGACATCGTCTTTTCGCACCGACTACGAAGTCAGTGTGACGACCAGCGGCGCCACGACCTTCTTCGACAAAATCGGAGCCGGGCTGACGACCGTTCCAGGCGCGACCGGCGACGGTGTCACCGATCTCATGACCGGCGCACCGTTGAAGGTGGACGAGGTCACCGGCACACAGGCGAAGGCCGGCGGGCTCGTCGATGCCGACGCCGGCAGCCGCTATCTCCGCATCCAATTGGCCCGCCCGGTACCGGATCACGGCGGTCAGGCGCGGCTGCGGGTCATCCACACCTACCGCGGTTCTGAGAGCTATCGCCGTCAGGGCGACGCCATTGTCTTCAGCCGAAACATCGGCTTGCCGCGAGCCACATTCGTTCTCCCGGCGGGCTATCAGCTGACCGAGTGCAACGTGCCGTCGCAGGTACTGTCCGACGCTGCGGGTCGCGTGCGCGTCAGTTTCATGCATCAGGGACCGGGCCCGGTGGCGCTGTTGCTCAAGGCCAGGACGGGAGCGCCGACAGGTGCGGCCGCAGTGCCGCGTCCTCTGACCAATGCGCGCAGCTGGGAGCCGCCGGCCGGCCAGGGTCCGACCGAACGATCGCGGCTCAGTGATCGCTCGAGTCAGGATCGCGACATCGTCTACTTCCTGCAGCAGCCCGATACCAATGCCTTCAGCCTCTATCACGACTACACCGAGTCGCGCGAAGGCATCGACAAGTATCTCAACGTGGTGAGGAGCGGCAGCAAGGTGTCGAATCCGTCCGGGTTGGTTCTGGATACGGGCGAGGTGCTGAAGGCGCAGGTCATCACCGGTGCGCAGGCGCAGGCCACCGGCATCGATCTCGGCGGTGAGCGCGTCGCGCCCGATCAGGAAGTGGTGGTGACGCCGTTTCCAGGCGTCAAGAAAGGGCAGTCGATTCGACTGCGCCTTTCCGAGACCTACACTGCGCCCGAAAGCTATCGGTTGGAAGGGGAGGAGTTCGCCTTCGAGCGCAGTCTCGGCCGTCCGCGCAACTCGGTCGTGCTACCGCGCGGCTGGTACCTCACCTGGCTGTCGATCCCCGGCGTCGTCAGCCAGACCGCCGACGGCCTTACCCGCGTCGACTTCGTCAACGGACGTCCCGACTCGATAGACGTGCTGATGAAAGGCAAGCGGCTGGCCGCGGCTACTGTACGGTGATCGTGCCGATCATCCCCGGATGAATCGAGCAGTGATACGTGAACGTTCCCGCCGTCGGCATCGCAATCGCGGCGCTGGTGGCCCCGGCGCCGAGCGTGCCGGTATTGAACTTCGCGGCATCCTGTGTGGCGTCGTGGGCGATGGTGTCGTTGTTCTTGAACGCCACCGATTGTCCGACCTTCATCGTGGTCGGATTAGGTGAAAACGATTGCGCCGCGTTGACGCCGACGATGCTGATGGTGACGTCGGCCGCAGGCGTCGTGGGGGCGGTGGAGCTACTGCCGCATGCGGTCGCGGCAAGAGCGAAAGTGACGGCAAGAATCGAAAGCTGAACGGACGAACGCAAGAGCGACATACCTGACCTCCGAATGAGTTGTCTTCCAGACATCACAAGGCAAGCGGTATGCCGCCTCCGTGCGGCTGTAAACCATTGCGTTTTAAGGCGATGACAGATTGACCTCCGCACCAATGGCGTAAGCGGTTACGTGATGCGCTGTCGCGCGCCATACCTAGATGCGCGATCTTGCACGCCCACGCTGCCATTGATATCCTCACGCCCGCTGGCGGATAGACGGAGGGTCAACAGAAGGCTTGAAGCGGTTGGACTTCACGCGCGGCTTTGTAACGTGGATCACTCTAACAGCGGTCGCTGTGGCGACGATGGTTGTCGTCCAGGTGATCATCGTTACGGCCATGGGTGTGGACCGAGCGATCGTAGCGCCGATTTCTCAAGGCGCTGGGTTTTTGGTCGCGGGCATATTGGCTTACCCGTTTTGGCTTCGCTACCAACCACGTCGGCGTATGGATTTTCTCGGGCATCTCAGCGCTATGACGTTCATAACGTGCACTATCGTCGCGATTCGGATTCGCTTTCACTTGGGCTAGCGGACAGGGTCGGTGCCGCTAGGTCGTTGCGACGCGACGCACAGCGTCCGCGAATGCCGCCGGGGCAGCCGGCGAGTGCGCGAGGAAGAGGCTCGGTTCGACCAGTTCGAGCTCCATCAGCACGAACCGGCCTTCAGCGATGACCACGTCGATCCGTGCGTAGAGGCTGTCGGCCGCGCTCGTCGCGACCAGATCCGTGGCGTGTCGCACCAGTCGGGCCGGTGCAATCGCCGGGGCGATGGTGCCGCCGAGGCGCTCCTGCACGCGGAACTCTTCATGCGTGGGCCGCTTGTTCACCGCGTGGCTGAACCTGCCGCCGAAGAACATCAGGGACAGCTCGCCGTTGGTCCGAATGTCGGGAACCAGTCGCTGAATCACGATGTCCGAGCGTTCGACCATCGCTTCGACCAGGGACTGGTCGTCAAAGGCCGTCGCGCGCGACGTTCTCTCGGTGGAGAAGCCATCAGCCGACACAGTTGGTTTGATGACGGCCTCGGTCCAGCCGCGTGCCTCGAGCAGTGCCGCGAGATCGATCCGCGCGCCTCGTACGAAGAACGCACTCGGCGGCGGCGCCAGGTGCGGATGCCGCAGCTCGGTGAGATAACGCTTGTCGAGATTGCCGCGCACCATCCGGGGAGGATTCCAGAGTCGCGCGTTGACTGACTCGAGTCGATCAACCCAGGCCACGAACTCCGCGAGACGAAGGTAGTAGTCCCACGTCGATCGCAGGACGATCGCTTCGTAGCGCTGCCATTCAACGCTCGGGTCGTCCCAGCATAGAGCGTCCGTGCGCACGTCGAGCATCGCAAGCGCATCCACGGCGAGACGATCGTCCACGGTGAGATCCGGGACGCCAGAATAAGTGACGAACGCGACCGTCGCTGTGCTGCTCACGAGTCGAGGGATTGGGCGCCGAGCCGTCGCAAGCGGTCAATGGCCATCGCGCAACACCCGACGCAACACCTTGCCGACCATCGTCTTTGGCAGCTCCGTCCGAAATTCCACATGCGAGGGAATCTTGTAGGGCGCCAATTTGTCGCGGCAGAAGGTTCGAAGCTCCAGCTCGGTGACGCTCTGCCCGGCGCGCAGGACCACCCACGCCTTGACGGCTTCGCCTTTGGTCGGGTCCGGAATCGATGCGACGCCGACCTCCGCAATCGCCGGATGTGTCGCGATCACTTCCTCGATCTCCCGCGGCCATACCTGGTAGCCGCTGGTCTTGATCAAGTCTTTCTTGCGATCGACGATGAAGAGATAGCCGTCCTCGTCGAGATAGCCGAGATCGCCGGTGTAAAGCCAGCGGCTGGTCACGCCGTCTTCGACGATCTCTCGAATCGTGCCGGCGGTTTCCGCGGGATGATTCCAGTACCCGATCATCAGCTGCTGTGCCGAGACGATGATCTCGCCCACTTCTGTGGCGAGGAGCTCACGCACGCCATCGTCGCCGTCCACGATCCGGACGTTGACGTCGGGCAGCGGCATGCCGACCGAGCCGAGCTTGTTGGGCCCTTTCACCGGGTTGACGAAGGTCGCCATCATCGCCTCCGTGAGCGAGTAACCCTCGACCAGACGGCCGCCGGTGAGCGCTTCGAAGCGGCTCTTGGTTTCGGCCAGCAGCGGCGCCGCTCCGGAGAAGCAAATCCGGATCGACTTGAAATCGACCTTGCCTTTCTGCACTTCAGGATGATTCAGCAGGCCGATATAGAGCGTCGGCACGCCGTTGAAGAACGTCGGCTTCACGCGCTTGATGGTTGCGACCAGGTCGTTCAGGTCGCGCGGGTTGGGGACGATGGCCAGCGCGGCACCGGTCACGATTGCCAGCGCCTGAACGCCGACGTTGGCGTAGACGTGGAACATCGGCAGCGGCAGGAAGAGGACGTCGGTGGCGCCGTTCATGGCCGCGACGTTCCAGGCTTTGCCTTGCAGGCCCGCCCGGACATAGGCTTCGTGCGCGCCCAGCGCGCCTTTCGGCGTGCCGGTGGTGCCGCCGCTCATCAACAGGACGGCCGGATCGGACGGCGCGACCCTGGTCGCCGGACCCCGACGTCCGCGGTTGACCAGCAGGAGGTGCGCGAAGTCGTGATCGCCGGCCTTCAACGTGATGCGATCGCCTTCGCGCTTTTCCCGCGCGAGCGTAAATAGCACTCGTAGCAGCGGCGGAAAAAATTCCTTGATGTTGGTGGCGATCACCCGCCGCAGTCCGGTTCGCGGCTGCAGTGCCTTGACGCGCGCGTAAAACCTGGTGAGCGTCACGATGGTCTCGACGCCCTGCTCGCGAATCGGCCCTTCGAGCTCGTGTTCGGTGTAAATCGGGTTGAGCGGTGCGACGATGGCGCCCAGCTTCCAGGCGCCGAACTGCGCGATGAAGAACTGTGGACAGTTGGGCAGCAGCAGCCCGACGCGGTCGCCCCGCTTTACGCCGATGGCGGCGAACGCGGCGGCGCAGCAATCGCTCAACCGCTCGAGTTCGCCGTAACTCATCGTCGCGCCCTTGAAGAGCAGTAGGGGCCGCTTCGGTTCGATCCGTGCCGTCTCGGCGAGGTAGTCGATCAGCGTTCGCTGGGGATAGGGTTCAAGCGTCGCGGGAACGTCGGCGTCGTAATGGGAGAGCCAGGGCGCAGCCGTGGGCATTGAGGGCGCGATTATAAACCGCGCGGCGGTGTGATGGTGCTGAGGCGAGGCCGCTAGCGGGCTGCCGCGGGCGCGAGCAGCATCAGCAGCAGCGCCTTCTGACCGTGCAGACGGTTCTCGGCCTGATCGAACACGACCGACGCCTCCGATTCGAAGACCTCTTCGGTGACTTCCTCGCCCCGATGCGCCGGCAGGCAGTGCATGAACAGCGCCCCGGGCTTCGCCAGCGACATCAGTTCGTCGTTCACCTGATACGCGGCAAACACTTTGCGCCGGATCTCCGCTTCGGCTTCCTGGCCCATCGACGTCCATGTGTCGGTGTAGATCGCGTCGGCGCCGGCAACCGCATCCGCCGCCTCCGTGAACAGGCGGAGACGTGCGCCGTGCCGGGCGACGCTGGTCGCCTGCTGCACGACCGCGTGGGGCAGTTGATAGGGCTCGGGGCTTGCGATGTGGACGTGGACGCCAAGCATCGCGCCGGCGTGCGCCAGCGAGGTCGCGACGTTGTTGCCGTCGCCGACATACGCGATGGTGCGACCGCGCAGCTGGCCGAGCCTCTCCTGCAGCGTCAAGAAGTCGGCGATCGCCTGGCACGGATGTTCCTGATCGGTCAGCGCGTTGACGACGTGCAGGCACCGGGTGGCCCGGGCGAATTCCTGCAGCATGTACTGCGAGAAGGTGCGGATGACGACCGCATCGACCCAGCGTTCCAGGTTTCTGGCGATGTCGGCGACCGGTTCGCGTTTGCCGGGTGCGACGTCCGAGGTCAGTTCGACCAGGTGGCCGCCGATTTCGCGAATGCCGATTTCGAATGTCGTGCGCGTCCGGAGCGACGGCTTGTCGAACAGCATCGCGATGTGGCGGCCGTTCAACGCGCCCGCAGTCGGCGCGTGCCGTCCCAGCCCGCGATCGGCCTTGAGCTGCGCGGCCAGCCGCAGGCAGCCTTCCAGATCCGCGGCATCGAAATCGAGCACGGACAGAAAGTCTTTGCGTTTGGTGAGGGCGGCCTCGGTCATCGTCAGGTTCTGTAGTCGGCGTTGATACGCACGTACTCGGCGCTGAGGTCGCAGGTCCAGATCGTCGATGACGCGGTTCCGGCCCCGAGGTTGACCGAGACGCTCAGCTCGCTGCGCTTGAGATATTCGGCGGCAGCAGGCGCCGACTCGTCGTGCGGGCGTCCGTTCTCGAAGAGGACGATGTCGCCGATGGTGACGGCGGCGCGGGACAGCTCGAACGCGACGCCGGCTCGACCGGCGACGGCGATCAGCCGGCCCCAGTTGGGATCGCCGCCGTTGATGGCGGTCTTGACGAGTGGAGAGTTGCCGATCGCCTTAGCCGCCTTGCGGGCCTCGTCACTGGACGCTGCGCCGTTGACCGTGACGGTGACGAGTTTGGTTGCGCCTTCGCCGCCGCGCACGATGCCCAGCGCCAGCTCGCGGCAGACCGCCGTCAGCCCGGCAAGGAACGCGTCGTACGATGAGGCGTCAACCGCCGCGCCGCTGGCGCCGTTCGCCAGCAGGAACACGGAGTCGTTGGTCGAGCACTCACCGTCCACCGTGATGGCGTTGAAGGTGTCGTTGACCGCCGCCCGGAGCGCCCGATCGAGTAGCGGCAGCGGAACAGCTGCGTCGGTCGTGACGAAGCCGAGCATCGTTGCCATGTTCGGCTCGATCATCCCGGACCCCTTGGTCATGCCGCCGATCGTCACCGTGCGGCCGCCAATCGTGATGGTGGTCGCCGCTTCTTTCGGAAACGGATCCGTCGTCATGATCGCGAGAGCCGCAGCCGGACCCTGATCGGCGCCGAGCGCGCGTAGGGCAATCGGCAGTGCGGCCCGGATTTTCTCGATCGGCAGGCCGACGCCGATGACCCCGGTCGAGGCGACGAGCACCTGCTCGACCGGACAGTCGACCAGACGCGCCGTTTCCGCTGTCATCTCTCGAGCGACCTGCAGCCCTTCGTCTCCGGTGCAAGCATTGGCGCAGCCGCTGTTGACGATGATGGCTCGGGTGGTGGCCGCAGAGCGCTTCAGATGATCGCGGCAGACCAGGATCGGCGCGGCGACGGCCTTGTTGGTCGTGAAGACCGCCGCGGTCACCGCCGGAACGTCGGAGACGAGGAGCGCGAGGTCGAGACTGCCAGCTTTGGCCTTGATGCCGGCGCTGACGCCGGCGGCGCGGAACCCGCGCGCTGTCGTCACGCCACCTGTGATGATCGAGGACGAGGCGGCCATTACGCGGCAGGGGCCGGCGCGGCTGCCGGCATCCCGTAACCGTGCTCCGCGTCGAACGCCGAATCGAGCGGGACCACCATCGCGTACTGTCCGCACGTCCGGAAGAGCGGGCATTTGACGCAGTCGGTGAAGACCTTCTCAGCCAGCCACAGATGCGGAACGATCGAGAACCCCATGTGAATGAAATAGCGGGGGCCGTGCGTGAACGCGCAGAGTTTTTCGAACCCGGCGCGGCGCGCCCGCCGCCGCAGCTCGTCCACGATGGTCACGCCGACCCGTCCGCCGCGTGCGGCAGCATCCACGGCCAGCGAGCGGACTTCCGCGACGTGCGCGCTGAGCGGTGCGAGCTCGGCGCAGCCGACGATCTTCCGCGCCTTCACCGCGACCACGAAGCGGTTGGCGTGGACCGTCAGCTCGGCGAGCGTCCGCGGCA
>DASXGC010000097.1:0-1511 GCA_036489235.1 Vicinamibacterales bacterium
CGATATATCCCTGCCTCGATCCGTCAGTATCCCGGGGCCGAGGCTGTCGCACAGATGTTCGAGTCACGCGGTTTCGGCCGCGTTCGCTGTTATCGGGTCCTGGGAGGGTTGATGACCATTCACCATGCCAGCCGAAATTGATGTCTCGGCGTGGTCGGGCGAGGGCGCGTTCACCCAGGTCCTGATCGACTACCTATGCGCGCTGCCGCTGGTCAGCTTTCTGAAGGTCGAGGATGCGCCGGCGACGCGGTCGGATGCGGACTACAACTTCATGAGCAACGAAATATTCGTGCGGTTCGCGACCGTCGAGCGGCGGGAATCGTTCCGGCGATTTGGTGTGCTGCCGGCGTCGCGCCTGGTGCTCGAACCGGCGATGACCTTCGCCAGGCTCGAGGCCGACCTGAGCGCCGCGCCGGAACTCGGACCTCCGGATTATGGTGACGCCACCATGCTCCAGTACCTGCGATCCGAGCGGATCGTTCCGCCGTACCAGACCCGCGGCTACAAACTCGTCGAGCTGATTCGGATCTACGAGGTCGGGACGCCGAGCCGGGCCTGACCGCGCTCAGCGCTCGACGAACGCCTCGAGTTCCTTCGCCAGAAAATCCAACAACGCGTCTTCGTTCAGGGTCTCAGGGGCGCCGATGGCCCGTTCCGATTCGACCACCCGCCGCCCCCGCATCCGGCTGACGTGACCGAACACCTGCGGCGTCTCGCCGCTGGAGTCGAGCGAAAGCTCGATGAAGTCCTCGGCCGAGCGATCCGACATCAAACGAACGCTGCCGGACGGCGTGAACAAACTGAACGCGTAGCCTTCGGCTTTCAGGATGTTGCCAACCTGCCGGAACAACGGGATCGCCATCGTGCTGAGCAGTGTCGCGAACGCCTTCCCGGCCTCGTCGCTCCGTGCGCGCCGATCGGCCGCGGCTTTCTTCGCGTGTTCGATGGTTTGGGTGAGTCGCTTCTTGACCGCGGAAGTTTCCATTGCTCTAAATCACGTTCTGCCGGCGCAGGCCGGCGATGGCGTCGGCGCTATAGCCAAGATCCTGGCTTAGCACCGCGTCGGTGTGCTGGCCAAGCAGAGGCGGCGGCGTCCTGACCGACCCTGGCGTTCCCGACAGCTTGACCGGGAGACCGAGCATCTTCAGCGGACCGATCGTCGAGTGCTCGATCTCTGCGATCATGCCGCGGGCGGCAAGCTGAGGATCGGCGAAGAGCTCGGCGAAGTTGCGGACCGACCCGCACGGCACGCCGGCGCTCGTCAGGCGATCGATCCAGTGCTGCCGTGGTTTGGCGCGCAGGCGATCGGCGACGAAGGGACGGAATTCTTCGTACCCGGTGACCCGCTGCCGATTGGTGGCAAACCGCTCCTGCTCGGGCAATTCGGCGACCGCGCAGAAGCGGCGCCACTGTTCGTCGTTGCCGACCGCCAGCACGAAATCTCCGTCGGCAGCCGCAAAGGTTTCGTACGGCACGATGCTCGGATGACGGTTGCCGAGGCGCGCCGGCAC
>DASXGC010000146.1:0-16917 GCA_036489235.1 Vicinamibacterales bacterium
CAATTACCAGGACTACGAGGCCGATCGCAAGCGCCGCCTCGGCGCGGCTGCCGAGCAGCCGCATCGGATCAAGTACCGCAAGCTGACCCGCTAGGACCAGACGATGTGCAGAAACATCAAGACTCTGTTCAACTTCGATCCACCTGCCACTGACGAAGAAGTGCGGGCCGCGTCGCTGCAGTTCGTCAGAAAGCTGAGCGGATTTACCGCGCCTTCCAAGGCGAACGAGGTCGCGTTCAACCGCGCGATCGACGAGGTGGCCGATGTTGCCCGCCGCCTGATCGACTCGTTGTCGACGGCGGCGGCGCCGCGCAATCGTGAGGAAGTCGCGGCGATTGCCCGCGCGCGGTCCGCGGAGCGTTTCGGACGCTGACTACTTCCGGTGGAACAGGCGTTTCTGGACGTCAGGCCAGTACTCGCCCCACAGGTTCCCGCCGAGACGCCCCAGCAGGCCGCCGACTGACCGCCATGCGGTCGCGCTGGCCGTAGTCTGGCTCGGTGGCAGCCACGAGTTTTCGATGATGTTGTTGAACACGTTGCCGGCGTAGCGCCCCCACGCCGGTTTGAACGATCCGTCGGGCCGCGGCGCGATCACCACCGTTTTCACGGCGTACCGGGCGCGCGGCCAGATGCCTTTCTTGCCAGATGGAATGTATCGGGGATCCTCACCCCACAGTGCGCCGAGCCCACCCTCAATCGTGCTCGAGATCGCGACGTCAGCGAGTCGCTGCGCATAGCGTTTTCCGAACCCGCTCCAGGTCTGGCCCCATTCGGATGGCGTGTTGAGCGCGGTGTTCCAGCCCGCCGCCAGAGGACCAATGACCAACAGGCTCTGCATTCCGATCGTGCCAGAAACAATCCAGCCGACTCGTTCCTTTCCGGTGATCGGCGTGTACGAGTCAGCGGTGAGTGGTGGAGCAACCAGTGTCGAGCCTGCCGAGCTTGCCGGTGATTGCTCGGGCGCTGCGAGTTGTGCAAGTGCCGGCCGGGGAACGCAGACGACGAGGAGAAGCAGGAGGCAGCGAACGCGCCGAAACGACATTCCGACGATTATCGTTGATCCGGGGATTTCCACCTTTTTCATCGTGTTGTGACGAGGGACTTTGCGTCAAGCTTGCGGCCGGCGATTTGTCGATCGATCAAAAGTGAAATCAAATTCGGGTCGCGATCATTTCATCCGCGCGTCTGACTTTAGTCGGCAGCGTGGATCTGGCGTAGTTGAGCTGCGATGTTTTTCACGCAATTTGCTTTTCGTACGTTGACTTCACATTTGCAGACGCATAACGTGTCGAACGCCGGAGGACAAACTCGATGCATGGAACGTTTCGACGCGCGTTAGTACTCTCCACGACGACACTTCTCTCACTGATCATCGCGGCGGCGCCCCTCGGTGCTGCAACGCTTGGCCGTGGAATGGAACAACTGGTTTCGCTTTACGAGACCGGCAATCCGAAACTGCAGTCGGCACTTCGCATCCATCTGACGAGTCCGGCGGGCGATCCGCTGGTCCAGATTCGGATTGATGCAGGTGCAAAGTCCGCCGACGTTCTCGCGGCGCTGGCGCGAACAGGCTTCCGTCTGACCGTTGTCAGCGAGATGGATCCGTCGCTGATCGAAGGCTATCTCCCGCTGGCGAACGCCAGAACCGCTGCGGGCACGGCCGGTGTGATGCGTGTCCTGGCCGTGCAGCGGCCGTTCATCTTCGCCGGCTCGGTGCAGAGTCAGGCCGTTGCGGTGCAGAAGGCCGACAAGGCGCAGGCTCGCGGTTTCGACGGCACTGGAATCAAGGTCGGCGTGCTCTCCGATAGCTACGCCTCCCAGACGGCTCACCCCAACGCGGCCGACGATGTGGCGAGCGGCGACCTGCCGGCTGGTGTGGTCGTCCTCGAGGATCTGCCTGCCAACCAGGGTACCGACGAAGGACGCGCGATGATGCAACTCGTCCACGACGTCGCGCCAGGATCGAAACTTGGATTCGCGTCGGCGGATATTGGCGAGGTCGATTTCTCGAACAACATCCTGCACCTGCGCAGCGTGTTTCACGCCGACGTGATCGTCGACGATGTCGTGTATTTCGACGAACCGATGTTCTCGGATGGCCTGCTGGCGCAGACCGTTGACAAGGTCGTCTCACAAGGTGCGGCGTATTTCTCGTCCGCGGGCAACAACGGCCTCGAGGCATACGAATCGACTTATGCTCCGATCTCTTTTGCCGCAGCGCAGCATCTGGTGGCGACCGGCAAGGAGAACCTTGATCTTGCCGCACTGGCCGCACACGGCCTGGGTGCGAAGAGCTTCCACAATTTCCGCAATCCCGACGGCAGCACCAGCATCAGCCAGCGCTTCACGTCGTATTTCGGCGACGTCGTCGACTTCCAGTGGGACGAGCCGTTCGATCTCGGGAAGGTGAAGACCGACTACAACATCTACGTGTTCGACTCGGCCGGGCACTTCATCGACCCCAACGATCCGAACTCCGACGCGTTCTTCACCACCGATGACAACGTCGCCACGGATCAGGCACTCGAACTGATGGCGGTCAATCCCGGGACCTATCAGATCGTCATCGCCAAGATCAACGATGGCCCGGCCAGCCGAATCAAGTACGTGGACGTCAACGGCACCGGCGAGAGCGACCGCGAAAACGCGCCGTCGGTCTGGGGACATACCGCCGCCAGGCACGGTCAGTCGGTCGCGGCGATGTTCTACGGGATCACCAACTTCCCGGAGGATTTCAGCTCACCGGGCCCGGTGACGATCCTGTTCGATAAGCACGGCAATCGTCTGTCGCATCCTGAAATCAGGGAAGTCCCGCAGTTGACCGCGGTTGACGGCGCGGACACCACGTTCTTCCCGCCGGGCGGCGACATCGATGGCAACGGCTTCCCGAACTTCTTCGGGACAAGCGCCGCCGCTCCGAACGCGGCGGCCACGGCCGCCCTGGTCCTGCAATCGGCCGGTGGACCTGGCAGCATGGAGCCGAGCGAAGTGTACGAACGCCTGCAACAGACCGCGACGCCGATTCCGTTGTCATTCAACCGGACGGTTGCGGCAACCCTGGCCGGTCCGCTGGTCGCAGCAGCTGTGGGCGATTTCCCGCGCGAGACCAGCTACTGGCGACTGGCCGTGCTGCCGTTCGTCACGAAAGCCACGGTCAAGACCGTCTCACTCAACCTGACCAATCCGAACATGCACTGGTCGAATCCGACGTCTGCGACCACAGGCTTCCACGTCGGATCGGTCCGCGGCCTGAGCGCCACGGACGTCACCGCGGCGCGCAGCGCCGATCTGACGACGTTGACGCTGACGTTTGCCGCGGGCAAGTTCGGTGCAGGTGACTCGCTGACGTTTGCGAACTTCGCGTTCCCGGTGTTGCTGCCGGTGCAATTCGAGGTGGACGCCGATCGCGTGGAAGGCGGCCAGGTCACCGTGACGTTCTCGGATGGCACCACCAAGACCGGCAAATTTTCAGTCGCGCCCAAGTTGCCGATAAACTCCTTTACCGGCTTCGGCCTCGTAAACGCCGACGCGGCAACCAGGGAGCCCGAACACCACCACCACCGCTAGCAAGATCGGTCACGGGCGCGAATGCGCGCCCGTGACAACTCCCGACCTAGGCTGATGGACTCCGGCAGGCGAGGCAGCTCGCGAAGCCATCGTTGAAGAGCGCACCCGGACGCCGATCGCGCAGTCGGTCCACGACCGCCGTTCCCTGCATCCCCAGTTCGATCAGAATCAATCCGGCGACCAGAGCAGAGCGGTTGAAGCCCATGCCGCAGTGCGATAACACGCGGTGGCCCTGCGCGATGAGCGACGCGGCCAGCTGCGCGATCGCGCGCAGCCGGACCATGTCCGGCAGCGTGTCGGGGTCGTCATCGATCGGGAAGTAGATGTACAGGCAGCCGTTCAGCGTGGACGGAATACAGGTATCCAGCCCCCCATCGAGGTCGATGACGACGTCTACTTTGTATTGGGCGACGGAATCCCAGTCTTCGATTGCCGGCGAAATGAACAGCTTCGCCTCATCGTCAACCTGATAGAGCTCCATGGCTGACAGCTTACCAAAGCCCGTGTGGTCGACCCGCTCACCGTGCTGCGATCGAGTTAAGGCCGTGCGGCTGAACTCTGAAACTATCGAACCTTCGTCCTGAAATAGTCGATGGTCTTGGTCAGACCTTCCTCGAGTTGAACCTTCGGCTCCCAGTTGAGCAGGGTGCGCGCGCGGGTGATGTCGGGACGCCGTTGCTTGGGGTCGTCAACCGGCAACGGCTGGTAAATGATCCGGCTGGTGGCGCCGGTCATCCGGATAATCGTTTCGGCGATCTGAGTGATGGTCATCTCGACTGGATTGCCGATATTGATCGGATCATTTTCCGACGAGAGCATCAGTCTGATGATGCCGTCCACCAGGTCGCTGACGTAAGTGAAGCTCCGGGTCTGGGTGCCGTCGCCAAACACGGTGACGTTCTCGTTGCGGAGCGCCTGGGACATGAAGGCGGGCACGGCGCGGCCGTCGTTGATCCGCATGCGCGGTCCGTAGGTGTTGAAAATGCGCACGATCTTGGTGTCCACACCGTGAAAGCGGTGGTAGGCCATGGTCATGGCCTCGGCGAAGCGCTTGGCTTCGTCATAGACACCGCGCGGACCGACCGGATTCACGTTGCCCCAATAGGTTTCCTTCTGGGGATGCTCCAGCGGGTCGCCGTAAACCTCTGAGGTCGAGGCGATCACGAACCGGGCGCCCTTGGCCTTCGCCAGACCGAGCGCCTTGTGCGTCCCCAGCGCTCCAACCTTCAATGTCGGAATCGGCAACTCGAGGTAATCGATCGGACTGGCTGGACTGGCCCAGTGCAGCACGAAGTCCACCGGTCCATCGATGTAGATGTAGTTGGTGACGTCGTGCTTGATGAACGTGAAATCGCGGTTGGCCAGATGCGCGATGTTCGCGGTGTCGCCGGTGGCCAGGTTGTCGATGCCGATGACGGTGTAGTCGCGATTGAGAAGTGTCTCGGCGAGATGCGACCCGATGAAGCCGGCCGCACCGGTAATCACAACGCGCGGTTTAGTAGGCATGCTTGTGGAAGAAACCCTTCAGGACCGTAAGCCAGATAATCTTGAGATCGAGCCGGACCGACCAGTTCTCGATGTAGTAGAGATCGTATTCGATGCGCTTCTCGATCGACGTGTTGCCGCGCCAGCCGTTGACCTGGGCCCAGCCGGTCAGCCCGGCCTTCACCTTGTGACGCAGCATGTACTGAGGAATCTTGTCCTTGAACTGGGCCACGAACAGCGGACGCTCGGGTCTGGGTCCAACGATCGACATGTCGCCCCTGAGCACGTTCCAGAGCTGGGGCAGTTCGTCGACGTTGGAGCGGCGGAGCAGTTTGCCGAGTGGCGTTCGGCGCGGGTCGTGCTCGCTTGCGAACACCGGCCCGGTGGCCGCTTCGGCGTCATCGAACATCGAGCGGAACTTGTAGATCATGAAGGGTCTGCCGTCGAGACCCATCCGCTCCTGCCGGTAGAACACGTCGCCGCGCGAGGTCACCTTGATCAGCGCCGCCACCGCCGCCAACGGAATCGTCAGGGCGATCAGCGACGTCGCTGACATGGCGACGTCGATCATCCGCTTGACGATGGCATTCAGTCCCTGCAACGGGACGTCATTGATGTTGATGACCGGCAGGCCATCGAGGTCCTCGAGGCGGGCTCGCAGCGCGATCACCTGCAGGAGATCCGGTACCACCTTGACGTCCACACACTCGCGGCTGGTGCTCTCGATGAGCGCGAGCATCTGCACGTGCTGTTCGGGTGGCAAGGCGACGTACAGGTGCGCCACCATTTCGCGCGTCGCGATATCGGCCGCCTCGGCGATGGTGCCAAGCAGTGGCAGTCCCCGGTAGCCCAGGTGATCGCCGGTCGCCCGATCGTCGACGAACCCGACGATCTGGTAGCCGAGTTCACGATGCTCGATGATCTTGTCCGCAACGAGGCGGCCGAGCTCGCCGGAGCCGGCAATCAGAATGCGCTTCAGCCCGATGCCGGCCCGCCACCGCCGCTCGAGCACTTCGCGCACGAGTTCCCGCGACGCATATGTGAGCGCGACGTTGATGACCAGGAACAGCGCCCACACCGCCTGCGACACTTCGAATTCGCCGCGCGCCTTGGCGGCGCTCGTCGCCACGTAGGTCTGCACATAGAGAGTGGCGACGATGCCGAACACGACGGCGAGGATGCTGCCGACGAAGACCGCGAAGAAGTCGTCGACGCGCGATCGACCGCGGCGCAGGCGATAGAGTCCCTGCAGCTGGAATCCCAATGGCACCAGGATCGCGACGAATGGAAGATCCTGAATGTACTGGCGGAGCGGCGGCACGCCGCGCGTAATCGGGATCAGGTTGGTGATCAGATCCGTGTGAAAACGCAAGGCGTAAGCGATGATGAACGCCGACACGGCGAGCAGCGCGTCGGACAGCACGTGAAATGTCGCCAGCAGCCGGTTATGGCGGTTCACCATTGCTCAGGCTGGCTGATGAGTGCGGCCATCTCGTCGCCAAAACGCGTCCGGCTGAAACGTTCGGCGTACGCACGAATGGCATGCGCATCAAAGGGCGTGTCGATCGTGGCGCTGATGGCGTCGGCGAGCGCCTCGGCAGCGAGGTCCGCGACCAGGGTTCCGGTTTTGCCGTCGATCACCGTTTCGGTGGCCCCCCCTCGCGCGAGCGCGACCACCGGTCGCCCGCACGCATGCGCCTCGAGCGGCACGATACCGAAGTCCTCTTCTCCAGGGAGTACCGTTACCGCTGCGCGCCGGTACAGATCGCGAATCTCGTGGTTGGAACGGCGGCCGAGAAAACGTACGTCGGCTCCGGCGGCGGCGCGTTCGAGCCGGGCCCGATCCGGACCGTCGCCGACCACTGTCAGTGGAACGCGGGCAATGCGGCAGGCCTGAATCGCGGCTTCCACGCGTTTGTAGGGGACGAGCGCTGACACGACCAACGCAAAGCGCTCCGGCGTGCTGAAATCCGGCTGGAAGAAGTCAGTGTCGACGGGGGGATATACCACACTCGCCTCGCGATTATAGTATCGGCCGATCCTCCCCGCAACATAATGAGAGATAGCGACATAGCGGTCGGCGCGCGTCGACGTGTCGCGGTCCCACCGGGCCAGCCGTGCCATCACCGGACGCATGAGCCGGCTGCCAGTCGGGCCGAGCCGGTCCGGCCCGAAATATGCCTCGAACTGATCCCAGGCGTACCGCATCGGCGTCAGGCAGTAGCACAGGTGCGGCACGGTCGCGGCGTGCACGATGGATTTGGCGGCGCAATGGCTGACGCTGACCACGCAGTCGAAGCGATCGAACGAAAATTGTTCGATCGCGGTCGGGAAAAGCGGCAGGCAGAGCCGGTAGTAGCGATGCACGAACGGCAGGCGCTGCACGAACGAGGTATGGGTCGGCAACCGCTCAATCGTTGGCGACACCGAACCTCGGCGGTGCACCAGCGTGAACAGCTCGGCATCTGGAAAGCGCTCACACAGGACTTCGAGCACTTTCTCGCCACCGCGCATGCCGGTCAGCCAGTCGTGGACCAACGCGAGCTTCATCCGACCTCGCGATAAATGTCATGCACGCGCTGCATCGACTGCTCCCACGAAAACTGCTTCGCGCGCGCCAGTCCCCGGCGGCGCAGATCGGCGCGCAGTCCTTCGTTGGTGAGGATGCTGGTGATGCCGTCAGCGATCGCCCGGGGATCGTAGGGATCCACCAGCACGGCGGCGCCTCCCGCCACCTCGGGCAGCGACGAGACGTTCGAGGTGACGACCGGCGTCCCGCTGGCCATGGCCTCCAGCGGCGGCAAGCCGAAGCCCTCGTAGAGCGACGGAAAAACGAACACGCCGGCCAGCCGGTACATCACGGCCAGCGTTTCCTCGGGTAGGTAACCCAGGAACCGGACGTAGTTGTGCAGCTGATGCCGATGTACGGCGCGCCGCAGCGCGGTGTACTTCGAGATGTCGTCGCCGATCATCACCAGCTTGAGATGATCGAGGCCGCTTTTGCGGAGCAGGTCGAACGCTTCGATCAGCCGTTCGAGGTTCTTGTGAGGCTTGACGTTGCCGGCATACAGCACGAACTCATCGTGCAGTTGATAACGCTCGCGCACCCGTACCACGTCGGCCTCGAGGGGTTCGTCACCGAATCGCTCATCGTAGGCGTTGTAGATGACGTCGATTTTCTCGGGCGTCGTGTCGACGAACCGGAGAATGTCGCGCTTCGAACTCTCCGACACGGTCATCACCCGCGTCGCCATCCTGGCCGCGAGGCGAATCGATGTCCGGGCGTAGCCAAGGGCGATTCGGTTCGGCAGGTACTGCGGAAACATCAGATGAATGCAGTCGTGGATGGTGACGACCGATCGGCACCCGACCAGCGGTGGCAGGACGTAGTGCGGGGCGTGGAACAGCGTGACGCCTTCACGGCGCAACACCAGCGGAATCCTGACCTGTTCGGCCAGCGAGTAGTTGCCGGCCGTCTCCCGCACCGCACGAAAATTCTCGCCCAGCGCCGTCACGACCGCGACGTCCTCCGGACGACACAAAATCACGAACTCGGTCTCGCGATCGAGTCGGGCCAGTTGTCGAAGCAGGTTCCGGATGTACGTGCCGATGCCGAAGTCGTGCAGCTTGCGGGCGTCTATGCCGATCCGCACGCTACATCATACTCAACCGCTCCGGCCTACCGTTCCCAGCCCGCGTAGTCGAGCCGCAGCCGCTGGCGCAGATCGCGCCGCACGCCGGGGAACACGCCGGCGCGGCGCGCCATGTCGTCCGCGGCGCGCATCAGCGTGCCGATGCCGTCCGCCTGGCGCTGCAGGTCGTTCAGCGCCGGGGCGCAGTTCTGCGGGGCGCGATGTAGCATGCTGGCCGGATCGTAGAGACCGAACCACTCGCGCGTCTGGCCGGCTGGAACGCTGGTGATGCCGCAGCTTTGTCGATACTGCATCCAATCCGCATCGAGCCGGTCGGCGCGCTGGGCTACTGACGCGAGGTCGCGTTCGAACTGTGCCGCGCCGTTCTGAAGCGCGTTGTCTGTCTCGGACGCCCGCGGTGCATCGGTCCGTGAGGCGACCGCGGGTGAGGTCGGCGAGCTCGTTGACGTCGCGACGGTAGACATCGGCGCCATCCCCGATGCCGTCTGGATGAACGCCTTCACATCGTCGATCGGCACGGCCAGACCGCCGCTACCGTCGTTGTACCGGAACGTCGTGATGCCGACCACCTCGCCGGTGCGATCGACAATCGGGCCGCCGCTGTCGCCGGGATGGGGCGCCGTGTCGGTCTGCAGGAGCTGGCGTGCGCCGTCCGTACGCAGGCCGGTGATGACGCCGCGCCGCACCGTGCTCTGATCGGGCCCTTCGGCCCAGCCTAGCGCCACGATCCCCTGACCGAGCTTCAGCTGCGCCGATTGCCCGAGCGGCACGGCCACGGATTCCTGGCTGGAACCGCCGACCTGGATGATGGCGACGTCGTACTTCCCGGACGATTCCAGAACCCGCCCCGGCAGGTGTTGCCCAGACTGCGTGGTCACCGTGACGGTACGCGCGTCGCCGGGGACGTGCGCATTCGTGACGATGAGGGTTGACCGGACGAAGAAGCCGCTGCCGCGGCTGGTGCTGGTCTCGACCCTGACGACGCCCGGCATGACGCGTTCGATGACGTCTTCGAGCGGCATGGCTGACGGTTGTGGCAGATCGTTCGGCGCAGGGTCCGGAGCGGCCATGTCTTCCTGCGGGCGCTCCGGCGGAAGCAGTACGTCCGATGATGGCGGCGTCACCAGCGTCGCTGGTGGGACGACACGGCTCGTCTCGGGCTGCGGCGTGGCGATGCGCTTTCGCGGCTGGGGAGTCGCCTGGTGACGGGAGTACCACAGGCCGCCCGCGCTTGCGGTGATTGCGATTATCAACGCCGCGGCCAGCTTGAGACGTGCGAGGCCGTTGGAATTCATCGGGTACGCCGTCCTAGCTATCGGCTCCGCGCATCCGCAGATACAGGCGAAGGAGCGGAACCCAGCGGGGATGGTGCTTGCCGTAAAACGCGAGTTGGCTCCGGCGATATCCCTGCGCCGTCGCCGCCGGCGCGCTCGCGGCCGATCGTCCGCGCAAGTGGACGACTTGCACGTCGGGCGTGAAGAGGACTTTGCGGCCGTGGGCCCGCACCGCCGCGCAGAAATCCACGTCCTCGGTATACATGAAGTAGCGCTCGTCGAGCAGGCCGGCGGCCTCGGCGTCTGCGCGCCGCACCAGCAGACACGCGCCGCTCACCCAATCGGGATATTGACGCCGGCGGGTGCGCCGCTCGACGTCGCCGTGGGCGCGCCATTGCTGGCGCAACTCGTTGAGCGGGCTAATCATCGGACCAAATGACAGCTCGGCGCGACCCTGGCCGTCCACGAGGCGCGGTCCGACAATCGCCACCGCGACGTCGCGATCGAGTTCCGCAACCAGGGCGTCGATCGCGCCCGCCGGAACGATGGTGTCGCTGTTGAGCAGCAGGACTAAGTCACCGGAACTGGATCGGATGCCCAGGTTGTTGGCGCGCGAAAAGCCGAGGTTCGCGCCCGCATCGATTACCCGGACACCTGTCTGCTCGCGGGCGAGGTCGGCGCTGCCGTCACTAGAGGCGTTGTCGACGACGATGACTTCGGTGGTCGTTGCGGAAGGGGATTCGCGCAAAGCCGCAAGGCATCGCCCCAGATCCTCGCGCGCATTGAACGAGACGATGATGATCGACAGCCGGGTCACGATGTCTCGCCCTGCGAGGCCGCACCAACCCGTTCCAGCAACGACAGGGTATCGCGTGCGGCGTCGGACCAGTTGTATTTGGCCAGCTCGCGGGGAGCCGCGGCCAGAACCCGTGCGCGTACCGCCTGGTCGAAGAGCGCGGCGTTCAGCGCGGCAGTCGTCGCCTTCAGATCGCCGGCCTCGACATATAAGGCCGCGTCGCCGCAGCTCTCTCGAGCAACGGCCGTATCCAACAGCACCGGCGGCACGCCGGCGGCCAGAGCCTCGAGAGGAGTCAGCCCCAGCCCTTCGTACTCGGACAGGAAAGCGAACGCCCGGGCGCCGCGGTAGAGCTCGGCGAGTTGATCGTCCGTGACGTAGCGATGCCAGTGGACCTGCTGGTCAAGCACTTCGACGCGGATGGTGCGAGCCAGATCCTCGAACGGATAGGTCCGGTTGTCGCCGACCAGATCGAGCCTGGCCTCGCGATGAGTCCGGGCAATCGGCGCGAAGGCGCGAATCAGGTCGGTCACATGGCGGCGATTGAAGATGGAGCCTGCATACAAGATCCTGGGCGGACCCGCCTCTGGCACGCACGCCTCGGCAACCCCGACGCTCCGGCCGCCGGGACGCGAGGCGCCAGGATCGATGCCCGGAGGGATCACGTGAATCTTCGCCGCGCTGACATCAAGACGATCGATCAATTCGTGCTTTGAGAACTGCGAGATCGTCAGGACCGCTGACGCCCGCGCCGCCGAGGCCCTCGTCAGCCAGCGACGCCTGATGCCCTCTTTGAAGCGAAACCACTCGGGATGCGCGACAAACGACAGATCGTGGATCGCAACGACTGAGGGAACCGCGATCCGCAGCGGCATCGTGTAAGCCGGCGAGAACCACACATCGATCTGGTCGTTTGCGGCGGCCCGTGGAAGGCGAACCTGCTCCCACCACGTGCCGGCACCTGGGAAAACTCGAATCGGAAACTGTCGCGAATCGAGCGACATCGCGACCGGCTCCGGCGCGTACAGAACGAACTTGTGGTCGCGCCCGGCAGGACCGGACCAGTGCGAAAGAAGGCCGCTCAGATAGCGGCCGACACCGGTCATGTGACCGCAGAGTTCGCGTGCGTCGATGCCAATCCGCATGCTAGGCGGACTGGCCCCGGCGCCGGCGGGAGTCGATGGCCTCTTGATAGGTGTCGTAGACCCGGCGGGCGGTCCGATCCCAACGGAAGTTCGCGGCGCGGGCAACGCCGCGCACGCTGCACTCGCGGGCGTACCCTTCGTCGTTCAGGACGTGCGAAATCGCTTCGGCCATGGCTGCCGGCTGCTGGGGATCGACGAGCGGACCCGCGTCGCCCAGCACATCGGGCAGCGATCCACGTTTGGCGGCGACGACCGGAACTCCGACCGTCATGGCTTCGAGCACCGGCATCCCGAATCCCTCCTCGAAGGATGGTTGCACCAGCAGGCGGGCGTTTTCATACAGCGCGCGGCGCTTCGCCGGGTCGACATACCCGAGGTGACGCACGAACCCCTTCAGCGGCGCATGGCTGAGGCGCTCGAGCGAGGCGGCGGCCTCCGGCGTCGCACGGCCCGCCAGAATCAGCTCGGGAATCGGCCGCGCCGATCCGGGCGCGGCTCCGGCATTCTTCGCGTCTGTTGCGAGCAAACGCTCGTACGCGTCGAGCAGTCCGCCGACGTTTTTCCGCGGCTCGAGCGTCCCGAAGAACAACACGTATCCATTGGACGGCACGGTCGTTCTCGGCGTCCAGTCCGGAGCGCCCGGCGGACAGATCGCCAGGCGCTCGGCGGGCACGCCGAGCTGACGCTGGACCTCGCTCGCGGTGAATTGCGACGGCACCATGATGCGATCGGCCCGCTGCGCGTGCGCCTGCGCCAGTGCGGGATAGTCGCGGCGGATCTCGGCACGAGTCCGCTCGGGGTGGGCCAGGAAGTCGAGGTCGTGAATCATGATCACCTGCGCTGCGCTTCGGGTCGGCATCAGCAGCGGGTGCAGCGAGTGCACAACGTCGAACGGGCGGCGTGCCAGGGTCTCGGCTGCCGGCCACTCGAAGCGATGCCAGAGCAGGTTGAGCAGCTTGACGGGCACCGCGCGGTCCACAATCGCGGCTCCAGCCCGATCCGGCGATGGGAGGAGGCGATCCTTCCAGGAACTCGAAAAAAGCGTAATGTCGAGCGCCAGCCCAGGCTCTGTCGTTCGCATCGCCAACAGCGACTGGACCAACCGATGGGTGTACTCGCCGACGCCGCTCGGCTCCCGCAGCGCAGGACGGTAATCGATCAGGACGCGCACTTGTGTAAGTCTTTCCAACTCAGTATCTTATTGTCTAATGAAAATAGCGGTCGTCGGAACCGGGTACGTCGGCCTGGTGCTGGGCGCGTGCCTTGCCGAGAACGGCAACACAGTCGTCTGTGTCGATAACGACGGGTCGAAAGTGAACATGCTCAAAGACGGCAAGATGCCGATCTACGAGCCGGGATTGGAAGAGATTGTCCGCCGTAACAGTCAGGAAGAGCGGCTGAGTTTTACGACCGACCTGACGTCGGCGGTGCAGGCCTCGACGATCGCGTTCATCGCCGTGGGCACGCCACAGGGCGAGGATGGGTCGGCCGACCTGCAGTACGTGCTGGGAGTCGCGCGCGACATCGGCCGGGCGATGCAGAAATACACCGTCATCGTCGACAAGAGTACCGTGCCCGTCGGGACTGCCAAGAAGGTGCGATTGGCGATCGCCGCCGAAACCAAACTGGAATTCAGCGTCGTCAGCAACCCCGAGTTCATGAAACAGGGGGCGGCGATCGAAGACTTCATGAAGCCCGATCGCGTGGTTATCGGCATCGAAGAGAACGATCAGCGCGCCGCTGACCTCATGAAGGAGCTGTACGGTCCGTTCACGAGGACCGGGGCACCGATCCTGACCATGAGCACCGCCAGTGCGGAGCTGTGCAAGTACGCCGCGAACTCGATCCTTGCCATGCGGATTTCGTTCATGAACGAAATCGCGAACGTCTGCGAGCTCACCGGCGCGGACGTGGACCAAATCCGGAAGGCGATCGGTTCCGATCGGCGAATCGGCACGTCGTTTCTGTTTCCTGGCGTCGGCTACGGCGGCAGCTGTTTTCCCAAGGACGTCAAGGCGCTGTTGAAGTCGTCGCAGGACGAGGGTTACGACTTTCGCATCCTGAGCGCGGTCGAGGACGTCAACCGGTCCCAGAAGGAACGGTTGGTCGAGAAGATGGCGAAACACTTCGGCTCGCTCAGGGGCCGGACGATTGCGCTGTGGGGACTGGCGTTCAAGCCGCGCACCGATGACATGCGCGAAGCGCCGGCGATTCCGATCATCGAGCGGTTGCTCGAGGCCGGGGTCAAGGTGCAGGCCTACGACCCGGCCGCGATTCCCGTTGCGCGGAGGATTTTCGGCGACCGAATCACGCTCTGCGACAAGAGCTACGACGCGCTGGCCGGAGCCGACGCTCTGGCGATCGTGACCGAGTGGAACGAGTTCCGCGAGCCCGACTTTGCGAGGATGCGGACCCTGCTGAAGGCGCCGGTCGTGTTCGACGGCCGCAACATCTACTCTCCCGAGCACATGCGCACGCTCGGCTTCGGTTATTTCTCGATTGGCCGTTAGTTCTCGCGCGGTTCTGGTCACCGGCGGAGCGGGCTACATCGGCAGTCACGCGGCGAAAGCGCTGCATCGCGCCGGCTATCGAGTCGTCGTGTTCGACAATTTCGTCGCCGGCCACCGGGCCGCGGTCAAGTTCGGTGATCTCTTCGAGGGCGACATCCTCGACACTGCCGCCGTGCGCGAGGCGATTCGCCGTCACGAAATTTCGGCGGTGATGCATTTCGCTGCGTTCCTCGACGTCGGCGAGTCGGTGCGCGAGCCGATCCGTTACTACCGCAACAACGTCATGGGCGCGCTGAGCGTGCTGGAGGCGATGGCGGCCGAACGTGTTCATCCTTTCGTGTTGTCGTCCACGTGCGCGACCTACGGGGAGCCGATCGAGACGCCGATCGCGGAATCGCACCCGCAGAATCCGATCAACAGCTACGGCGAGACCAAGCTTGCGGTCGAGCGCGCGCTGCCGCATTTTGAGCGGGCCTACGACATCCATTCCGTGGCGTTGCGCTATTTCAACGCCTCCGGCGCCGATCCTGACGGCGAAATCGGCGAGGATCATTCCCCGGAGATCCACTTGATTCCGCGGGCGATCGAAGCGGCGATCGGCGGACCGGGACTGCAGGTCTTCGGCGACGACTATCCGACCCCCGACGGCACCTGCCTGCGTGATTACATCCACGTGAGCGACCTGGCAGACGCGCACGTCAAGGCGCTCGAAGCGGTGACCGAGGTCCGGCGATCGAGCGCGTATAACCTCGGGACCGGTCATCCGCATTCGGTCCGAGACGTCATCGAAACGGTAGGTCGCGTCACGGGACGCCCGGTCCCCTGGATTCTGGCGCCGCGGCGGCCCGGCGATCCCGCGGTGCTGTACGCGTCCGCTCAAAAGGCCCGCACCGAGCTCCACTGGACTCCGCGTCATGCGTCGCTCGAGTCGATCGTCCAGACCGCGTGGGACTGGCATCGCCGGCATCCCCACGGATACGAGGATCAGTGAGCGCGGATCGGCAACGGACGCTGCGGCGACTGTTCCGGTACTCCAGGCCATACCGCGGCCGCCTGCTCTGGGCGATAGCCGGCATGATCGTGTACGCCGCCGGCGCGGCCGGGCTGGCCGCGCTGATCAAGCCGATTTTCGACAGCGTCCTGCCGCTGCAGAAGAACGTCGGCGTCATCGCGCGCGGCATCGTTGCGGTGTTCTTCCTGAAGGGCATCGGCTCGTTCGCCTCGTCGTATCTGATGGCCGACGTGGGCCAGCGCGTGGTCATGGACCTGCGCAACGCCCTCTACCGTCATATTCTCGACCAGTCCGCCAGCTTCTTCGCCCATGGGCAGACCGGGCGCCTGCTGTCGAGGATCAACAACGACGTCGGCCAGGTCCAGCAGGCCGTGTCGGAAACCGCCGGCGACCTGGCTCGCGAAACGCTCGCCCTGGTGGGCTACGCAGGCCTGCTGTTCTGGTACGACGCCAGGCTGACGATCGTATGCCTCACAGGTGCGCCGCTCATCGTGTACCCGCTGGTTCGGCTGGGACAGCGCGTCCGCCGCACCACCCGGCGGAGCCAGGAAGCGCTCGAGCAGATCTCGCATCTCAGCGCCGAGGCGTTCACCGGCCACCGCATCGTCAAGGCCTTCGGTACTGAGAAGCTCGAGGCAGAGAAGTTCAACCGCGCGGGCTATCACCTGTACCGCACCAACATGAAGGTGACCGCCGCGTTGTCGAGCCTGCCGCCGCTGATGGAATTGCTCGGCGGCGTCGGCATGGCCGCCGCCGTTGTCTACGGCAGTTCGCAGATCGCCGAAGGATATCTGTCGGCCGGCGACTTCGTCACCTTCATCGGCACGTTGCTGCTGATGTACGGCCCTGCCAAGAAACTGAGCCGGGTCAACGCCGACCTGCAGCAGGCGACCGCCGCATCAGAGCGCATCTTCGAGATGCTGGATACGCATTCCGAAGTGCTCGAGCAGCCCGGTGCTGCACCGCTGCCGCCGTTCCAGCACGCCATCGAATTCCGCGATGTCAGCTTTCGCTACGACGATGCCGCGACGCCGATTCTGAGCAACGTCGCACTGACCGTTCGCGCCGGCCAGATGATCGCGATCGTCGGGCGCAGCGGCGCCGGCAAGACCTCCCTGGTCAACCTGCTGCCGCGCTTTTACGACGTGGCGGCGGGCGCCATTTTGATCGATGGCGTCGATATCCGTCACGCGACGCTGGCGTCGCTGCGGCGCCAGATTGGCATCGTGACGCAGGACACAGTTCTCTTCGATGAGTCGATCGCTGGCAACATCGCCTATGGATCGCCGCAGGCGTCGCGGGCGCAGATCGAGGCTGCGGCTCGCGCCGCGAATGCCCACGACTTCATCGTCGAAACACTTGCGCACGGTTATGAGACCACCATCGGGGAACGAGGCCAGCGGCTGTCCGGCGGTCAACGCCAGCGGATCGCGATCGCACGTGCGCTGCTGAAGAACGCGCCGATTCTGGTGCTG
>DASXGC010000169.1:0-22049 GCA_036489235.1 Vicinamibacterales bacterium
CGTGTTCGACCTTTGTCACCGCCTTCAAGCGAGCCGGCAGGGCAAACCTCGGCATCGGCCGGCCGCCGTCGGCGTCGGCCAGCAGTTCCTGAAAGGTGTGGCCGGAACCGGCGAACAACTTCTCTGCGTGCGCCGGATTCATGGTGACCGCCAGCTGCTGCCCGGGCGCGTCATCGAGCGCCGCGTCGGCGAGCGACATCGCGGGCTGGAGACGTGACAGTGTCGAGCGCGACCAGGGGATGTCCATGTTCTTCGGATTGGCGATCCCGATCGTTCCGACGGCGCCCGCCGCCTTGTACATCGTCCAGCGTTCGGCTGCCGACCCGAAATGCGCCTGCAGCGGTCCAGGCAGCGATGCCGGTGTTCCGGCGATGTAGACCACGACGGCGCCTTTCAGGTTCACGCCGGCGAAATCGTCGATCTGACGCTCCGGGATCTTCAGACCGAAGCCGACGAAGACGAGCGGCGCTTCGAGGCTGGGCGCCGGATCGACGCGCATGCTGATGTTGGCGTCCTCGCCGAGCGTCAGCGATTCGCTCTTGCCGTGTGTCATCAGCGCCAGACTCGATTGCGCCTCGACGATCCGCCGGGTTTTGAACGCAACCGGCTGAATGTATCCATTGATGCCGGCCGGCTCGAGCCCGGCCTTCTCGAATTGCGCCGCGACGTATTCCGCGGCCCGCTTGTGCGCGGCGCTTCCGGTGTCGCGTCCTTCCATGCCGTCGTTGGCGAGCGCCTGCACGTAGGACCACCATCGCTGCTGGTCGGCACGAAGGCCCACTACTCCCGCCAGCATCGCCACCATCGTCAGGATCCACACACGGCGCATAGTCTGCTCCTCGCTGGTCCCTAGGATAACCCGCCGGAGAACCGGGATATAGAATGCACCCGGAGGCGCGCGTGAGACGACCGATAGCGGGATGGATGGCGGGTGGACTGATGCTGGCGGCGGGCGTTGCCGGTGCGCAGGACCGTCTGGCGAGCAGCGATCTCCTGAAGTTGCGATCGGTTGGTGGTGTCCAGGTGTCGCCCGACGGCACGCGGGTCGCGTACGTGGTCGAGAACAATGACGGTCCGCGACGGCCGTACGGGCAGCTGTGGGTGATGACCGTCGCCGACGGAAAGACCGTGCGCTTCGGCGCGGAGCGCGAGCCAAGCGGCAACCCGACCTGGTCGCCGGACGGACAATCGATCGCTTACCAGGGTCGGGTCGCCGATAAAGCCGGCCTCGTCGTCGCACGCGCCGACGGAAGCGGTGCCAGATTCCTGTCGGAGATGTCAGGAACCAACAGCCCGCTGCCCACCACAGGCAGGGAGATCGCCTGGTCTCCCGACGGCAAGCGGATCGCATTTGTGACGTCGGTGCCAGGACCGGAAACCGCGGACGCGACCGGCGATCCGATCGTAATCACCAGATACCTCTACAAGCCGGACGCTGCCGAAGGCAACACGCGCTTCAACGACAACCGCCGGCTGCACATCTTCGTGGTGGACGTGGCCTCGGATCGGGTCGAGCAGGTGACCGACGGCGCCCATTACGAGCATTCGATCGACTGGTCGCCGACCGGCGACGAGATCGCGTTCGTCTCGAACCGCGAACCGAACGAGGATCAGTTTTTCAACTACGATCTGTTTACCCTGAAGCTCGCCGACAAATCGATCCATCGCCTGACGTCCACGGAGAACGCCGAATACCGGCCGCGCTGGTCGCCGGACGGCAGGACCATCGCCTACCAGGCGACCAAACGTGGTCTGACCGATCTCGAAACGACGATGGAGGACACCCACGTGTGGACGGTGGCTGCGGACGGCTCGAGCCGCCGCGAGATTGGCCGCGCGATCGACAATCGTCAGGGTGCGCCGGAGTGGACCACCGATGGGCGGGCGGTGATGTTCACGGTCCAGGAACGCGGCAACGCAGCGCTGTACCGGTTGCCGCTGTCGTGCGCGTCTGACACATCGAGCAAGAGCGGATGCCCCGCCGAGAAGGTGGTGGGTGAGCGCGGCAGCGTCGGTGCTTTCTCGACCGCAAAGGGCATCGTCGCTTACACGCTGTCCACGCCGTCGGCCCCGGCTGAACTCTACATTGGCGGGCGACGGATGACCGATGTGAACGCGGAACTGCTTCGCGGCAAGGTGCTCGCCGAGGTCGAAGCGTTTACCTTCGTGTCGAACGACAACCGGTTCGACGTCGAAGCCTTTCTCACCAAGCCCCGTGAATGCACTGAAACCGCCAAGTGTCCGCTCATCGTCAACATTCACGGCGGACCGCATGGGCAGCAGGGTCCCGCGTTCAACTTCAAGAATCAGGTGTACGCCGCGCACGGCTATGCGACTTTGATGGTGAACTACCGCGGCTCGACCGGTTACGGTCAGGCGTTCACTGACGCCGTCTTCGCCGATCAGAACGGCAACGAAGGGCAGGACGTGCTCTACGCGTTGAGTGCCGCCATGCGCCGGTATCAGTGGATCGATCGCGACCGCCTCGGTGTCGAAGGCACCAGCTACGGAGGACAGCTGAGTGCGTGGCTGATTACCCAGACCAGCGTGTTCAAGGCCGCCATCCCCACCGCCGCGATCATCAATCTGATCAGCTACAACTACATGACCTATTACAACCAGTACGAGCAGATGGAATGGGGCACCTTTCCCCATCAGGGAACGCTGATGGATACGTTGCTGCAGCGTTCCGCCATCCGTCACGTTGCGAACGCCCACACGCCGACCATGCTGATGCACGGAGAGAACGACAACGACGTGCCGATCGCCGAGGCGGAGCAGTTCTACATCGGGCTGCGCGATGTCGGGACGGAAGCGGTGATGGTGCGATATCCGCGCGAAGGGCACGGTATCCGCGAGTCGAAACACGTGGTGGACAGCATCGATCGGAGCATCAGGTGGTACGAGGCGCATTTCCCGCCGGCCGTAAAGTGATCGCGTCTGCTGTCGCCGTGTTCGCGTCGCTGGTGCTGGCGGCTTTCGCGCCAGGCGCGGCGCCGGTGACCGCCGCTGCTCAAACGTCGGCGCCGAACGACGCCGCAATCGCCGTCGCGGATGCTCTGCTCTGGGGACGCCCGATGCCGGGCGCCGAAGTGACCACCGCCCTGCCGTCAGACGAGCAGGAGATGCTGGCAGCGTACCGGCGCCGGGAGGCCATCTTCAAGAGCTCGTTGACGCCTCCGCCTCGCGCGACCAAGGCGGAGGAGCTGGTGTTCGCGCAGCGTGTCGGGATCGAGCGAGTTGTGTTCTGCCTGTTCGATCGACGTGATAGTGGGCGGATCGCAGGAATGTATGCGCTCGACGCCGACGTCGGGTTCGCGCAGCCGGGTTTCGCGGACGTGATGCTGAACAACCTGACGCAGAAATGGTTTGCGCCGTACCTGCACCTGGTGTCCGGCGATCTCAAGCTGTGCGTCGGTCGCGAAACGGAAGGACGGCGCCAGCTTGTGGTGGCGCGCGACGGCGGTCATCCGCTGATCAGGATTGTCGCCGAGCAAATGATCGCGAAGAAACGCTGTTTCGATGAGACGGAACAGTAACTGATCAGAGCTGCTCGACCGTGTAGCCCTTCGCTTTGAGCGCGGCGAGCAGACCGTCGGGGCCGACCAGGTGGGCGGCGCCGACCACGACCAGCGTGTGGCCCTTGCGCGCGAACAACGCCTCGATCTTCGGCATCCAGTTGCGGTTGCGATCGACCAGCAGGCGCTGATACATCACCGGATCGGACTTCAGGTCAGCGAGCACGACTCGCTCGACGGACGCCGTATCTCCCGCCTTCCACGCCTCACCAAGCTTGTTGACGCTCGTCACCTCGGTGTCGAGCTCCTTGAGCGTCTCCGCCAGCATGTGGTCCTGCTGCTCCATCGTCATCGTGTCGAAGCGGGAGATCTGATACGCGGCGGTTTCGAGGCCCTGCACCGGTTTGCCCGCCTCCTTCGCCATGTCATAGAAGTGCTTGTCGAGGCCAAGGTCAGGATCGAAGCCGACCTTGGCGAGCTCGATGCCTTCGAGCGCGACCGCCACCATCCAGGGCTTGAACTGCATCAGCGCGACACCGGCTGGTCCCAGATCGCCCATCGATTTTTTCACCAGCGCCAGCGTCGAGGGCGACAGGACCTTGTCGAGCGATTGTCCGGCTGGCAGCATGCCGCTCGAGAGCGACTGCATCTGCACGGTCGGGTCGAGCATTTCGGCGAGGTCCACTTCTTCGACGAGAAGATCGGAATCCTTGAAGGTCTGTTCCAGCGCCGGCGCGAGCGGATAGAAATCCGGTGACAAGACGTGAATCGACCCTACCAGGTAGACGACGCCGCCGGACTTGCCCGTGACCTTCCAGGCGAACGATTTGGCCTGGACCGCCTGTGCCGGCAACAGCAGCGTTGCCGCGACGACCAGTGTTCGGACGGCGAGGGCCCGCAGCCGTGGGTTCAGTCGCATATGTCGATCATCTTACCCGGGTTCATCCGGTTGGCCGGATCCAGTGCACGTTTGATCGTGCGCATCACGTCGAGGGCCGGGCCGTGCTCGGTTTCGAGATATTTCATCTTACCGATGCCGACCCCGTGTTCGCCGCTGCACGTGCCGCCCATCGCGAGAGCCCGCAGCACCATCCGTTCGTTGAGCCGATGCGCCTCTTCGATTTCAGCGGGACGGTTCGGGTCGAGCACGTAGATCAGATGGAAGTTGCCGTCGCCGACATGACCGACCAGGCAGACCGGGAAGGAGGCCGCGACGTTGTCGCGCCTGGTGTCGGTGACGCACTCGGCCAGCCGCGAAATCGGGACGCAGACGTCGGTCGTCCAGGCTCGGGCGCCTGGTCGCAACGCGACCGCGGCGTACATCGCGTGGTGCCGGGCCTGCCAGAGGCGCTCGCGGTCTTCGAGCCTGGTGGCCCATTCGAATCCGCGGCCGCCATGGTCGGCTGCGATCGCCTGCACCGACGCGGCCTGCTCGGCGACGTGTGATGCGCTGTCGCTGTGAAACTCGAAAAACAGTGTCGGCGCGAGTGGATAACTGGTCTTCGAGTAGCGGTTGACCGCGTCGAGCTGGGTCTCGTCCAGCAGCTCGATGCGTGCGATCGGCACCCCGAGCTGGATCGTGGCGATGACCGTCTCCACGGCACCCTCGATGGTCTCGAACTGACACACCGCGGCGGACACCGCTTCCGGGACCGGATGGAGCCGCAGCGTGATCTCGGTGACGACACCGAGTGTGCCTTCCGAGCCGACGAACAGATGCGTCAGATCGTAGCCGGCCGACGACTTGCGCGCGCGCGTGCCGGTCTTGATCGTCTGCCCGTCCGCGAGCACCACGGTCAGCCCGAGCACGTTCTCGCGCATCGTGCCGTAACGAACCGCGGTGGTTCCCGAGGCGCGCGTCGAGGCCATGCCGCCGATCGTCGCGTCGGCGCCGGGATCGACCGGGAACATCAATCCGGTGTTGTTCAGCGCCTTCTGCAGCTGTAGCCTTGACACGCCGGCTTCGACTGTCGCATCCAGATCAGCGACGCTGACTCGGACGATCTTGTTCATCTCGCGCATGTCGATCGAGACGCCGCCGTGAATCGCGTGAACGTGGCCCTCGAGTGAGGTGCCCGCGCCGAACGGCACGATCGGCAGGCCGAACCGCGCGGCAATCCTGACGATGGCGGCGACTTCCTCGGTCGTGTGCGGAAAGCAGACGATGTCGGGCGCGGCGGGAACGTGATAGGACTCGCCGCGGCTGTGATGGTCGCGGACGGCAGCGGTGTCGTTGGCGCGGGCGCCGAGCAGCCGGCTCAGCTCGAGCTGCGCAGCGTGCACTGTTTCGGTGGAAACGGGCGTCATCCTGTCAGCTTAACAGGAGTCAGAAGGACGCCTGGAAATCGGTGAACGAGCGCTGGATACGGTGCAGGAACGCGGCATCGAAGTCGACGCCCTCGCCGAGATCGCGCAGCAAATTGGCGACGGCGAAGCCGCCGGCCTCGTCGATCAGACGGCGTGCGGTCAATGCGCTCGTGGCGTAAGCCAGCTGCGCCTGTGCGCCGGTGAATCGGCCGAACCCTGACTGGAGCGCGCGCAGCGGCACTGGCTTGTTGGCGCGGACCGCGGCAGTCGCCCAGTCCAGGTCGTCGCCCTCGAGCGCCGTCGCCAGGCCTTCGTTGAGCCAGGTCGGGACGCCGTGCGGCGCCAGGTTCCGCACCAGCGCGTGCACGAATTCGTGAGTGAGGACGCGATCCAGTTCGGCTTCCTTGTCGAGCGCGCCGCGCATCGGCACACGGATGGTGCCGTCGTACGCGCCCGCCGCCCATCCCGGTGCGCGCGTGATGTCGCGGAACTGCTCGGTGGTGTACAGCACCACCGGCACCGGATCGGTCGGATAGCTGCCGAGCAGCTGGCCGACGCGCCAGTAGGCGCGGTCGAGCACGTCGAGTGCCTTGGCCGCGAGGTCGGCTTCGGCGGGTCCTTCGAATGAGACGGTGAAGTGCGAGCCGATCGCCTGCTGCATGCGATCCTGCAGCTCGCCTTCGCGCTGCCAGCGATCGCGGGTCGCTTGTGCCTCGCGATCGTCCGGCGCCAGTGTCAGCAGGGTGTCGTAGGTGCGAATCGCGCCGAGGCGATCGCCGAGACGGTATTGCGTCTGACCGAGGAGTACCCGCGCCTGAGTCAGTTTGGGGTCGAGCTGGATCGCGCGTTCGAATTCGTCGCGAGCATCGGTGTCGCGTCGCTCGAGCGAAGCCGCCATCCCGGCGCCCAGGTGCAGCCGCGCGTTCTTCGGGTCCGAGGCGATCGCCTCGCGAAACCCCTCGACCGCGTCGTGCGCGTGGCCGGTGTTGAGCGCCTCCCAGGCGTTGCGTTCGATCAGCGCATTGCGCGGGTCGATTTGCGCATGGGCCGGCGCCGCCGCCGCGCAGCAGATCGCGACAGCCGCCAGCCAGTGGGGCAGGGTCACCCCATCAAGGATAGTAAAAAGGCCGCGTGCTGTCGTCAGCATTCAGACAGAAGTGTCGGTTTGATTGCTCCCGATATCAATTCTGTGAGCCACGATTTTTTCACCGGACTGACAAGGCTTCGCGACCTCTGGCGACACATGATCAGATCGAGCATAAGGGGGGCAATGTTTTATCGTTTCCTGACTCCCTGATGCTATTGTTACGGATTCATTCCATGCCCCAGCGAGCATCGATTTCAATCGAAGAAGGCGTCATCGACGTGCTCAAGACCGTGAGCCGCCGTCCGATTGCGCCGACGCTGCAAAGCGATCTGGTGGCCGATCTCGGATTCGACTCGCTGCAGGTCCTCGAAGTGATCGCCGAGCTGGAGGACCGTTTCGATATTTCCATTCCGCTGAACGACGTGCCGGCCAACCGCACCGTTGCGCGGGTCGTCGCGCAGGTCGCGGAGTTGGTCGCGGATCGGCCAACCGCTTGATGACCAGATGCCGCACGCTGCCCGAGGCGCTGTCTGACGCTGCGGCCACAGGCCTGGGCTACACGTTCGTCAGCGGCGGCGCCGAGACCGTCCGTTCGTACGCGGACATCCGCACCGCTGCGCTCGGCGTCGCGAGCAGCCTGCTCGAGTGCGGCCTGCGCCGCGGCGACCTGGTCGGGCTGATCATCTCGGACCCTGAGGAGTTTCTCACCGCGCTGTTCGGCGCGTCGATCGCCGGACTCACGCCGGCGTCGCTGTATCCGCCCGCGACCATCGGCGATCTTCCGCGCTACATCGAGCTGACGGCGGCGACGCTGCGCAGTTCGGGCGCGCGCGCCGTGGTCACCAGCGCGGCGCTCGTGCCCGCGCTCGATGCCGTGCGATCGAGTTGTCCCTCACTCGATATGGTGCTGTCGCGCAGCGAGCTCGACGCGCCGCCGGTCGAGCCGCTGACGTCACCGTCGCTCGACGACATCGCGTTCGTGCAGTTCACCTCGGGATCGACGTCGGCGCCGAAAGGCGTCGCGCTCACGCATCGCAGCCTCTCGGCAAACATCGAAGCGTTCGGCGGGCCGTCCGGCGTCGGCGCCGGACCTTCGGATGTGGCGGTCAGTTGGCTGCCGCTCAATCACGACATGGGACTGGTCGGCATGGCGCTCGGCGCGCTCTACACGCCATGCGCATGCGTCCTGATGCAGCCGGAGGCCTTCGTCAGGCGTCCCACCGAGTGGCTGCGCGCGATTACGCGTCACCGCGGAACCATCAGCTTCGCGCCCAACTTCGCCTACGACCTGTGCGTTCGTCGCGTGAAGCAACTCGAGGGACTGGATCTTTCGAGCTGGCGCGTGACCGGCTGCGGTGCCGAGCCGATTCATCCACCGACACTCGCGGCGTTCGCCACGAAATTTGCCGCGGTCGGCTTTCGCAACACCAGCTTTCTGCCGTGCTACGGCCTCGCCGAGCACGTGCTGGCGGCATCGTTTCCTCCGCGCGATCGTGCCATTCGCACCGAGTTGGTATCCGCGGACGCGCTGGCCGGCCGCCGTATCGCCGTGTCCGGAACCGCCCGCGATTCGGTGATGCTGGTCAGCTGCGGACGTCCCCTGCCCGGACACTCCATCGACGTCGTCGGAGACGATGGCCGGACGGTGCCGGAACGTCATGTGGGCGAAATTGTCTTGTCCGGACCCTCGGTGATGCTGGGCTACTATAAACAGGACGAGTTGACGTCCCAGGTTCTCAGGAACGGTCGGCTCCGAACCGGCGACCTTGGATACCTGTCGGACGGCGAGCTGTTCGTATGCGGCCGGGCGAAGGATCTCATCATCGTCAACGGCCGGAAATATCATCCTCAGGACCTCGAGTGGGCGGTTGACGATCTGGCAGGCATTCGGCGCGGGCGTGTCGTCGCATTCGGCGCCCCCGAACGCGGACGCCCCGATCGGGTGGTCATCGTCGCGGAACCGAGCGGCACGGTCGCGGCGCCGTCGTTGACCGAGATGATTCGTCGTCGGATCGGCGATTTGTTCGGGCTCTACGTCGATGATGTCGCGCTGGTCAACCACGGTGCGGTGGGCCGCACCACCAGCGGAAAAGTGCAGCGCGGCGCCACCAAGGCGCGCTATGAAAGCGGCGAGCTGGCGCTCGAGTCGCTGCGCGCGTAGGCGGGAGACTGATGGACCTACTCGACAAGCTTCGTGCGGTCGAAAAACGTCGTGCCATGTTCGACGACGGATCGGCCATGCCTGGGATTACGGTCATCGATCGCGTGATCGGACCGTGCGAGGTGGTCGTACAAGGCCGTCCGACGCTGATGTTCGGCTCGAACAACTATCTCGGATTGACCCTGCATGAGGAGGTCGTCCAGGCGGCCCGTCAGGCAGTGGTCGAGTACGGCACCGGGACGACCGGATCGCGTACCGCCAACGGCACGCTGGCGATTCACGAGCAGCTCGAGCGCGAACTGGCCGACTGGTTCGGCAAGCGTCACGCCATCATCTTCAGCACCGGGTATCAGGCGAACCTGTCTCTCGTCGGCGGTCTGTGCGGACCAGGCGACGTCATCCTGGTGGACCGCGACAGCCACGCCAGCATCTATGATGCGACGCGGCAGACAGCGGCGCAGGTCATCGGCTTTCGTCACAATTCGCCCGAGAGCCTGCGCAAGAAACTCGAGCGTCTGACCGGAACCGGTCGCAACAAATTGGTGGTCGTCGAAGGGCTGTATTCGATTCGCGGCGACGTCGCGCCGCTGCGCGATATCGCTGACGTCTGCCGCACCCACGGGGCGTACCTGCTGGTAGACGAGGCGCATTCGCTCGGAACCTACGGTCCGAACGGTCTGGGCTGCGCCGAAGATCAGGGCGTGCTCGACCAGGTCGACTTCGTTGTCGGCACTTTCTCGAAGTCGCTGGCCGGCATCGGCGGCGTGTGCGTCTCGGACCATCCGGAGCTCCGTGCACTTCACTTTCTGGCGCGGGCGTACGTGTTCACCGCCTCCGGGTCTCCGGCCAACATCGCCGGCGTCAGCGCGGCGATCAAGGTGGTGCGCGCACAGCCCGAGTTGCGCAATCAGCTCTGGGCAAACGTGTATCGGCTGCGACAGGGCTTGCGCGAACTCGGTTACGTCATCGGCGAGACCGAATCGCCGATCGTGCCGATCACGATCGGCGACGAGGCTCGGACGGTCGGGCTGTGGCAACGCCTGTTGCAGGCAGGTTTGTACGTCAACCTGATCGTGCCGCCGGGCTGTCCCGTCGATCAGTGCGTGCTGCGGGCCAGCTGCTCGGCGGCCCACAGCGCCGAGCAGATCACGCGTGCGCTCGACACGCTCGGACGCATCGGCGCCGAGATGGGCGTCATCGGCGTGGCGGTCCCATCGCGGGTTCGGCTATAGCCAGCCGATCTCCCGATACCACGCGGCGGTCTCCGTCATTCCCTCTCTCAATCCGATCTGCGCGACGATGTCGAGCCGGTCGCGCATGCGATCGACGCGGCACACGAATCCTTCGGCCGACATTTCCGCGTAGCGGCGGCTGTTGATTACCTGGGGCCTCCCGGTCAGCGCGCCGGCGACATCGCCTCCCCACGCGGCCAGTCGCGTCAGGCTCATCGGAACCGGGACGGTGATCGTCTTGCGTCCGACTGCGTCCCGGACGCTCTCGGACAATTGACGGGTGGACGCCGGCTGCGAGTGGGCAATGAAGATCGTGTCGCCCTCGGGCCGGCGGTCGACGGCTGCGGTGATGGCGCTGACGAGATCGTGCACGTGGATCACGCTGTAAGTCGCGCTCTCGCGTCCGACCAGCGGCATGAGGCCACGCGCCGCGGCTTCGAACAACGGCAGGAACGCGCGATCGCCTGGTCCGTACACGATTGCAGGACGAAGCACCGTCCAGCGCAGGCCACTGACGGAGGCGATGGCGCGTTCGCCGTCCAGTTTGCTGCGACCGTAGACCGTGATCGGCGCCGGTGGATCGTCTTCTGTGCGTGGAGCGGATGCCGAGGCCGGGCCGGCCGCCGCGAGGCTCGAGATGTTCACGAGGTGGGCGTCTGCCACCCTTGCCGCCGCTGCGACGGCGCGGGTGCCGTCGACGTTGAGCTCCTGAAATGTCTGATCGCGAACACTCGACACGACGCCGGCCAGGTGAACGACGATGTCCGCGTCGCGAAGTGCCTCTCCCAACGACGCCTCATTGAGTGACGCACGGATAACGACGACACCAGGCGGCAGTGGGAGCCGGTCGAGGGCCGGCGACCCCGGCCGTACGATCGCGCGCACCTCGTCGCCGCGCGTGATCAGTCGCGCCACCAGGTGACGACCGATGAAGCCGGTCGCTCCAGTGACGGCGATCCGGCGCATCAGAGCGTCTTCTCGTAGATCCGGTAGGTCTTGTAGTGGCGGGCGCCCGCGTTTTCGGCCGGCTGATTGATGTCGCGATTGTCCTCGAGCACCCAGGAAAACTCCGCTCGTCGGTACGGTCCACCTGCGACTTGCCGGTGCAGTTCGTAGAGCAGAACCGGATAAATGCCGAGCGTGCGATAGGCCGGATCAATGCCGAGCAGCAACAGCCGCATCTGCGTGATGTACCGCTTGCGTAGGAGCAAACGGAACAACGCGGTCGGGAACAGCCGCCCGGTCGTGCCCTTCAGCGCCTGATTGATGTCCGGCACGGCGACGGCACACGCGACCGGCACGCCGTTGACTTCGGCGCAGACGGCGCAGCGCTCGTCGAAAATCGGCTTCAGCTCGGTGGCCAGCCGGCGGAATTCGTCCTGGGTGGGTGCGACGAAGCCCCAGTTGCGTTCCCACGCCGCGCAGTAGATGACGCGCAGTCGTTCGACTTCGGCAGTGAACTCGGACAGGCGCAGCGGACGCACTACGATGCCGTGCTTGTCGCGCAGGCGCGGACCGAGACGCGCGACCGCGGCCGGCGGCGTGGTATCGAAATCGTAGAGCCACGCGAACAGATCTTTGACCTTCGCGTAACCCGCCGACTCGATGAATGCCGCGTACTCGGGCGGGTTGTGCGGCATCATCAGCATTGGATCGCTGTCGAAACCGTCGATCAGCAGTCCAGCCGACTCGTTGAGGGACGGATTGATCGGTCCCCGCAGCCGCGCCCGTCTGCGACCGCGCGCCCACGTTTCGGCTGCCGTCAGCAGCGCCTGCGCCGTCGCGGCATCGTCAGCCTCGAAGAAGCCGAACATCGCCACATTGTCGCCGTGGGCCTGGTTGTGCAGCCGGTCGTCGATCGCGGCGACGCGGCCGACCACGCGGCCGTCACGCCACGCGAGCAGGAGCTCGACCTCGGCGTGCGCGAAGAAGGGGTTCTTTTTTGGCGTGAGCCGCTCGTGCTCGCCGATGCGGAGCGGCGGCACCCAATGCGGATCGAACGCGTTACGTTCGTAGGCGTAGTCGATGAACCGGCGGAACTCCGGCCGGCCGTTGACGGGTCGAATGTCGGTCAATGGCGTGACTGACATACGTTAGCATCACGAGAGGTCCCGCGCGTGCGTTCTTCGGAATCCCTATCGTTCATTTATTTCGCGGTGCTGACGGCGCTGGCCTGGCTCCGTCCGTTTCCTTTATCGCGGCGGCGTCAAATCTCCGCGATTGGCCTCGTCATGATGATGACGATTGCGCTGCTTTCGCGCCTGGCCACGCCGTCGCAACGAGACTGGGCGCCGGCAGCGATCATCCTGGTTGGTTATTATTTCTCGGGCCGGTTCTTCGTCACCTCGTCGCCAGCGCTCGAACGCTGGCTGATGTCGTGGGACCACCGGCTGCTGGGTGACCCGACGACCCGATTCGCGGCGTGGCCGCGTCCGGTTCTGGCCTATCTCGACGTCGTGTACATCGGCTGCTTTCTGCTGATTCCTGCGGGACTCGCGGCTCTGATTGCGACTGGACAGGGACATCTCGCCGATCGCTACTGGACCATGGTCGTCGCAGCGGAGTTTGGCGCCTTTGCGCCGCTGAGCGTGTTTCCGACGCGGCCGCCGTGGCTGGTCGAAGAAAAAGCGCAGTTGCCAGACCGTACGGTTCACAACCTCGCATCGCAGATAGTCGAACACTTCACGATTCGGGCGAACACGTTTCCGAGCGGTCATGTGTCCGGATCGTTCGCCATTGCCTTCGCCGTCGTCGGTGCGGTTCCGTGGGCCGGCGTTGGCTTGTTGGTCCTCGCCATCAGCATCACCATCGCGTGCGTGGTCGGCCGGTATCACTACATCGCCGACTGCGTCGCCGGCGCGATGCTGGCGCTTGCCGTCTGGGCCGTGGTCGCGATGCTGCATTCATAGCGCGACGGATCGCCGCACGCGCCGGTAGATCGCTTCCAGGCGGCCGGCGATTGCGTCACTGTCGAACGCAGTCGCCGCCGCCGCTCCGCAGCGTCCGAGCTGGTCGCGAAGCTCCGCGGATCCGAGAAGCACAGTCAACTCGCGTGCGAGGCCATCGGCGTCACCCGGATTGACGAGACGCGCGCAATCGGCGGGCGCCAGCAGCTCGGCGTAGCCGTCGATCCGGCTCGCGACGATGGGCTTGCCGCATGCCATCGCCTCGAGCAGCACGATCCCGAAGCTCTCGCCGCCGAGCGCCGGCGAACAGACGATGTCAGCGGCCTGGAAGAAGGCGGGGAGCTGATCGTCCTCGACTCGCCCAACGAAGTGGACGGGCGCGTCGAGGCGGTGCGCCAGATCGGCGAGTGCCGATCGTTCGGGACCGTCGCCGACGACGGCCAGCACGGCACGTGGTTCGTGCGGTTTTACCAGCGCCATCGCCCGGATCAGCGTCTCGACGCCTTTGCGAGGCTCGAGGCGTCCTACGTAAAGCACGCAGGGCCGATCGCCCGGCATCACAGCAGGCCGCGGGTGTGACTCCTTGAAGCGACCGATGTCGATGCCGTTCGGGACGATGTCGAATTCGTCCGGAAAGTGCGCGGCGACCGTCCGTCGTGCGGCATCCGAGACAGCGATGCGCGCGTTCAGCCTTCGCATCAATGGCCGCAGCCATCGCCCGAACGCCGCATAGAATCGATGCCCGTCCTCGCGGTATACGTGAAACGTGCCGACCAGCGGCGTGTTCGCGCGGAGCAGGACCAGCCACGGTACCAGCGGTGTGAGCGGCTCGTGGACGTGAATGATGTCGAAAGGCTGGCGCAGCATGCGTCCAACGGCCGTGAACGCGCGCGGGTCGAGGCCCAGGCCGGATTCGGTTCCGCCGAACCAGACTGAGATGGTTCGGCCGAGCGACTGCTCCGGGTCGGTCAGCGCGGCTGACGCGGGTCCAAACACCCGCGCGTCGTGACCACGGCGCCTCAGTGCCGCGGCCTGCGCGCGGATCTGGTTGTTGATTCCGCCCGGTCTGGACAAATCGTAGGGTGCGACGATCGCGACGCGGAGCGGCGTTTCGGATCCATCGGTGGTTCCCACGCGTCAGAGCAGCTTTTCCATGATCACGACGTCGACCCACCGGTCGTCGAGCATGCCCTGTTCGCGGAAGACGCCGACCGTCGTGAACCCCGCGCGCCGGTAGAGTGCGAGGCCGGTCAGGTTGGCCACGAGAGCCGCCAGCACCATCTTGTGGAAGCCGATGGTGCGCGCGCCCCTGATCAACCGATCGATCAGTTGACGGCCGACGCCCTGGCCACGGTGCGTGCGTTCGACGTACACGGAGAAATCAGCCACGTGGTCGTAGGCGGCGCGTGGATTGTACTGATTGAGGCTGGCCCATCCGATGACGACGCCGTCGCTCTCGGCGGCCAGCACGGGATGACGGGGACTCCGGTTGCTCAGCCAGGCCCGGCAGTCGTTGGGTGTCCGCAGTGTCGTGTCGAGCGTGGCGATGCGATCCTCGATGCCCTGATTGTGAATGCGGCAAATCGCCTCGGCATCGGCCGCAACTGCCGGGCGGACCGTTACGGTCATTTCGCGAGTTTACCTCGGTCGCCGGGAGCTAGAATGGCAGCCTTGGAGGTTCGTATGATTGCCCGCCATTACCTGTTCGTCGCCGGAGTGGTCGTCGCGGCGGCGCTGGCGGTCCCGGTGCCGGGCCGCGCGTTGCACGCACAAACCGCGGCGGCCATCGAACTGGGCTCGATCGACTTCCCGTCCTCGGCGTCCGCGGCGGCGCAGCCGCTGTTTATTGTCGGCACCAAGGCACTGTACAACTTCGAATTCGATCAGGCCGCCGACGCCTTCCTGCAGGCGCAGAAAATCGATCCGGGCTTCGCGCTCGCCTACTGGGGCGAGGCGATGAGCTTCAATCATCCGTTGTGGGCGGAGCAGGATCTGGCGAAGGCGCGCCGCGCGCTCGAAAAACTGGCGCCGACCGCGGCGGCCCGTGCTGCCAAAGCGCCCGCCGGCAAGGAACGCGACTTAATCGAATCCGTCGACGTGCTGCTCGGCTCCGGCGACAAGCTTTCGCGCGACATCGCCTACGCCGCTGCGCTGGAACGCATGCACGTCAGATACCCGAAGGACGATGAGATCACGACGTTCTATGCGCTGGCGCTGCTCGGCACCGGACGCGCGGGCGAGAAGAACACGCGGACATCGATGCAGGCGGCGGCACTCGCGGAGGACGTGTTCCAACGCCACCCGCAGCATCCAGGCGCGGCACACTTCATCATTCACGCCTTCGACGACCCGGATCACGCGATCCTCGGCTTGCCCGCGGCCCGCGCCTACGCGAAGATCGCGCCGTCGGCCGCGCACGCGCTGCACATGCCGACCCACATCTTCGTGCAGCTCGGCATGTGGGACGACGTGATCGCCTCGAATATCGTCGCCTATAAGGCCGCCGTCGATCTCGCCGACGCCAAGAACCTGCCGCGAGGCCGCGAGGACTTTCACACCCTGTCCTGGCTGCAGTATGCCTACCTCCAGGAAGGGAAGTTCGACGAAGCGGCGAAGTCAGTAGCCGTCGCACAGGGCGTCGCGGACAAGGACGCAAGCCCGCGCGTTCGTGACGGCTACGCGTCGATGAAGGCGCGTCAGATCGTCGAGAGCGGCCGGTGGGAGAAGCTGCCGCTGTCGAACGCGCCGGTGAAAGACGGCGGCGCTCCGGGCTACGACGGCAGCGCCGCCTATGTGCTGGCCGCCGGTCTGAGCGCGGCCAAAACCGGGGACCTCGCGACCGCCAACATCGCGCTCGAGAAGCTGAAGGCGATGCGCCTGCAGGCCGAGTCGGGATCGAATGCGTATCGGGCGAAGCCGTTTGCGATCATGGAGAAGGAAGTCGCGGCGGTCATCGCGGAGGCGCAGAGCGATCCGGCGACGGCTGAGCGACTGCTGAAGGAAGCGACCGTGATCGAGCTGACGCTCGACGCGCCGTCAGGTCCGGCGGAACCGATTCAGCCGTCGTTCGAACTGTACGGTGACCTGCTTCGCGCTCAGGGTCGAGGCTCGGACGCGGCGGCGCAGTATCGATTGGCGTTGATCCGGATGCCGAATCGCCGCGCCTCGGTGAAGGGCCTCGAAGCGCTCAACGCATCGCGTCCGACGCAGGCAGGGGTTCGAGAAGGAGGTACCCGATGATCCGAAGAATCACAGTGGCCACGGTGCTCTCAATCGCGCTCGCCGGCGGCGGCGTCGGACTGCTCGCACAGGAAACGCGGTCGTCAACGCTGCTCACCACCGAACACTATCTGGACTGGGAACGCGTCAGCGACGCCCAGATTTCGCCGGACGGCTCGCGGATCGTCTACACCCGCCAGGCGGTCAATAAACTGGAAGACAAGTGGGAATCGTCGCTGTGGATCATGAACGCCGACGGATCGCAGCATCGTTTCCTGGTCAAGGGGACGGCAGCGCGCTGGTCGCCCGACGGCAAGCGCCTGATGTTCAGCGCGGAGGGCGAGCCGAAGGGCGCGCAGTTGTTCGTCCGCTGGATCGACGCCGAGGGGCCGCCGACGCAGATCACCCACGTCACCGAGGCGCCGCGCAACGCGAAGTGGTCGCCTGACGGCAAATCGGTCGCGTTTTCGATGTTCGTCCCTGATACCGAGCGCTGGCCGATCAGCATGCCCGACGAGCCGAAAGGCGCGAAATGGACGCCGGCGCCTCGTGTGGTTTCTACGCTGCATTACCAGCAGGATCAGGTCGGCTATCTCGATGATGGCTTCACGCATTTGTTCGTGGTGCCTGCCGAAGGCGGTACGCCTCACCAGCTGACCTCGGGCAAATGGAGCGTCGGCTCCGGTGAACTGCGCGGCGGTGCATCGATTGACTGGACGCCGGACAGCAAGTCGATCGTCTTTGAAGGCAACCGGTCGCCAGACGCCGACTTGCAATACGAGACCTCGCAGCTGTACGTGGCGGATGTCGCCACCGGGACCATTCGTGACCTTGTGGCCAAGCCGGGCGAATGGGGGCGGCCGGTCGTCTCGCCCGACGGCCGCACCGTCGCCTTCACCGGCCACGCTCCGACCGGTCGCTCGCACAACGTCAGCGACCTGTTCGTCATCCCCATCAGCGGCGGCGGTGACGGCATGCGCAAGATCAGCGGCGACTACGATCGCGATCCAATCAACCTGCGATGGGCGCCGGACGGCGCCGGACTCTACTTCGATGCCGAAGATCATGGCGCCCGCAACCTACAGTTCGCGACGATCGTCGGCGGCGTGAAGCCGGTGACGAGCGGCCGTCAGGTGCTGACGTTCGATTCCGTGTCGAAGGACCTCGTCGCCGTGGGCATCTCGGCCGACCTCGATCACCCGCAGGACGTCGTGCGCGTCAACCTGAAGCAGCCCGGACAGGTCACCAGGTTGACCGACGTCAACGGCGATGTCTTGCAAGGCAAACAGCTCGCGAAGTCCGAGGAGATCAGCTACAAGTCGTCCGGTGACGCCCAGATCCAGGGCTGGATCGTCAAGCCGCCGTCGTTCGACGCGACCAAGAAATACCCGCTCATCCTCGAGATTCACGGCGGGCCGTTCTCGATGTACAACGTCGCGTTCAACTACATGTTCCAGAACTTCGCGGCGAACGGGTTCGTGGTTCTGTTCGTCAACCCGCGCGGCAGCACCGGCTACGGCGGAGCCTTCGCCAACGGGATCGACCATGACTACCCCGGGCCTGATTACGACGACCTGATGGCCGGGGTGGACACCGTGGTTGGCAAGGGATACATCGACACGTCGCGCATGTATGTCTCGGGCTGCAGCGGTGGCGGCGTGCTTTCGAGTTGGGTGATCGGTCACACCGATCGTTTCGCCGCGGCGGCCGTTCGCTGCCCGGTGATCGACTGGTTGAGCATGGCCGGACACACCGACGTGCCGTTGTTCACCTACAGCTTTTTCAAGAAGCCGTTCTGGGAGGATCCCTCGGACTGGCTGTCGCACTCCTCGCTGATGTCGGTCGGCAGGGTGACCACGCCGACGTTGCTGATGACCGGCGTGCTCGATCGGCGAACGCCGATGCCGCAAACCGAGGAATATTATTCGGCGCTGAAAGTGAAGGGCGTGCCGGTGAAGCTCCTCCAGTTCAACGAGGAATTCCACGGCACCGGATCGAAGCCGTCGAATTACATCCGGACGCAGCTGTACATGATGAGCTGGTTCAACAAATACACCCGTCAGTCGAGTGGCAAGGTCTCGACGGCCGCAGAACAGCCCTGAAGCATTCGATCGGAGTTCCCATGCGACGTGTCGTGATCTCGCTCCTCGTGTGTGTGCTCGCCTGCGGCACGCTCGCCGCTCAATCGCCAGCGCCACAGATCACCGCGATTCGGGCCGGACGATTACTCGATCCGGAAGCCGGTCGCATGCTCACGAATCAGATCATCGTTGTCGAAGGCACGAAGATTCGAGAGGTCGGCGCGAACGTCGCCATCCCGGCCGGCGCCCAGGTCATCGACCTGTCGCAGATGACCGTGATGCCCGGGCTGGTCGATGCGCACAATCATCTGGCGCTCACCTACAAGCCGGAGCCGGAAAACAACTTCTACTACTTCACCTACGTGCAGGACTCGACCGCGCTGCGTGCGATCCAGGCTGTCTCCAACGGCATCCAGATGCTGTCGTCCGGGTTCACGATCGTGCGCGACATGGGCAACAACGGCAACTACGCGGACACGGCCTTGCGTCAGGGGATCGAGCAGGGCTGGGTGCCGGGCCCGACCATCATCAACTCCGGCATCATCATCGGCGGAATGGGCGGCCAGTTCTATCCGACGCCCGAAATGGCGAAGGAGCACGGCATCGTCTACCCGGAGTACCTCGACGCCGACACCCCGGACGAGATCGTCAAGGCGATTCGCCAGAACGTCCTGTTCGGCGCGAAGGTGATCAAAATCTGCGTCGACTGCAAGCCGTACGGGTATACCGCCGACGAGATCCGACTCGTGATTCGCGAAGCCGCCAAGTCGGGGCTGAAGGTCGAGGGGCACGTCCAGACCCTGAACGGCGCGAAGGCCGCGATCGACGCCGGCATCTGGTCGATTGCGCACTCGACCGGATTGAACGAGGAGATGCATACGCTGATGGCGCAGAAGGGCATCTATCGCGCCGGTACCGACACGCCGGATACGCTGGCCGGTCATCCTGTGTCCGCGCAGGCCTACAAGCGCACAGTGGACAGCCTGAAGGACGCGTACGCGAAGAAGGTGCCGCTGACGTTTTCGACCGACGCCGACTACTACGTGGTCGGCAAGACCCGCGGCGAAGTGTGCATCGAATTTCTCAAGACCTGGAAGGACGCAGGTATTCCGAACGTGGATATCCTGCGCGCGATGACCATCGGTGGCTACAAGGTCAGCGAGACCGAGAAGACGCGCGGACCAATCAAGGCGGGATATTTCGCGGACCTGATTGCGGTTCCGGGCGATCCCTTGAGCGATATCGATGCGCTGCGCAACGTTCAGTTCGTGATGAAGGATGGCCAGGTGTTCAAGAAGGACGGCGTGATGACGCCGGCCGTCTTCTTCCACGGCGGCCCCGTGAACGGCTGGCGCATCCGCTGACCTTCGTCACGTCAAATCGCCAGGCCGTCATCAGTTGACATCCAGTCCTCTACTCGAACTGCATCACGCGTCCGTCGTACTGGGTGGCGTTCGCGTGCTCGACGACCTCACACTCACCATTTCTTCTGGCGAACACACGGCGATTCTCGGTCCCAACGGCGCCGGCAAGTCCACGTTCATCAAGCTCCTGACGTTGCAGCAGTATCCGCTGGCAACGGATCGCGATCTGCCGCCGATTCGTGTGTTCGGTCAGGAACGCTGGGATGTCTTTACGCTTCGCGCCCAGCTCGGCATCGTGTCTGCCGACCTGCACGATCGATTCGTCCACGGCAATTCGAACGGCGTCATCACCGGTCTGGACGCGGTCCTCTCGGGCTACTTCGCGAGTTACGGGATATTCGCGCATCAGCGCATCACAGCGGCGATGCGGCGACAGGCGGCCGAGGCACTCGACCGGGTCGGTGCCGGATCGCTCGCGGGACAGATGCTGGACACGATGTCGACCGGAGAGGCCCGGCGCGTGCTGATTGCACGCGCGCTGGTCCAGCAACCGAAGGCGCTGGTCCTCGACGAACCGACGCGTGGGCTCGACGTCGTCGCGCGGCATCAGTTCATGGAGCGCGTGCGCGCGCTCGCACGGCAAGGCACGACCCTGCTGATCGTGACCCACCACGTCGAGGAGATCATTCCCGAGGTGTCACGCGTCATCCTGCTCAAGAACGGTCGCATCGTCTCCGATGGGACAAAGAGAGATGTGTTGACAGCGTCGGGACTGACCGACGCGTTCGGTGCGCCGATTGCCGTTCAAGAGGCGGACGGCTATTTCCACGTTCGCGTCCCCGCCAGCGATCCTCACCTGGAACCCAACCGCTAGTGTTCATCGTGGTTTTGTGATCGGGACGATGTAGAATCCGACAGCCGCCCGCGGCGAGCGCCGCGGTTCCCGAGAGTCCGGCATGGTGTCCGGAAGGAGAAAGCCGTGCGCATCGTCACCTCCACTTCCGCCGCGGCGCGCCTCGACGCAGCGCGCGCATTCATCGCCGGATTCCCTCCAGCTTCGGAGCTCGCGATTGTCGGCGCCTCGCGCGGAGCCGCAGACGATCTGGCACGCGCCATCGCGCGCGACGCAGGCGCGACCTTCGGCCTGACGCGATTCAGCCTGACCGAGCTCGCCGTGCGGTCCGCCGCCGCACGCGTCAGCGTGACGACTGTTCCCGGTACGCAGGCCGGGGCCGAAGCGATCGCGGCGCGCGCAGTGTTCGACGCGGTCGCGGCCGGAGAGCTGGAGTACTTCGCCCCGGTCGCTTCGATGCCCGGCTTTCCAAAGGCGCTTGCGAGAACGCTGCACGAGCTGCGGCTGGCGGGGGTTGGTCCTTCGGACTTGGTGCCTGGTTCTTGGTCCGTTCATGGTCCTCGGTCCGTCCCTGGTTCTCTGTCCGTCCATGGTCCTTCGTCCCTGGTCCTGACCGATTTGTCGATGCTGATGGCGCGGGTTGAGGAACAGTTCCGTCACGCCGCGGTTGACGATCGCGCGTCGCTCTACCGGTTTGCCGCCCAGGCGTGTCGCGATGGTCTCGTGCGCTGGGCGAACCTGCCAATCGTGCTGCTCGACGTGCCGCTCGATTCGCGCGCCGAGCGGGAGTTTGCGGCTGCGCTGATTGCCGGATCGCCGGACGTTCTTGCAACGGTTGCTGACGGCGACACTGGCGCGCTCGACGCGCTTGAAAAGCTCGGCGGGCGGGTTGAGCGGCTCGATTCTTCCGCCGATCTCAACGTTCAAAGTTCTGACCTCGAGTGCCTGCGCCGTTTTGTCTTTCAGACCGAACGGCCGCCTGTCCGCGAGGCGTCCGGGGATGTCAGGTTGTTCTCGGCGCCGGGCGAAGGACGGGAGGCGGTCGAGATCGTCCGCCGTGTGCTCGATGAGGCGGCGCGAGGTGTGCCGTTCGACGAGATGGCGGTGTTCCTGCGCGCGCCGCAACATTACCTCGGCCTCCTCGAACACGCGTGCGCCCGCGCCGATGTGCCGGTGTATTTCGATCGCGGCACCCGTCGTCCGGATCCTGCCGGACGGGCATTTGTCGCGCTGCTGAACTGCGCTGCCGATGGACTGTCGGCCAAGCGCTTCGACGAATACCTGTCGCTCGGACAGGTGCCGCCGATCAGCGAAGTCACGG